>CAIQVS010000185.1 GCA_903875345.1 uncultured Pseudomonadota bacterium | reverse complement strand
GCCCCTAACCCCTCCCGTAAACGGGAGGGGGATTCCACCGTCCTCATGTCAAATTGAATTCCCATCATTTAAGACGACGCAATCCACTAGTATCGATACCGCTCCGGCTTGAAGGGACCGACAGGCGAGACGCCGATATATTTGGCCTGTTTCGGCGTCAGTTCCGTCAACTTCGCGCCAAGCTTGGCGAGATGCAGGCGAGCGACTTTTTCATCCAGCAGCTTCGGCAGGATATAGACCTCGTTCTTATACTTGCCGGGGTTCTGCCACAATTCGATTTGCGCCATGACCTGATTGGTAAAGGACGCGCTCATGACGAAGCTCGGATGCCCCATCGCGCAACCGAGATTGACCAAGCGGCCTTTGGCGAGAACGATCAGACGCTTGCCGTCGGGGAAAATCACCTCATCGACCTGCGGCTTGATCTCTTCCCATTTCAGATTCTTCAGCGATTCAATCTCGATCTCGGAGTCAAAGTGGCCGATGTTACAAACAATGGCGCGGTCTTTCATCTTACGCATATGGTCGAGCGTGATCACGCCCTCGTTGCCGGTCGCGGTGACGAAAATATCCGCTTGCGAGACGGCGTCATCCATCGTCACGACCTGATAGCCTTCCATTGCCGCTTGCAGCGCGTTGATCGGATCGATCTCGGTCACCATCACGCGCGCGCCGCCGCTGCGAAGGCTGGCGGCTGACCCCTTGCCGACATCGCCATAACCGCAGACGATCGCGACCTTGCCCGCCAGCATCACGTCCGTGGCGCGGCGGATACTGTCGACGAGACTTTCGCGACAGCCATAAAGATTATCGAATTTGGATTTCGTTACGCTGTCATTGACGTTGAAGGCGGGCATTTTGAGTTCGCCCTTCTCCATCATCTCATAGAGGCGATGAACGCCGGTCGTGGTTTCTTCGGAAACGCCGCGAATGTCCTTCAGCAGTTCGGGATACTTTGTATGGACGCGCTGCGTCAGATCGCCGCCGTCGTCGAGCAGCATGTTCGGACGCCAACCGCCCGCTCCCGTGATCGTCTGGTCGATGCACCACCAATATTCGTCCTCGGTCAAACCCTTCCATGCGAAAACCGGAATGCCCTTGGCCGCAATGGCCGCAGCCGCGTGATCCTGCGTCGAGAAAATGTTGCACGACGACCAGCGCACCTCCGCACCGAGATGCGTCAACGTCTCGATCAGCACCGCCGTCTGAATTGTCATGTGCAAACAGCCGACGATACGCGCGCCCTTGAGCGGCCTCGAAGCGCCATATTCTTCGCGCACCGCCATCAGGCCGGGCATCTCGGTTTCGGCGATGTCGATTTCCTTGCGTCCCCATGCGGCGAGACCGAGATCCTTAACCTTGGAATCCTGAGATACAGAACGTTGGGCAGCGGCTTGGGGCATAGTTCCTCGCAGAAAGTAATGGAGTGATGGCAGGATATGGTCTGTGCCATAATCTATTCCAACACGCGCGTCAATAAAACCGACCGACGAATCCTCAAAATCTGCGGGTTACATCAGCTTAATCGTAGAGAATGCCCTTTGAAGCAAGAGCTCAAGACTTCCTCTCTCGCTTGCGGGAGAGGTTGGGTGAGGGCGGGTAAGTTTGCCACACTTCGGAACGCTTTGGATTCTTAAAGGTCAGGATTTGCCGCAACATTTTTGCCCGCCCCTAACCCCTCCCGCAAGCGGGAGGGGGACAACACCGCTCATGCAGCGTCTTCATATCTCTTCGCTTTTTATATGAAGCAGACCTCAACCGCGCCTATTTCATGACCTTATTGATGCAAGCCTGAGCGACGGCTTCGAGTTGCGGCGTTGCCGCGCTGCCCGACTTTTGCGCTTCGGCGGCAACATTCTTAAGGGTGTTTTCGTCCCACTTAACGATCTCGTCATGGACGCACTTGCAATAGGCCGAGCGTTGCGGATCCTGCTGGGCGCTTTCCCCACCCATGCACGCCACATAATCCTGATTGTTATTGGGGGCAGGCTGGGCAACCGCCGCACCTGCGTAAAACGCCGCTATCAGGCCGCACGCCACCACGACGCGCCTGAACGCTCCGATCGCTGTCTCCGTCATGCCGCACCTGCCGTCACCATTGAACCTATATTTCCTTTGTTCGCCATGTAAAGCCCGAGGAAGTCAATCGGGTTGATCATGACGTGCGGGAAGCCACCGTCGCGCACGGCATTCATCAGGATGCTGCGCGCAAAGGGAAACAGCATGCGCGGCGCCTCGACCAGCAGGAACAGGCGCAAATGCTCCTCGGTCAATTCCGGAATCACAAACACGCCGCCATAAACCAGTTCGGCGATAAACGCGGTCTTGTCTTGAAGCTTGGCTTCGATTTTCAACGACAGCAAAACTTCATAGGTATTCTGGGCAAGCGAGCGCGTTTGCAAATTGACGCCCATGTTAATCTCAGGCGTGACGTTCGCCGTCGAAAAAACCTGTGGCGCATTCGGACTTTCGAATGAAAGATCCTTGATATACTGCGCGCTTATCGTCACAGGCATGCCGGGAGCGGGATTAGGGATTGAAGGCGCAGCGGCGCCTGTGTCGGTTGTCATTCGGCTGATCCTTCGCAAGGTGTGGGGTTTTAGGTAACACTGTTGCGCGCAAGAGTTCAAGAGGCGGAACAGAGATAAATTCCTTCTCCGCCAGACTGGGGCATTCTATAATGGGCGCATGGACACAGATACCATCATTTACGCCGTGATCGCGGTCGTCGTTCTGTCGCGTTTGTGGTCGGTGCTTGGGCGGCGCAACGAGGAAGACGGCGAGCGCCCCAACCCCTTTGCCGCGCCGGAACAATCCTCGGCTCCCGCTCGCGATGACGAATCGCCATCGTCGGCAGCAAAGCCGTCCGAGTTGCCGCCCCTGTTGCGTCCCTTGCGCGCCGCGCCGGATTCGCTGGCCGGAGGACTTGAGCGCATCAAGGAACTTGATTCCACCTTCAATGAAAAACAGTTTTTGCAGGGCGCGCGCGCCGCGTTCACGATGGTTGTCGAGGATTTCTTTAAAGGCGATCTGACGGACAGCGAAAAAATCCTCAGCCCCCAAGTGCGCAAGAGCTTTCAGGACGCGATCGAAGCGCGGCGGCAGGCCGGTCAGGTCATCACGCACAAGCTTGAAAACCTGAAAGAGGTCGAATGCGCCGCCGCCCGCACCAACGACAAAAAGGCGATCATCACGGTGCGTTTTATCAGCGAGCAAACCAATATCGTGCATGATGCGCAGGGCGCCTTGATCAGCGGCGAAGAAGGCAAGATTGAGGAAATTATCGATCTCTGGACCTTTGCCCGCGATACCACGTCTCCGGATCCCAACTGGTCGTTGATCGAGACGAAGGCGTGAGTTCGGGAAATTCATCGCCGCCGTCATTCTGGACAATTTTCTTTTCGAACCGCAAAGCTGGGCGAAAAAAAATAGATCCGGAATCCCGTTTTCTGTCATACTTCCCGCACCTCAAGAGTCGGGATTATGAAAGGTTTTCCCTCCCCCTCGCGGGGAGGTTTAGGGAGGGGGGCGAACGGTTGGGAATCAGGTTCCAGATTCTGAAACAGCGCTCCAAGCCGCACTCCCCCACCCCTGTCCCCTCCCGCGAGGGGAGGGGAAACTCTCTAAGTTCCCGCATACTTTTCACGTGTGTGAAACAGGAAAGGAATTTGTTTCCCAAGATCATTCGAATTGTTCTTGTTTCTCTTTCTGTCTTAACCCTCGCAGCCTGCGCAGAAAAGGCGTCAAACGAAAGAATAACCCTAACCCCCGTCGGGTTCGACGATCTCCCCGGATGGAGCGATGACCACGCCGCCGAAGTCGCGCCTGTTCTTGCAACATACTGCCCCACGCTGGTGAAACGTTCGCAAGACTGGCGCGGGTTTTGCGAACAGCTGACATCCCTGCCAACTCAAAACGACGCTGCGGCACGACATCTCTTCGAGGCTTATCTCCAGCCCATGAGCGTGGCGGGAGCCGAAGGCGATACGGGTCTGTTCACCGGTTATTATCAAGCCGAACTTCGCGGCTCGCGGCAACGACACGGGCGTTATCAAACGCCACTCTATATGCGGCCACAGGATCTTGTCGGCGTCGATCTCGGCGCGTTCAAGCCGGAATGGAACGGAAAACATATCGCAGGCAAAGTACAGAATGGGAAGCTGGTTCCCTATGATGATCGCGCCGCGATTGAAAACGGGCATCTGGCGGGACGCGCAAAAGTCCTGCTGTGGGTCGATGATCCCATCGACGCCTTCATCCTCGCCGTGCAGGGTTCCGGGCGCGTGCGTATGACCGATGGCCACGATGTCTATGTCGGCTATGACGGGGCCAATGGCCGCGCCTATGTCAGCATCGGAAAAATTCTGGCCGATTCCGGCGCGATTGAGCGTCCCGTGACGATGCCGAAAATCCGCGCTTGGCTGACGACGCATCCGAATCGCGCTCGGCAGATCATGGACAGCAATCCGTCTTATGTATTTTTCAAGTCGATGCCAACGACAGCGGCTATCGGCGCGGCTGGCCATCCCCTGACTCCCTTGAGGAGTCTGGCCGTCGATCCGGCGTTCGTGCCTTACGGTACCCTGCTCTGGCTCGACACAACCACAGGCTCCGGAGCCCCCCTGCAAAGGCTTATGGTGGCCGAAGATACAGGAGGAGCGATCAAGGGCGCGGTGCGGGGCGATATTTTTTGGGGTTCAGGATTGGAGGCCGAAAATCAGGCTGGTTCCATGCAAAGCTCTGGAAAATATTATATTTTCGCGCCCAAAAGCTCTAACAAACAGCCCTTAGAGCCTGCTCATTTTAATTAATATTTAGCACTTAACATCAAGACTTAATGCGTTAAATACGCTATTCTACGCCTTCTTGAAAAGTTGGAGGAAGTGAGAGAGATTTCCCCTCCCCTTGCGGGAGGGGTCAGGGGTGGGGGAGTAAGGCTTGGCAATTTGTTTCAGAATCTGAAGCACGGGTTCCCAGTCGTTCTCCCCCCTCCCTAACCAATCCCTACGGGCATCAAATGCCTTCGCATTTGATCCCCGCGAGGGGGAGGGAATTCTCTCTCCAGCCCGACTCTTTGGGGACGGGGATTATGTAGGGCGAAAATTTTCGGCGGACTTTTAAGGGGTGTTAGCGTGCCAATTCCACTACCAAAATATAACGTCAAGTACCGAAGTCTGGTACGTGACGTGCGCCCCGTGTCGCAACGGCTGGCGGAATACTGGGACAAATCCAACCCTATGGCCGCCGTCGCCTTTATGGCTACGGTTTTTTTTCTGATTATTAAAGATCAATTCGCGCAATTCAGCGGCTACACCGACGCTTGGGCAATGCTGATCCTTGTGTATTTCTACTGGGCTTTCCACCGCCCGTTCCATTTGCCCTTCAAGATGCCGAAATACACAACGCTGCTCGATCCGCGCAATCCGGCCCCGGGCAAATCCGGCGCAGGCAAAGCCGAGGGCATTCTCCACATCGGCAACACCTCCGATGCGGACAATCCCGATTGCGGACAGGAAATTTGGTTTACCAACAACGATGCCCGCACCCATCTGCTCTACATCGGCACAACCGGATCGGGTAAAACCGAAGGGCTAAAGGCGCTGGTCACCAACGCTTTGTCGTGGGGCTCCGGTTATGTGTTCGTCGACGGCAAGGCGGACACCGATCTTTGGGCATCGCTGTATTCGGTGGCGCGACGTTTCGGACGCGACGACGATTTGCTGCTTATCAATTACATGACCGGCAATTCGGACGACGGCGCTATGTCGAACAGCATGAATCCGTTCTCAAACGGTTCGTCGTCTTACCTGTCGAACATGCTCGTGGAATTCATGCCGGAAGCCGGCGGCGACAACGCCATGTGGAAAGAACGCGCGGTCGCCTTGATCTTCGCGCTGATGCCCGCCTTGACCTACAAGCGCGACAAGCAAGGCCTGCTTCTGGACATCGGAGTCGTGCGCGATCATATCGAAATGCAACCGATCATCCGCTTGGCGCGCGACCCAACCTTGCCCGAACGCATCACGCACGGTCTCGTCGGTTATCTGAAAACACTGCCGGGCTTTGTCGATGCCGCTTTCGACGACGAAGGCAACGAACGTCCGCCCTCGCCCGACCAGCCGATGTACGATCTGCAAATCGCGCGACAACAACACGGCTATCTGTCGATGCAATTCACGCGCTCGCTGCAAATGCTGGCCGACGAATACGGGTACATCTTCAAGGCGCAGCTGGCCGACGTCGAAGTGCTCGATGTCGTGTTGAATCGCCGCATTCTCATCACCCTGATTCCGGCGCTGGAAAAATCCGGCGACGAGGCCGCCAATCTCGGCAAGATCGTCGCCTCGACGCTGAAGGGCATGATGGGCGCGACGCTCGGCAATTCGGTGGAAGGCACTTGGGAAACCGCGATCGGAAGCAAGCAGACGCGCTCCTCATCCTCCTTCATGACGGTGTTCGACGAAGTCGGTTATTATACCGCGAAGGGCATGGCCGTGATGGCGGCGCAGGCGCGTTCGCTCGGCTTCTCGCTTGTGTTCGCGGCGCAGGATTTACCGTCGCTCGAAAAACGCGCCAAGCAAGAAGCGCGATCGATCACCGGCAACTGTAACATCAAGATTTTCGGTCGCATCGAAGACCCGATCGACACCAAGGACTTTCTTGAAAAACACGGCGGCACGTTCTGGACGCTTGAGACCACCGGCGGTACGATGAGGACGGACACCGGCGCGGGACTACTTATGTCCGCCCCTCACTACGATAATTTCGGCACCGGCGGCGTTCAGCAACGCAACCGCATGACCTACGACCATATTCGCGACCAGCGCGAAGGCGAGATCCATTTGTCCTACGGCGACTGGATCAGCAAGGGCAAGATGTTCTTCGTCAATTTCGAGAAGGTCAAGGCTCTGCGCGTGCATCGATTCCTGCCGGTTCCGGGAACGACATCTTCGACGGCGGCACGCGAACGCGCCATGAACGAATTGATCACGCGCCTCAAGAATCCGGAATGGGCGGCCAAGACCGCAGCCGTTCCCGCAGCGACGACGCCAGAAATCGCCGCCATGGCCAAAAACGTCGCTCTCGGACAGGATTTGTTGACCGGGGGCATTCTGGCCGTCACCAGCCTCAAGGATGTCGTGCCTTCGAAACCGGCGGTCATTACGCCTGACGAGACCGATCTCGACGCGCCGATAAAACCAAAAGTTCCGCTTACGCTGGCCGAAGCCGAAGCCGCGAAAACCGCCGCCAAAAACGGGACGAACGGCACCGTCGCCCAAGCCGCAGCCAGCAGAGGCGCGCCCGTCACGATCCCCAGCATCGCATCCGGCGACAAAACCACCCAGCGCGCAACGTTGCCGCCGCTTTATGAAGGTGATCAGTACACCATTCTGGAAGTCGAAGCCTTGCCCGGTGCCGAACCGGGATCAGCCGCAGCCTCTGCCGCCAATTTCGCGACAATGGATAGCGATTTTTCGATCATCACGCCGATCAGCATGAGTTCGATGGAAGATGAAGGCAGCGTCATGGACGTGAAGCTCGCGGAAAACATCGCCGCCATCCTCGCCGAGTCCGCACGCAAACTGAACAAAGGACTTGGCGGGTCAGACGGCGAGACGCGACAGTAGTTGAAGGGGGATTAAAATCTGCATTTACTTTCAGCTTCAAAGAAAATATTGATAACAGAAATATTATAAATTCTATTATTATCAAGGATACTTTAAATTATGCAAACTTTTGTTATTAATCTTTTGCGAGCTCCCGATCGGCTTAATGTTATGCAAAAGCGATTGGCCGCGCACGGACTATCCCATAAAGTTCTTGTTGCCACAGACGCCCTGACGCTGACCGAGCAGCAACGCCAGATCGATCACGACAGGTGCCGCCGTTTCTCGCATTACCCTTTGACGGATGGAGAGATTGCCTGCCGCATAAGTCATCATCGGGTTTTGGAATTGATCGCCAACGGCCATGATAGAATGGCTACGGTCTTTGAAGACGACGCCGCCTTGCTGCCTAACTTTGTCCCTACCCTCAACGCCATAAAAGCCCTGAACTCTCCGTTTGATTTCATATTTCTGCATCGTGCCCTCGGAAGAAAATGGAGCTTTGTGTCCTGTTATCCGCTGACACCAGACAATGCATTGGGACGCGTTCGTTACCAAAATACCGGTACCGTTGCCTATGTCGCTTCACGCGAAGGCGCACGAAAATTTCTGGCACAGTACACGGGCGCGGTTGGCCTTCCCATTGATACCGAAATGCACCGCTATTGGGCCAGTCGCCTTGACATTTATGGGTTACAATACCCCGTTGTCGAGCATGCAGACGGCGGGCATTCATGTATCGATGAATCCGGCGGACAAAATCGACCCCGGAATTCGCTCCCCTACCCCGACCACTCCGCGCTTCGTATAAAAGCTATGCGCGCACTCACTGGCAAAAGAAATAGCGTAGTTAAACGCATTAGCTTCTGGCCTTATGTCTGGAAGGGACGCAAAAATTTTCAGACCGAACTCAACAGAGGCTGAATATCTAAAAATCTGGCTTTACGGAGAGTGCGCTAGAAACTAATACAGTCTCATGCGCATCATCCTCATCAACCTCGCCCGTGCCGCCGATCGCCGCGCCAAAATGCAGGCGCAGTTCGACGCGCTTGGATTGCCCTTCGAAATTCTGGAAGCCACGGACGGTCGATCCTTGACGGACGCCGAGCGCGGATTGGTCGATCACGACAAACGCCAGCGCATTACCCCCTACCCCCTCAGCGACAACGAGATTGGCTGTTGGCTGAGCCACCGCCGCGCTATGGCCAGAGTCGCCGAAAGTCAAGATCGCATGGGTGTCGTCGCCGAGGATGACATCGCCTTGACCGCTGATTTTGGCAAAGTTCTGACCGCCATTGAACAGATGGACACGCCTTTTGATTTTATTTTTCTGCATCGCAAATTCAAAAAAGGCGAAGTCTTCGCGCCCTGCCGTCCGCTTTTGCCATCATATAATCTTGGCCGGATCGGCTACGGCAGCACGGGAGCCTTCGCCTATGTGGCCTCACGCGAGGGAGCGCGGAAATTTATTGCCCGCACACCCCGCTTCGCCCATGCGGTCGATAAAGAAATGCACAGCTATTGGGCCAACGGTCTTGATCTCTATAACCTCGATTGCCCTGTCGCGGAACATGCAGACGACGGCCATTCCTACATCAACGAAACGCGCGGGCACGACCGCCCGAAAGAACGCGCGCGTTATCCGGATGCCGATGCCTTGCGCTGGCGCTGGCGGCGGTTTCTGACCCGCATCACTGACAGCCTGTGGAAACGCCTTGCCTTTCCGCGCTATGTCCATCAAGGAAGGCAAGGACGCGCCGCATGATTTGTGTCAACGCTCAGGGCTGTGGAAGCAGCCTCATCTCGCGCGCCTTGCCTCGTCTGGTTACGGCAATTTTCGTCACCATCGCGAGCGTCGGGACTTTTGCGGGCGGTATTTGGGGTGTTGCCGGAATCGGCGGCGCCATCATTCTCTTCCTTGCCACATGGGTGATCGACAAGCGCTGGCCGAAGCCGGATACCAGCCTAGCGCTGCTTGCCATCGCAACCTCCGTTTTTATGATGATCAACAGTCTCTACTCGATAGACCCCGCACTTTCGTGGTTTGATTGGGAGCGGCTCGTCGGCGTTTTTATTCCCTTTATTCTCCTGTCGTCTCCTGCGATTGTGGCGCACGCCAACTCCCGACCGCTGTTTCCTGCATTAGCGATAGCGGCTTTTGTCGGCGCTGCCGCTCTGGGACTTGAGCTTGATCTCGGCGGTGCTTTGCTTCACCTCGTCAAGGGCGCGAAAGCCGCTTTGACGGAATATAATCGCGGCATGTCGTATATTGTGATGCTCGCCTTTCCTGTTATGGCGTGGCTATGGATATCCGGACGACGGCGATTCATCCTTCCCTTCATTCTTGTTCTGCTGATACCGGCCAGCCTGACGGAATCCCGCTCCGCCAAATTGGCGCTCATCGTCGGTCTGTCGATAACCCTGATGGCGTCCTTTTGGCCTCTGCTGATTCGATGGGGATTAATGGCGCTGACCGTTCTTTTCTGCGGTTGGCCGTTCGCGGCGCGGGCGTTTTTCCTCGCCCACCATGGCTGGCTTACGCATATCCCGCCTTCATGGCATGAGCGCGTCGAAATCTGGGACTACATGTCCTACCGCATCATGGAAAAGCCTTTTTTTGGCTGGGGTATCGGCGTCAGCAAACGCCTCGACTT
>CAIQVS010000184.1 GCA_903875345.1 uncultured Pseudomonadota bacterium | reverse complement strand
GTATGAGGCTACAGACGAACAAATAAAAAGCCGGGATTATGTCCTTACTCTGTATTACCAGTGCTGGAAGGCGACTTCTGGGACTGGCCATTCTTTAGTATCCATTCTGAAACAAGAGTAGCCTGCTCTAAAATCTTCTCCATTGGAAACGCGTTTGCAAGAAGAAGGCGAAAAACTTCGAGTCTGATTTCTTGTGGGTTCATTTGTAGTTCCTAGATGTTGTTAGCAAGTATAGTGCAATAGCGTACTCGCTTTTGCGCCGGATGTGGGAGAAAAGAGAAAAGCCATGCACTTCCGGCCTTGCCTCCCACCCCGGCCGCCCAACCCGGCGCTCAAGCGGACGCGGGTTGTGCGTTGGGTCTCCGTGGCGGCTTTTTTCCGCCGCGCCGCTTAGCTTGGCCGTTGGGCTATCATTTACAGGAAACCACACATCAATGTCATCTAATTTGCAAAAGTTCATAGACGAAATACAGGCTCGTGTCTTTGCGCAAGAAGCAATATTGCAAAGTATTATTGCTCGTCTACAAGCTGATAATGGGGATTGGAATAGTCTGCTTGACGCAATAGAGCAACAATCTCTCCATTCTCTTTCATCTCGCGGAGCCGACTATCAACAACACGGTTCACCAGTAGTAAAAGAGTTTTTTCAATCTCTGCGCAAATGGAAGAAGAGTCAACCCATCCTAACTCATGATTCTGGTTCTGTTCAGTAGTTGTGTGCATTGGTATCACCAGTTAAGTAGGTCGGGCGCGTCTTTTTGCGTTGCGCCCGACAAAGAAGGGGAAGAGCCAAAGCCCTGCGTCCCCGGCTCTGTCTCCCACCCCGGCCGCCCAACCCGGCGTTCGACCGCACCCGCCCAACAGCTTCGGCTCACTGTTCGGCCCCCGTCTGGGCGGGGCGGTCAACTCGGGCGTTAGGCTCTAGGTTCAAAGTGCCGTTTCCACTGTCAGGATGGATTATCATGTCTCAATGCATATCGACAACTAAGAATGGCTCGCCATGCAGGATCATGACTCCTGAGGGGAAAAAATACTGCCATATTCATGAAGCACAACGCCAGAAAAGGCTAGTTATCGTAATTTCATCTTTTTTTGCTTTCATTCTCACTGGAACCGGTATTCTAGCGAATTTCTCAACTATTGGCGGTTGGCTAGGGTTAAGCCCAATTTCGTTTACCACCAAAGAATCTTTTCCGAAAAACCTTGAGAGAATTCTCCGAGTAACTGATTCCATGCGGAGCAAATTGCCCTTTTTGAATAGCTTAAACGATGCCGTTAAGGTTACGGAGCAGGACTGCAAAAAAATGGGATTAGACTCGGGTGCCAGTAAATGTTGGATATTATTGGCTCAATTCCAACAGCAGATGGGTCTAGACTTCAGATCTGCACTAAACTCAATGAATCGCGCCCAGCAAATGGAGTCTCGCATCGCGGATGTTTATGCAGCTAAAGCGAACCTGTATTATGAATTGGCTCTTATTGACATAATTGCCAAGCACGGATTTACATTTGGTTCAAACGATTTCACAGGCACCTTTCTGCCGGATAAAGAAAGCCTTAACTTATTCGATAAGGCGCGAGAGGAATTTGAAACTAGTGACAAGTATCCTAGAATTAAGGATATTAATCCTGAAGATAGAGTTTTAGCGTCGACACCCACAGTTATAAGCCTACGCAGAAATCAACTTGCGGCCCTCAAGGAAGGGGCAACGGTTGTAACACTTCTTCCAATCGAAAATTTGAGGTTGATCTTATGGATTCCGACTATCTTTCCAAAAAAAGATCCAATTGTAGAAAAGACGATGGCTATGGGTATGAGATTTTGGCATTATATTAAAGCTCATCCAGATGAATTTCCTGAAATATCTTTGCCCTTATTGGACAGTGAACCAACGCGGTAGGCGCAATAATGGTACTCCGCGTATTGCGCCGGATGGTAATAAGATAAAGATCAAAAGCAAAAGCCAGATCAAGAGCCAAGAGCCTAACCCGGCATTCGAGGGGACGCGGGGTT
>CAIQVS010000183.1 GCA_903875345.1 uncultured Pseudomonadota bacterium | reverse complement strand
CTTTTCAAAGACCTCTCGGCTAACGTCGCTTGGGTAGTTGCGCTTCATGGCTTCCTCCGCTGGTGAGGAATCCTTGAATCAATTTCCCGTTAAAAGATCATGAACAGGTTCTTAGGGCAGGGTAACGCACATGTTCAATCTCTCAAGTAAATCCGCCTTGGTCACGGGAGCGTCGGGCGGTCTCGGAAATGCGATTGCGCGAGCGTTGCATGCTCAGGGCGCGAAGGTCGTTTTGTCTGGTACGAAAACCGATGCTCTAAAAATCTTGCAAGCTGAGCTTGGCGAGCGGAGTTTTATTGCCGCAGGAAATCTTTCCGATCCCGCCGCACCTGCTGTGTTGCTGAAAGAAGCGGAGGCTCAGCTTGGCGGAGGAATTGATATTCTGATTAACAATGCCGGACTGACCCGTGACGGGTTGGCGCTGCGCATGAAGGACGAGGATTGGGATGCCGTTCTCAACGTCAATTTGTCCGCCGCGTTTCGCCTGACCCGCGCCGCGTTGAAGGGCATGATGTCGCGCCGCTGGGGGCGCGTGGTGAATATCACCTCGATTGTCGGCGTGACCGGAAATGGTGGGCAGGCGAATTATGCCGCGTCCAAGGCGGGCTTGATCGGCATGAGCAAATCTCTGGCGCAGGAAATGGCACCACGAAACGTTACTGTCAATTGCGTCGCGCCGGGATTTATCGTCACGGCGATGACGGATGCTCTGACTGAGGATCAGAAAAACAAGATGCTGGCGAATATTCCCGTCGGTTATCTCGGTGAGCCCAAGGATATTGCTTCTGCTGTCGTTTATTTGGCCAGCGAGGAATCCCGCTACGTCACCGGCCAAACGCTGCATGTGAATGGCGGTATGGCGATGATATGATGAACGTCAAGGAGATTTCTGATAAGAAACCGCCTCGGCGTTGGCTGTTTATTCTGCTGAGCATATCTTTTGGCTATTTCTTGGCGGGCGTCTGCTTTGCGGCGACTGAATTTCTAGATAATTTTTATGGCAACATAGTGTCTGCCGTTTTGTTTGCTCCGGAATTGTTGGTCGGCGGATTCCTCGGACATAAACTTTTCAGTTTGTTGTCTTCAGTTATTCCACGTGTCGGTGAGTTTGGTGATTTCGGGATCGTTATATTCGTGATGTTTATAGAGGGGATTATATCAGTAGCTTTATTTTTCGGGATTTTTGGGGCGCTATTTTGGCATGGACTTTATCGTAACCGACGTTTCCTACCCATAGTCCTTTGCATTTTAGGTGTGACACACATCCTGTCGCTTGGGGTGTCGTGGTGGTTTGACCATTATCGCTAAAAGCCATTAATGAAAAAACCAAACGAAAAAAACTCCCTCCGTAAGCGCGTGACACGCTACGCCAAGGTTTCGACCGCAATGGCCGGATATGGCGCGCGAGCTGCCGGTTCACGGTATCTGGGCATTGACGCGGATCGCCAAAAACAAGCCGAGCGGTTGCGCAATGCGCTTGGTGGGCTGAAGGGGCCGTTGATGAAAGTGGCGCAAATGCTGGCCATGATTCCCGATGCCGTCCCTAAAGAATACGCGATGGAGCTGGCGCAGTTGCAATCCGACGCGCCTTCGATGGGCTGGCCGTTCGTCAAGCGGCGCATGGCGTCTGAACTTGGCGTAGATTGGGAAAAGAAATTCAAATCATTTGAAAAGACAGCTGCGGCGGCTGCGTCCTTCGGTCAGGTACACAGGGCGGCCGCGCACGACGGACGCGAGCTTGCATGTAAACTTCAGTATCCCGATATGGCCTCGACGGTTGAGGCGGATTTGCGGCAGTTGAAACTGGTGCTGGCGGTTTTCGAGGCTTACGACCGTGCGGTTTCGACCAAAAAAGTTCAGGCCGAAATCGCCGACCGACTGCGCGAGGAACTAGACTACAGGCAAGAGGCGAAGCACATCGCGCTGTTCCGGCAGATGCTCAAGGATGTCGAGCATGTCCATGTGCCGGAGGTCGTTGCGTCGCTTTCGACGGATCGTTTGCTAACGATGACGTGGTTGAGGGGTGAGAAGCTCGTCGATGTTATCGACAAGCGTTCTTTGAAGGAACGAAACGCTATTGCGATAAACATGTTTCACGCATGGTACGTGCCCTTTTATTATTACGGCGTCATTCACGGCGACCCGCATCCCGGTAACTATACGGTACGCAAGGATAACAGTATCAACTTGCTGGACTATGGTTGCGTGCGCATTTTCAAGCCGGAATTGGTGCAGGGCGTCATCACGTTGTATCGCGCCTTGCATGACCGGCAACCCGACCTAGCTGTTGAGGCTTATAAGGCGTGGGGATTTATTAATCCTAGCAAAGAGTTAATCGATGTTCTTAATATATGGGCTGAATTTATTTATGCGCCGATTCTGGAAAATAAAACCCGCCTGATCGAGGAAACCAATACGGGACTATACGGGCGTGAGACGGCGAATCGCGTACATGCCGAATTGCGCAAGCTTGGCGGCGTCGAAGTTCCTCGCGAATTTGTATTCATGGACCGGGCTGCCGTTGGATTGGGTTCGGTGTTTCTTCGTTTGAGGGCTGAAATCAACTGGTACCGGATGTTCCACGATCTGATTCGGAATTATGACGCGAAGGCGCTCGCAAAAAATCAGGCAAATGCACTTAAAAATTCAAATTTATTTTACTTACCACCCCATGATTTTTAGTGGATATGGGATTTTGAGGGATTGAGCACAGAAGATGAGATAACGCAGGCCTTGTTTACAAAGGGAAAGAGCGGATCGGACGATTTGTTTCAGACT
>CAIQVS010000182.1 GCA_903875345.1 uncultured Pseudomonadota bacterium | reverse complement strand
GCTCAACTCTCAAAATCCGGCGATGCCGTGCTTTCCCTGCCGTTGCCGCTCGCGGATCGGGTGGCGAAACTGGTGCTGGAGGGGCCGGCAACGGCGGGCAATGTTTTTCTCCTCGATCGCGGCGCGCTGGGCAGTCTGGTTGGGCTGGCCGCCGGCGGACTTTTATCCCGGCGATTATCTGGTTCCGGTCGGGCAGGCGATGGCCGCGAGCGACGGCGCGAAGTGGCGCGATGCGCCGGAATCCGAATGGCTGCCGCATTTCCGTATCTCGGCGATCGACGCGATGATGCGGTTGATCCGCGAGGATCTGAAGATTCTCGGCGTTCAGCATGATGTGTTTTTGTCCGAACGCTCGCTGGTCGAAGGCGGCGGCGTGGATCGCGCATTGAAGACTCTTGAGGATGCCGGATTGATCTACACCGGCGTGCTTGAGCCGCCGAAAGGCAAGAAGCTGGAGGATTGGGAGGCGCGGCCTCAGACTTTGTTCCGCGCGACGAATTTCGGCGACGATGTCGATCGTCCGTTGAAAAAATCCGACGGCAGCTGGACTTATTTCGCCAACGACATCGCCTGTCACGCCGATAAATTCCGGCGCGGCTGGGTGCGGTTGATCGACGTCTGGGGCGCCGATCATGGCGGCTATGTCAAGCGCATGCAGGCGGCGGTCAAAGCGATCACGGCGGGCAAGGCGACGCTTGAGGTGACGCTCTGCCAGATGGTCAATCTGATGAAGAACGGCGAGCCTTATAAAATGAGCAAACGCGCCGGAACCTTCGTGACGTTGCGCGATGTGGTGGATGAAGTCGGCGCGGATGTCGTGCGCTTTATCATGCTGACGCGGAAAAGCGACGCGCAACTCGACTTCGATCTCGTCAAAGTGACGGAGCAAACCCGCGACAATCCGGTGTTCTATGTGCAGTACGCGCATGCGCGGTGTTGCTCGATTCTGCGCCACGCGGCAGAGTTGTTTTCTCCGGCGGAACTCGCGCCGGAAAATCTCTCTGCCGTCGATGTGTCGGCGATTTCTTCAGCAGAAGAATTGCAGCTCGTCAAAGTGATGGCGAGCTGGCCGCGCGTGATCGAAGCCGCCGCCAAGGCTGCCGAGCCGCACCGCATCGCGTTCTATCTGATGGAACTCGCGGCGGAATTTCACGGCTTGTGGAACAAGGGCAACGACAACGCAACGTTGCGGTTCATTCTGCCCGATGACCGGAACCTGACCCGCTCGCGACTCGTTTTGATCGCATCGGTACAGACCGTTCTGCAAAGCGGATTGCTGCTGATGGGCTGCAAGCCTTTGGAAGAATTACGCAACGCCGAAGTGACGGCGGAGTGAGACGGAGTTATTCGCAGCGCATGAATTGAATTGATTCAATCCGGCAAGTGGTTAATTCTCTGGTTTCAGAATCAGTTCTGATTCTGAAAATCATTGAGAAGACGTTAATCATGTCGAAGCCCCCGCCGCCTCAGCTTTCCGCCGAGCGCCCTGTACGCTCCGATTTTTCCCAACGTGGACTGCCTTATTCCGTGCGGCGGGCGATAACGTTGACGGTTCTGGCCGCGATCCTGCTGGGGGGCGGGATTTGGCTGTACGTTCTGCAGCATGCGACGACGACGCCCGGCGTCATTCCGGAGATCAAGGCCGAAGGTTCCTATAAACAAAGGCCGGTTCAGCCCGGCGGGCTCGACATCCCGCATCAGGATGTTGAGGTTTACAAAGAACTCGACGCCCATAGCAACAGCGACAAAATCGAACCCGAAAATATCATGCCGCCGGCGGAAGCGCCGCAGCCTCCGCTTGTTGCATCCGTCCCGGTTCAGCAACCTGCCGCGCCGCCTGCCTCGTCCGTTATCGAATCCCTGATCACGCCTTCATCGGCAAATCCGCCAATAGCAACGACGGTAACGCCAACGCCGACTACGGCACCGTTGACTCCGGAGCCGCCACCTCCGTCAACCGCGCCCGTTCCCGCGCCGTCCCCGACGCCGGAGGTTCAGGTTTATCATGGGCTGTCGTCCTCCTCCGGCAATCCGTCGCTTCAGCCTGCCCCGGAATCGGCGTATGGAGTCCACGTTTTCCGTGGCCCGACGCAGCCCAACGCTAACGCGCCTCCTCCTCCTGCCGCCGCATCGACTTCCGTTTCGCCCGTTGTTGCGAGCGTTCCGGTTCAGGCCGTCGCCGCGTCATCCGCCGCTGTGAATCCATCGGTATCCGCGCCGACGACGCCAGCTTCAGCTCCAGATTCTCCACCTGTGGCGGCGGTACAGACTCAATCTCCGCCTCCGCATGTTGCCGCAACGCCGAAGGAACAACCCAAGCCGCAATCAGCCGTGACACAGGCGGCTGCGGATGATAGTGAAGGCGACGGTGTCGCGGTTCAGCTTGCTTCGATTCCCGATGAAGCGGCGGCGAAGGAAGCTATGCAGAAGTTGCAAAACAAATATGCCTCCATTCTCGGTTCGGCTTCTTTGCGTTTGGTGCGCGCCGATCTCGGCGACAAAGGCGTCTATTACCGAATCCAGAGCCAGCCGGTATCGGCGCGTAAAGCCGACAGCATATGCCAAGCCGTCAAACGTTTGAACGCGGGGTGCATCCTTGTCCGACATTGAGCAACCTCAATCCGATGCCCCCGATCCGCAACCGACACAGGCGCGGCGCTCGCGCGTCCGCGAAGGCGATCCGTTGCCGGTTATTTTCGGCGTCGCCCAGACGGAGCTTCATCCCGGCGAGCGTAAATTCTTCGAGGAAACCAATCCGTTCGGCTTTATTCTGTTCAAGCGCAACTGCGAAAATCCGGATCAGATGCGCTGGCTGGTGCGGGAACTGCGTCAGACCGTCGGTCGCGCCGATGTTCCCGTCCTGATCGATCAGGAGGGCGGTCGGGTTGCCCGTCTGCAACCTCCGCATTGGCCGAAATATCCGCCCGCGCGCGCCTTTGGCGCGATGTATGAAAAAGATCCCGTGCTGGGCGCCGAGGCGATGCAGCTGTTCGCGCGCATTCTCGCCAATCAATTGGCCGATCTTGGCATCACGGTTAATTGCGCGCCGGTTCTTGACCTGTTCTTTGACGGCGCGACGGCTGCTATTGGCGACCGCGCGATCAGTCGCCGACCGGCGATCGTCGCGGCGCTGGCGCGGTCATGGGCGGAGATCTCGATGGAAAACGGCGTGCTGCCGATTATCAAGCATTTTCCCGGCCATGGACGCATGAAGGTCGATCCGCACGATATGCTGCCGGTGATCGAAGCCACGCTGGCCGAGCTGGAATCCGAGGATTTCGTGCCGTTCGAATTGCTCAAGGATTTACCGCTTGGGATGACCTCGCACGCGATTTTTACCGCGCTCGATAAAGAAGCCCCGGCGTCGCTGTCGGCGAAGGTGCATCAGGAAACGATCCGCGCCCATCTCGGCTTCGACGGGTTGCTGCTGTCGGACGATATCACGATGAAGGCGTTGCACGGAACGCCGGACGATCTGGCGCGGCGGGTGCTGGAGGCCGGATCGGACGTTGTCCTGCATTGCAACGGCGTTCTACCGGAGATGCAGGCGATCGCGCGCGTGTTGGAGCCGATGAACAAGGAGAGCCTTGCTCGCTGGAGCTATGCCCAGTCGATGGTCAAGCCGAAGAATCCTGTCTATAAGCCGGTCGAGGATATGGCGCGGCTTGATATTCTCCTCGGTGCAAGCGCTTATGATTTGGAATCAGATAGTTAGATTGTGTTGTTAAACCAATTTATGAGATTGTCTGCGTGACGGCGAGTCGCACGATTTCACAAGATTTTCTTGCGATTCGCCCGTAAAAAGGGCGTGTGTGCGGGCTAACGGCCTTCTTTTTTGAGTTTTGAGCAACTGACGATGGACACAAGTCTTTCCAACCCTGAAGTGGCGCCAATCGACCCTGAGGTTGCCGATCTCGTCATCGCGCTTGACGGGTTCGAAGGGCCGATCGACTTGCTGCTCACCCTCGCGCGCGAGCAGAAGCTCGATCTCAGTTCCATTCCCATTCTGCCGTTGGCCGAGCAATATCTGGCCTTCATCAATCAGGCGCGGAAACTGCGGCTTGAAGTCGCCGCCGATTACCTCGTTATGGCGGCATGGCTGGCGTTCCTGAAATCGCGCTTGTTGTTGCCGGAGCCGCCGTCGAACGACGCCGAACCCGATCCGGCGCAGATGGCCGACGCCTTGCGGTTCCAGCTGCTGCGGCTGGAGGCGATGCAGAAGGCGGCGCAGCAGATTCAGCAACGCCTGCAACTTGGCGTCGATATTTTCCTGCGGGGAACGCCGGAACCGATCAAGACCGAAGAGAAGCCGGTTTATTATCTGCCGATTCAGGATCTGCTCGCGGCGATTGGCGCGCCGTTGCGCCGCCGCAAGCCCGCAAGCTATGCCGTGGACGTGACGCGGTTGTACAGCCTTGAAGAAAGCGTCGAACGTCTGCGCCACCTGATGGGCGTGATGCCGAGCTGGGGCGCGTTGCACGCCTTTCTGCCGGTATTGGGCGACGACGACCGCGCGCCGCTTGAAGTGCGTTCGGCGATTGCCTCGACTTTTGCCGCGACGCTGGAGCTTGTAAAAAACGGCGAGCTGGAATTGCGTCAGGACGGCACGTTCGCCCCGATCTATGTGCGCCGCTGTCCGATGCCGCAGGCGCCGTCCGCTGAAGTTTCCACTCATGAGGAATTGACATGACGATGTCCGAGCTTTCCCCCGATTTGCGTTTGCTGGAGGCGATCCTGTTCGCCAGCGCCGAGCCGATGACGACCGACATGCTGGTCAAGCAACTGCCGCCCGATGTGAACGTGCTGGAATTGCTGTGCGATCTGAAAGCGATTTACGCGCCGCGCGGAGTCACTCTGGTTGAGACCGAAGGGTATTGGAGTTTCCGTACCGCGCCCGATCTCGCCGGACGCATGAAAATCACGCGAGCGCCGCGCCGCAAATTGCCGCGCGCCGCCTCGGAAGTGTTGGCGATCATCGCCTATCACCAGCCGGTGACGCGCGCCGAAATCGAAAGCATTCGCGGCGTGGAAACCAGCAAAGGCACGCTGGACATTTTGCTGGAACTCGGCTGGGTGCGTCCCGGCCAACGGCGCGAGACTCCGGGGCGTCCTCTGACGTGGCGCACGACGCAGGATTTCCTCAGTCACTTCAATCTGGAAACGCTCAACGATCTGCCGGGACTGGACGAGCTGAAAGCCTCCGGTTTGCTCGACGCGCGTCCGGTGCTGTCAAACCTGCCGCGCGAACCGGGCGATGCGACCATCGACGATACGCGCTCGGACGAAGACGAAGTCTTCGCCGCGTGGACGGAGATGGACATCTCCGCAGAGGATGTGAAGGTTGGCGCGAGTTAAGGCTCAGCGCCATTCCGCAAAATTTTCTCTTCGAACCCCGAAGCGGGGCGAAAGAAAACTGATCCGGGCGCGTCTTCGATGCCACCCTTGATCGCACACGGGGGGTGAGCGAATGTGTCGCGTTAACCCTGTCAGTCAGCTAGGAATATAATCTTTATCATATTGACCTGAGGTGGGGAATATTGTAAAAGGCTTCCCGCTTTCGTTTCGCCGAAGGCTGAACGAAACCATTAACCTATCAATGATAACAAAGAGAGATAATTATGAGCGTTTCGACAAGAAGCTTCGTTGCTGCTGTATTAGCAACTGGTGTTGCAGCGGGGCTTGCAGGAGAATGGCATGGGGCTAGTCGTGCGACTACATCCCAGCAATATGCTGCGGCACGAGCAGAAAAGCAGATAGAACAGATTAAACTTGTGGGAGCGCAGCGGGCTGCGGCTGCGGAGGAAGTTCAAAGAACTCGAGATTCCAATAAAGGATTGGCGATGTGTATCACAAATCTTGCCGCAAAAGACGGCAGGAGTATGGCGATTACAGTCACAGATTACCAACATCTGGGTGACGCATTGTTGACTCAGAATGGCAAAGTGGTAGCCCATATTTATCATGGGGAAGCGGCTAAACCCAATTGGCCAGCGCCTGGAGAGGTATGGGATTCCATTCCTCCGACTCCTACTGTCGAACCGTATGACACTTATTATCAGATGTGTGTGAGTTCAAGGGGAGTGATTATCTCAGGATCGCCTGCTCTCGCTGCGCAACCCTAAACCGCCCGCACCTTGACATAACTTCCGGGCGCGTCTTCGATGCCGTCCTTGATCGCGCGCGCGGGGACTTGATCTCCGGCGCGGGGCGCGAGCCATTTTAGCCATTCCGGCCACCACGAACCCTTATGCTCGACGGCGTTTTTCAGCCATTCGTCGGGAGAAGCCGGACGGGCGTCGTTGGTGGCGTAGCCGTATTTGTTGGCCGCCGGATGATTGACGACTCCGGCGATATGCCCCGATGACGCCAGCATGAAGGTCACCGGTCCGCGATACAGATTGACCGCCGCGTAGGTCGTGCGCCACGGCGCGATATGATCGTCGCGCGTCGAAAGCAGGAAGCTTGGCACCGTGATCCGGCTGAGGTCGATCGGCACGCCTTTCAGCGTGATGCCGTTGGGTTCGACCAGCTTGTTTTCCAGATACATGTTGCGCAGATAGAAGCTCTGCATCGCGGCGGGCAGGTTGGTGGAATCGGCGTTCCAGTACAGGATGTCGAACGGCGCCGGTTCGCGTCCAAGCAGATAATTGTTGATGACATACGACCAGATCAAATCGTTGGCGCGCAGCAGGTTGAACACCATCGACACCGTCGCGCCGTCCATATAGCCGCCCAGCTTGGCCATATGCTCTTCGGCGATGTGGATCATCTCGTCGTCGATGAACACGCCGATATCGCCGGGTTCGGAAAAATCGACCAGCGTGACGAGGTAGGTCGCGCTCAGAACCTTGGGCAAATCCGGCGGCGGATTCGGCGCGGATTCGAGATAACCGAGCGAGGACGACAACAGCGTTCCGCCGATGCAATAACCGACCATGTTGATGTCGGGCTCGCCGGTGACGCGGCGGACTTCGCGCATGGCGGCGAAGGCGCCGTCCATCATGTAATCGTCGAAACTGATCGCCGCGTGGCTGGCGTTCGGATTGATCCACGAGACGATAAAGACGGTGTATCCCGCCTCGACCAGATAGCGGATGAACGAGTTCTTGGGCTTGAGATCGAGGATATAATATTTGTTGATCCACGGAGGAAGGATCAGCAAGGGCGCGCGATGAACCGTCGGCGTCATCGGCGCGTACTGAATCAGTTGCATCAGGTGATTTTGATAAACGACCTTGCCGGGAGTCGTGGCGATATTTTCGCCGACCTTGAACGCGGCTTCGTCCGTCATGCTGATGCGCAGGCCGCCATGTCCGCGCTCGATGTCATGCAGCAGGTTTTCCAGCCCCTTGATCAGGTTCTCGCCGCCGGTTTCCATCGTCGCGCGCAGGACATCGGGATTGGTCATCCAGAAATTGCTCGGCGACGTGGCGTCGACCATCTGGCGCGTGAAGAATTCGACCTTGCTGCGGAGCTTGGGGTTGAGCTTGGCCGATTCCTTGTCGATCCACGCTTGCGCCTGTTGCGCGCTGAGCAGATAGATTTGCTTTAAATAATCCAGCAGCCAGTTGTTCTGCCATTCCTTGCTCAGGAATCGCCTGTCGAAGGGGGAGGGGTTGACGAGGTCGTCAACGGGCTGTCCCTGCATCCGCGCCAGCGTCGTTTGCCAGATGCCGAGATACCCTTGCCACAACGCGATCTGGGTATCGACAAAGGTATCGGGGTCGTTGACCGCGCGTCCCGCCATCTCGGCGAAAGCCTTGGCGAAGGGCGCGGCCTCGACCATCGGGAATTCGGGCGGCTTGTCGCGGTTGCGCTCGATGAAATCGAGCATCAGCTTCTGGCTGCGCTCGGCGATGCGCATGAAGATGGCCGACCATTCAGCCGGATAGGCGACGGGTGTTTCGGGGGCGGCTTCCTTTGATTCCGGCGGCGGATTTGATGGTTTGGTTTCCGGTTCGGGCGGTGGCGGAGGCAATTCAGCCTGAGCTTCGACCGGCGTTTCGACGGGTGGGGGCGCTGACGCCTCGACCGGAGGCGCGATGGGAGTCTCGACCGGCGTTTCAACGAACGCAACAGGCGGCGCTTCGATTGGTGATTCGGTCGGCGCACTAACCGGAGCTTCGACCGGCGCGCTGGATTCGGCCTGTTTCAGGGACGAATTCATCTTGATTTTTTGGGCTTCCGCCAGCCTCTGCTGCATGGCTTGCCTGAGCGCCGTGACGGCGTCCAGCGATTTATCCAGCTTCTTCTGCGGTCTTGGATTTTGATCGTCGTCTGCTATGGTCATGGCTGTCCTAAACGCAAGATGAGACTCGCGGATTGTATAGCATGAAATTTTCGCCTTCATCACTCCTGACGCAAAAAAATCTTCTCGCCTTGTTTGGCGCGGTTCTTACGTTGGCGGTGGCCGGTTGCGGCCTTGAGGACAAGGTTCATGTGCCGCACATGTTCGGCGGCAACGAAGTGCCGCCGGAGATTATGGCCGAGCCGCGCGTGGTGCCGACGCCTTCGCAGGATCAGATCTTGCGGGCGCAAGAGACATGGCCTCGCCTCGGCGACGTGCCGTCGATGCCGAAAAATTTCACGCCGCAGCCGGTCATCAATGCGTCCAAGATTCAGATGGAAAATAATCGCGCGATCGGCGATGCGTTGCGGCAGGAATATGAGCCCTCGCTCGCGCCGATGCCGACAGCGGCGGACGTGACTCCGGCGGCGGCAGCGTCAGTGCCTCCCGCAACGGCAGGATCGTCAGGATCGACTCCATGATTTTGAGCGTCCCCCTTTCGGCGTCATTCCGGCGTAGGCCGGAATCCATGCGAGCCTCAGCGAGCGTCCCGCTCTTTCGGCAAGCGCGGGAGCGGCGCTTGAAGCGCCGCTGGATTCCGGCCTACGCCGGAATGACGCCGAGGGGCTTGCTCTTCAAATCTTATTCACGCGTTTCATCGAAAAAACCTAAAAATGGGTACATCGACACTGAAGCGGACGTGGCAGGAACCCATCCATGCCTTTGACGCTTCGGTTTCATCCGGAACATCTTGCGTTGTGCAAGCTGGCTTCGACCGCGCCCGTTCCGTCGGATATTTTGGCGCATCCTCTGACTTGCTTCTTTCGCACGCGGAAAGAAGCGACGTTGATCTGTCCTTCAGCGCTCGCGCCGCAGGACGTCGAAAGCGAACCCGGTTGGATCGCGCTGGAGTTCGTCGGCGCTTTCGATTTTGCCCTGACGGGAATCTTGACGCAGGTCGCTACGCCTCTGGCCGAAGTGGGCATTTCCATTTTTGCCTTGTCCAGTTTCACAACCGATTACGTGCTGATAAAATCCGAGAATCGCGACGCGGCCATCGCCGCGCTGCGCCAAGCGGGACATTCTTTTATTTAGGGACATACGATGTTGAAAGTCGCCATAGCAGGGTTGGGAACCGTCGGAGCGGGAGTCGCGCGTTTGTTGCGCGACAATGCCGAAGTGATCGCCGCGCGCGCCGGTCGCGCCGTGGTGGTGACGGCGGTCAGCGCGCGCGACAAAAAGCGCGCGCGTCCGTGCGATTTAACCGGCATTGCGTGGGTCGATGATCCGTTGAAGCTCGCCGCCATGCCGGACGTCGATGTCGTAGTCGAGTTGATCGGCGGAGCCGAGGGCATCGCCCGTCACTTGGCGCAAGCCACGCTCGCGAACGGTAAGGCCTATGTCACGGCGAACAAGGCGTTGCTCGCGACGCATGGCGCGGAGTTGGCGCGGAAAGCCGAAGCCGCCAACGCGAGCCTCGGTTTCGAAGCCTCGGTCGCGGGCGGAATCCCGGTTATCAAAACCTTGCGCGAAGGCTTGGCGGCCAACCGGTTTTCGGTCGTGCGCGGGATTCTGAACGGAACCTGCAATTACATCCTGACGCGGATGCGCGTGGCGCAATTGTCTTTCGCCGACGCCTTGGCCGAAGCGCAAAAGAACGGCTACGCCGAAGCCGATCCTGCCGCCGACATCGACGGTCGCGACACGGCGAACAAGCTGGCGATCCTCGCGGCGTTGGCGTTCGGAGCCGAACCCGCGCTCAAATCCGTTCAGGTCGAGGGCATCCGCCGTATCACCCATGACGATTTGCTTTATGCCGAGGAACTCGATTGCCGGATCAAACTGCTGGGCGTCGCCGAGCGCGGCGCGGGCGGAATTACGCAGCGGGTTGGGCCTTGTCTGGTGCCGCTCGCGTCGCCTCTGGCCACGATCGACGGCGTGCTGAACGCCGTGTTGCTGCGCGGCGATTTCGTCGGCGACGTTTTGCTGGCGGGGCGCGGAGCGGGAGCCGAACCGACGGCGAGCGCCGTTGTCGCCGATATTATCGACATCGCGCGCGGGCGTTCGGTTCCGGCGTTCGGGTGCACGGCGGCCTTGTTGCAAAAAGCGGGCGTGGCGACGGCGACTCCGGCCTCGCGGCACTATATTCGTATGCAGGTTATGGACAAACCCGGCGTGGTGGCCGATATTTCCGCCATCCTGCGCGACGAGGCGATTTCAATCGAATCGCTGATCCAGCGCGGAAGGTCGGTGACGGAATCGGTTCCGGTCGTTATCATTTGTCATCAGGTGCCGACAGCGGTTTTGCATAGCGCGGTGGACAAGATCGCCCGCGTGCCGACCGTCGTCGATCAGCCTTGCGTAATGCCGATTGAGGATTAACAAACGAGGATTGGAAGGAAAGACAATGCGTGTCGAGAATACCTATATGGATCGTAATCTGGCGCTGGAACTGGCGCGAGTGTCGGAAGCCGCCGCTTTGTCGGCGTCGCTGCTGGTCGGGCGCGGCGATGAGAAGGAGGCCGATCAGGTCGCCGTGAACGCGATGCGCGCGGCGTTGAACGCGCTGGACATCGACGGCACGGTCGTCATCGGCGAAGGCGAGCGCGACGAAGCGCCGATGTTGTATATCGGCGAGAAAGTCGGCACCGGCAAAGGCGTCAAGGTCGACATCGCGCTCGATCCTCTGGAAGGCACGACGATTACGGCCTGCGGCGGCCCGAACGCTTTGGCGGTCGTGGCGATGGCCGAGGCGGGCGGTTTTTTGCATGCGCCTGACGTGTATATGAACAAGATCGCCGTCGGTCCCAACCTGCCGGATCATGTCGTCGATCTGGATGCGTCCATCGAAGAGAATCTGAAGAATCTCGCCAAGGCCAAGGGCGCGAATTTGTCCGATTTGCTGGTCTGCATCCTCGACCGTCCGCGCCATAAGGAACTGATCGCCAAGACCCGCGAAACAGGAGCGCGCATCATGCTGATCGGCGACGGCGACGTGTCGGGCGTGATCGCGACGGCGCAACCGGATACGGGCATCGACCTCTATGTCGGCTCCGGCGGCGCTCCGGAAGGCGTTCTGGCTGCGGCGGCGTTGCAATGCATCGGCGGGCAAATGCAGGGACGGTTGTTGTTCCGCAACGATGACGAGAAATCACGCGCGGCGCGCGCCGGAATCAAAGATCTCAACCGGAAATACGAGATGGACGATCTGGCGCACGGCGACGTGCTGTTTGCGGCGACGGGCGTGACCAGCGGCGCGATGCTGCGCGGCGTGCGCCGTTTCGCCGGAGGCGCGATGACGCACACGGTGGTGATGCGCGCCAAAACCGGAACGGTGCGCTTTATCGAAGCGTCGCATAATTTCCGCCGCAAGCCTCTGCCGGACGCGTAAGACTGAATCCCTGAACCGATCGGAGCGCGGCATGTTGAGTCTGGACGATACGGTTGGCCTGATCGGGGTTTTTTGCGCCATCTACAGCTATGGTCGTGTGCAGTGGCACCGCGACTACGCCAAGACGTTCAGCTATTCGATCCTGAATCTTTTGTCGGCGGTTTTTTTGCTGTTCTCGTTGTCGCATCAATTCAATTTGGCGTCCTTTATCTCGAACGCCATTTGGGGCGTCATCAGTCTCTACGGCCTTTGGCGTTGTTACCGATACGCGATGCAGACGCAGACAAGCGCGAAGTGATTTAGCAACTTGTCTTTGTATCACATTTGATGTACAATGTGCATACAAAGGAGGGGCGATGAAAACATCCGTAATTAATATGCGCGTTGAACCGAAGTTGAAGCGTCTGGCAGAGAAGGTGTTGCATCCGCTTGGCCTTACGACGACCGACGCCATTACGATTTTCTTGCATAGGGTAGTGCTGGAAGAGGGGTTGCCGTTTGAGGTCAAAATTCCGAACGCGACGACGCGGAAGGCCATGAAAAACGTCATGGAGCGCAAGAACCTGAAATCCTACAGGTCAACGGAAGACCTGAGGCGCGAGTTTGAATAGATGCTTGCGCTTTTCGTCGAAGGCCGCTGCCGAAAAGATATCAAGCGCGCTCAAAAACGCGGCAAGAATCTGCATAAACTTTGGTCGATAACTGACCGGATGCAATTGTGCCAACCGCTGGACATATCGCCAGTTGTTCCTTGTCCGGACGGGAACACATGCCGATCTTTTTGAATAGGTGCAAGTGACTGAGATTGTCGCACCTGAACCCTTCCTCTCCGTCACGCGTTCCTTCACCGGACGTCGGTGGGTGGCGCGGGCGTACGGCGAACGCGTGGCTCTGGCTCTGGCGCAGCGGCATAATCTGCCGGATCTCGTGGCGCGGAGTCTTGGTGCGCGCGGGGTAACGCTCGACGACGCGTCGGATTTTTTGGAACCCAAACTGCGCAACCTGCTGCCCGATCCCAGCCGTTTTCGTGCTATGGATGTCGCCGTCGCGCGTTTCGCGTCCGCGATTCAAAACACGGAATCCGTCGCCGTGTTCGGCGATTACGATGTCGACGGCGCGACCTCGTCGGCGCTTCTGCTGCGTTTTGTTCGCGCCGTCGGCGGCGATATCCGGCTCTATGTTCCTGACCGTCTGCGCGAAGGATATGGTCCGAACGCGCCCGCGCTGCGCAAGCTCGCCGAAGAAGGCGTGAGGCTCGTCGTCTGCGTCGATTGCGGCACGACGGCGCATGAGCCTTTGGCTGCCGCGCGAGACGCCGGACTGGATGTCATCGTCCTCGATCATCACGCTTCGGAGCCTGTGTTGCCGCCCGCCGTCGCCGTCGTCAATCCGAACCGCATCGACGAGTCCGGCGATTACGGTTATCTTGCCGCCGTCGGCGTGACGTACCTGTTCGCCGTCGCGGTGAATCGGGCGTTACGTCAGGCGGGTTGGTACAACGCCGCGCGGCCTGAGCCGGACATGTTGCAATGGCTTGATCTCGTCGCGCTCGGTACCGTGTGCGATGTCGTCAAATTGATCGGTCTCAATCGCGCCTTTGTCGCGCAGGGGCTGAAGGTGATGGCCGCGAAGCGCAACGCGGGCATAGCGGCATTAGCGCAAGTGGCGGGCAGCAAGGGTTTGTTCGACACTTACGCGGCGGGATTTCTACTCGGTCCGCGCGTCAATGCCGGAGGCCGCGTCGGCGAGGCCGATCTCGGCGCGAAGCTGTTGTCCACGGATGATCCTTCGGCTGCGCTCTGTCTCGCCGAGCATCTGCATCAGCTCAACAACGAACGGCGCGAGATCGAAGCGCGCGTGTTGGCCGAAGCCGAAGCGATACATCCCGCCGGTGATTTGCCGCTGGTTTTCGTCGCGTCGGAGAATTGGCACCCGGGCGTGATCGGCATCGTCGCCTCGCGCCTCAAGGACAAGTTTCATCATCCGGCTTTGGTCGTCGCGCTGGACGGCGACATCGGCAAAGGCTCCGGTCGTTCGGTCAACGGCATCGATCTCGGCGCGTTGATCATCGCGGCGCGGCAAGCGGGGTTGCTGCTGAACGGCGGCGGGCACAAAATGGCGGCGGGCTTTACCGTTGAGCGCGGCAAAATCGACGCGCTGCGCGATTTTCTCGCCGAGCGCATCGCGCGGCAGCTCGCGGCGGAGCCGATGATTCCGACGCTGACGCTCGACGGGTTGATCGCGGCGACGGCGGCCACGCCGGATTTCGTCAAAAGCCTCGCGCAACTCAGCCCGTTTGGTACCGGTAATCCGGAGCCGCGTTTCGCGCTCGCCGATTGCCGCATCGTCCGCGCCGACATCGTCGGCGAAAAACACGTCAGCGTGATCGTGACGCAGGGAGGGGCGCGGCTGCGCGGCATCGCTTTTCGCGCAATGGATAACGGGTTGGGTGAGGCTTTGTTGGCGCGACCGAATTGCCATCTCGCCGGACATCTGCGCCTCGACGAATGGCAGGGCGTCGAGCGCGTGCAATTGCAGATCGACGACGCGGCGGAAGTTGGTTGTTAAGGCGCTGGTGACTTTTGTGATGCTGCGAGTGCTTCAAGCAAATTAGCAGCGGCTCGCCTTGCTGGCCCTTCCTTAATTTCTTTGAGGGCGCGTATGGCTCTCTCCAAGTCTTCGTCCGGGCCGCCGCTATGATCGCGGTCGGTGGTGCAACGCTTTGCGTGTTCGCGTTCTATCTGTTGCTGGAGATGATTCGGCATGCCTTCGAAAAAATAGTCTGGAGGAACGTCTAGAGACCGGGCAAGTTCCCACAATGTGCTCGCGCTTACTCTATTTGCTCCGGATTCGTATTTGACGATTTGCTGGTAGATGACACCAATGCTTTTGCCAATTTGGGTTTGAGATAGTTTTAATTCTTTGCGTCGCGCGCTAATTCGGCTGCCAACATGCTTGTCTATGGCTTTTAAAGTGCCCTTAGACAGAACCCGCTTTGACTCTGCAGTAGAGGGGGCGACGTCGTCAATTTCTTCAATCATAAGGAATTTCTTTGTTGTTAAATGCTCGCCAATGAGACAAAGCAAAAATTATAAATAGGTGGTGTAACTATACCTTTATTACCACGCAAATAAAACAGCGAATGTCATTAACCTTAAAATATCTTGAAAACAGTGACCTTGTCGTTTCTTATTTTTTTATAAACCCGTTGGTCGTTTGATTCTTTCGTTAATTGCACACGGTGAGTTCAGTGAGGAATTCAACCGGACTGTAGGCCGACGATTCTGCGGGGCATAATTCTACGGAACTGGCTTCGGATCTTTTCTAGCGATTACTTCTGCGATAAGAACCAAACTCTTACGGACGTCTGGGGGCATGTTGTCCATGGCGCTAAGCATCCTCGATTTATCCTCGCTAGTAGGGGTTCTCTGCGCAGACTCTTCGCCTGCCGCGTGGAAAATTTCTGATTGGTGTATGTATTTCGACGGATTGTCGAAATAAAAATACGAGAGAGAGACGCCTAAAGTTTCGGCAAGTTCCAACTGAACCTGTGGCGGCACCCTATTCTCACCGCTTTCATATTCTTTAAGCAGCTCAACATTTATTCCAAGCTGCGTCGCGACAGATTCTTCAGTCATTCCCAAGTAATTACGTCGCTGTCGAATTCGGATGCCAACATGTTTCCAGAGGGTCGAATTCGCTCCCTCGCTTCCGCTTTTCGACCAAGGAGCAGTGGAATCTGATGAGCGTTTCGGCATGACAAATTCCTTTCGGTTGCTCTGCTTCTATTGTTAAGACGGGGTTGGTGGTTTTGCAGAGGAGTCTGCGAGCTGACGCAATTTGCGCTGTGCCTCCACAATGTCCGGAGGCAAATTGCTGTTAGCTTCCGCTATGGCCTGCCGAAGGTCATCCGGCATTTCCCTGAAAAAATAGTCCGAGGAAACCTCAAGATATTTGGCAAGTCTGTGCAACGCCCCAGCGCTTATACTGTTTATTCCGGCTTCGTATTTCCTGATTTGTTCAAAGTGTAAATCAAGATGTTCCGCGACATCACTTCGCGACAACCCGCACTTCTCGCGTTGCTCGCGAATCCGATTGCCGACGTGCCTATCGATGGCGTGCATAACTTCCGGGGGCAACCTCCCCTTCGGTTTTGCCACAGCGTCGCCGTCGCGCCCTTTTGTTTTCGTCATGGCCAATTTCTTTCGGCTCACTTTGCCGCCAGTCAGCAGGGCATTAAAATTCAAGAAACGGATATTCAGTTCTATGAATCATTCATGCCCAAAGATGGCGCGTATCTTTTATCCCTATACAGATTAGAATCATTATAACATACTTAAATCGCGGGTTCAATCAATCCGGCCAGCCGTTTAATGCCCTCGTTGATCGTCTGCGGCGAGTTCAGCGAGAAATTCAACCGCACGGTGTTGCGTCCCGACCGGTCGGCGAAGAAGGCGGTGCCGGGAACGAAGGCGACGCGGATGTCCTTGATCGCGCGTTGCAAAAGCTCGGCGCCGTCGATGTGCGCGGGCAGGGTGAGCCAGACGAACATGCCGCCTTCGGGTTTCGTCCAAGTGGCCGTCGCGGGCATATAGTCCGCCAGCGCCTTCAGCATCGCGTCGCGGCGTTCCTTGTAGGCCTTGCGGATTTTCGCGGTATGCGTGTCGAAAATCGTCGCGGCGACTTCGCGCATAACCATTTGCGCGAACGGCGACGCGTTCAAATCGCTGCCCTGCTTGATAAGCACAAGCTTGCGGATGACTTCCTGCGGCGCGACGACCCAGCCGATGCGCAGCGACGGCACGACCGATTTCGAAAACGTGCCGAGATACATCACCTTGGCGTTGTCGATGCCGCCTGCGCGTTCCGAGGCCAGCGCCAGCAAAGTCGGCGCGCGTTCGCCGTCGTAACGCAGATGCTCGTAGGCGGTGTCCTCGACCAGCGGCAGATCGAGCGCCTCGGCGGCGTCCAGCAGCGCGACGCGCTCGGCTTCGCTCATGCTGGTTCCGGTCGGATTCTGGAACTCCGGCATGACATAGCCGAATTTTGGCGCGGGGTTTCCGGTCTTGACCACATAGGGATGATCGGCGTCGGGCAACCTTGCGTACTGCGCTTCGTAAGCGTTGAAGGCTTGTAACGCGCCGAGGTAGGTCGGCCATGCGACCAAGACCGTATCGTTCGGCGATAGAAACAGCTTGCCGATAAAGTCCAGCCCCTGCTGCGAGCCGTTGGTGATAAGAATATTGTCCTCTGTGCAGACAACGCCGAGTCTGCCCATGTACGCGGCAATCCATTGACGCAGCGGCAGATAGCCTTCGCTCGTGGCGTATTGCAGGGCGACGGCGGCGCTTGCGGGATCGCTGAGAATTTTTCGGCAAGCCTCCGCAATCTCGGCGGTCGGAAACAGCTCAGGATCGGGAATGCCGCCCGCGAAGGAGATGATGTCCGGCTGATCCAGCAGCTTGAGAAGCTCGCGGATCTCCGAGGCCTGCATACGCGAGGCGCGGGTGGCGTAATGGTGCGTCCAGTCAGTCATCCAACAAATGTAGCGGCGTGGAGCAGTGGGCGCAAGCGTCGGGGTGCATCGGGGCTATTTACTGAATGTTACTAACCCTATGACAACGTCCGTCATTCCGGCGAAAGCCGGAAGCCAAGGACGCGCTTTTGTCAGCGTCCTTTGCCGCGAAGCGGCAAAACGCGGTAAGCGCTTTCTTGCGGCGTTTTGATGCTTTGCATCAAGCGCCCCCTGAAGAAAGCGGGGGCGCTGGATACCGGCTTTCGCCGGTATGACGAACGTTTTTACTGAATAGCCATGGGAAACGTTGATCTTTGGCGCCGTGGGCGGTATGACAGCGCTGTTTGCTAAAGACCGCATATTTATGGGGGAATATTATGAACAACGGCGCGCAGCAGGCTGAACCGGCTTGTCCCGAAGCAGAAGCGCAAGAGGGGCGTTTCGCCGAAGGGCTCGTGCGTGCGGGCAATGGGATGGTAAAGGCTTCGGTCGCGCTCGCCGACACGCGACATCTTCCTCATCCTTCGCAGACCCTCATGCTCTTGTTGTATACGCTGCGGCACGCGGCGGCGATATTTGGAGTGCGCTTCAGCGTACTTGCGCATCGGGCTGCTGCGGAGTTGAGGCGATCCAACCGCCAATCCCCTGATCCGCCGCAGCCAAACGGTTAATCCTGCGCGGACGCTTTCACACATCCACATCGCGGACGAATTTCGCGTTATCCTGAATGAATTGAAAGCGTAATTCGGGTTTGCGTCCCATCAGGCTTTCGACCAGCGTTTCGGTTTCCTTGATCGCGGCGAGATTATCGGGGCCGTCGATGCCGTGCGTAACGACGACGCGCAGCAAGGAACGGCGGCGCGGGTCCATCGTCGTTTCGCGCAGCTGCACCGGCATCATTTCGCCGAGGCCTTTGAACCGGCTGATATCGACGCGGCCACGTCCGCTAAACGTCGTCGCCAGAAGCTCGTCTTTGTGCGCTTCGTCGCGGGCGTAGGCGGTCTTGTCGCCCTGACTGAGGCGGTACAGAGGCGGCTGCGCGAGATAAAGCCGTCCCGCCGTGATCAGCCCCGGCATTTCACGATAGAAAAACGTCATCAGCAGCGAGGCGATGTGCGCTCCGTCCACGTCGGCGTCGGTCATGATGATGACGCGCTCGTAGCGAAGTTTATCGAGCTTGAATTCCGCGCCGAGGCCGCAACCCAAAGCCTGCACCAGATCGGCGAGTTCCTGATTGCTGCGGAGTTTATCGACGGTCGCGCTGGCGACGTTGAGGATTTTTCCGCGCAACGGCAGAATGGCCTGTGTCTCGCGGCTGCGCGCCTGTTTCGCCGAACCGCCCGCCGAGTCGCCCTCGACGAGGAAAATTTCCGTGCCTTCGGATTGGTTCGACGAGCAATCGGACAGCTTGCCGGGCAGGCGCAATTTACGCGTCGCGCTTTTGCGCGCCATATCCTTCGCCTGATTGAGCCGCACGCGTTCCTCGGCGCGGAAGATCAGATTGTCGAGCAGGGCTTTGCTGACCGTCGAATCCGCCGCCAGCCAATGATCGAAATGATCCTTGACCGTCTGATCGACGAGGCGCAGCGCTTCGGCGTTTGCCAGCTTGTCTTTCGTCTGGCCTTGGAATTGCGGATTGCGGATGAACAGCGACAACATCACGGACGCGTCGCCAAAGGCTTCGTCGCCGGTGATCGCCGCCGCGCGGCGGTTGCCGATAAGCTCGCCGTAGGCTCGTAACCCGCGCAGCAACGCCGAGCGCACGCCGCTTTCATGCGTGCCGCCTTGCGGAGTCGGAATCGTGTTGCAGTAGGAACTGCTCGCGCCCTGACCGTCCTCCGTCCAGCCGACCGCCCATTCGACCCGCCCCTGATTATCGGGCAGATCGGCGGAGCCGCTGAACAGATTGGACGTCAGAGTCGCTCGGCCTTCGAGCGAGGAGGTCAGGTAATCGGCCAACCCGCCGGGGAAATGTAGCGTCGCTTCGGCGGGCGTGTTGTCCTCCCCCTTGATCAGCGACGGATCGCAATGCCAGCGGATCTCGACGCCGCTGTAGAGATAGGCTTTCGACCGCGCCATGCGGAACATCGTCGCGGGCTTGAAATGCGTCTTCGTGCCGAAGATCGTGACGTCGGGGCGGAAGGTAACGCTGGTGCCGCGCCAGTTCGCCGCGCCCGCTTTCTTGAGCTTGCCTTGCGGCGCGCCTCGGCTGTAGGTCTGGGTGTAAAGTTGCTTGTCGCGCGCGACTTCGACGATCAGTTCGTCGGACAGGGCGTTGACGACGGAGATGCCGACGCCGTGCAAGCCGCCCGATGTCGCGTAAACCTTGTTCGAAAATTTGCCGCCGGAGTGCAGCATCGTCAGGATGACTTCGAGCGCCGATTTGCCGGGATATTTGGGGTGGTTGTCAACGGGAATGCCGCGCCCGTTGTCGCGGATCGTCACCGTGTCGTCGGGAGCGAGCGTGACCTCGATGCGCGAGGCGTGACCCGCCACGGCTTCGTCCATCGCGTTGTCGAGAACCTCGGCGACGAGATGATGCAGGGCGGCTTCGTCGGTGCCGCCGATATACATGCCCGGACGGCGACGGACGGGCTCAAGCCCTTCCAGAACCTCAATATCTTCGGCGTCATAGCTGTCGTTCTTTTTACGCGCAGCGCTCGGAAACAGGTCGACCATAGCGAATCTTTCCTTAAAAGTGTCGCCGAACCTATCAGAGAAACAGGTTTTGTAAAAACGGAAATTATATGGGGCATTTTCTTGGTTCTGCTCGTTATCTCCTTTCGTATCTTATTCAACGGCACTTGCTGCACTTTAAAAAAAGAAGAGGCGCCTCCTCGGCAGGCCTCGCAGCCCATTGTCGGCGGCGAACGAGGCCAGCGATATATCGCTTCGTTTGTCTCGGCTGGCGACTTTAACCCGAATTCCGTAGCGCGCGCGGG
>CAIQVS010000181.1 GCA_903875345.1 uncultured Pseudomonadota bacterium | reverse complement strand
ATATTATGGCCTTCACCAGCATCTACCCCGCCGACGGTAAGCTCTTCGAATCTTTCGATGATATTAGCGACAAGGAATTCATAACCAAGATTGCGACAGCACAATCCTGCTATGAAACATGGCGGCACAAAAGTTATCACGAACGCGCCATTATTATCGCTAAAGCTGCCGGTATCTTGCATGAAAGGGTGGATGAGTTTGCTCGCATTGCGACGCTCGAAATGGGCAAGCGGATCTCTGAGGCGCGCGGAGAAGTTGAGTTCAGTTCCCGCATTCTCGCTTACTACGCCAAGAACGCTGAAAAATTTCTCGCCCCCGTCAAGCTTCATCCAGCGCATGGTGAAGCCCATATGGAAAGCAGCCCGATTGGCATTATTTTTTGCGTTGAACCCTGGAACTTCCCTTATTATCAGCTCGCCCGTATTGCTGGGCCGCATTTGATGGCGGGGAATGTTCTTTTGGTTAAGCCAGCCGCTACTGTTCCACAATGCGCTATCGCTTTTGAGAAACTACTGGCTGAGGCCGGGGCACCGGTAGGCTTGTATACCAATATGCTCATCTCACACGATCAGGCAGGCTATGTCGTCGATGATCCGCGCATCAAAGGCGTTGCACTTACCGGAAGCGTTGCCGCTGGCAAAAGTATCGCAGCAAGAGCTGGAAAGAACGTCAAGATTTCATCCATGGAACTTGGCGGGAGCGATGCATTCATTGTTCTGGAAGATGCCGACCTTGAACATACCATCAAATGGGCTGTTTGGGGTCGGATGTACAATACCGGACAAACTTGCTGCGCGGCGAAACGCTTTATCGTTGTTGAGGCATTAGCCGACAAGTTTCTCGAAAAATTTAAAACGGCACTTTCTGCTTTTAAGGCAGGAGATCCTATGGATGAGAAAACCACGCTTGGACCTCTTTCCAGTGAGGAGGCACTGATTCAACTGCTGGAGCAAGTGAAACAAGCCATTTCTCATGGGGCCAAGCTTGTCATGGGGGGCAAGCGTATTGACCGTCCTGGCTACTTTATGGAGCCCTCTATTCTAACAGACATTCAACCAGACAATCCTGCTTTTAGAGAAGAGTTCTTCGGGCCGGTGGCGCTATTTTTCCGCGTGAAAAATGAAGAGGAAGCTATCGCGCTGGCTAATGACTCGGATTTCGGATTGGGCGGATCTGTTTTCACCAAGGATGTTGAGCGCGGCAAGCGTGTCGCTACCCGTGTCGAAACCGGCATGATGTTCATCAATAATATGGATTGGTCGGATGCCGAACTGCCTTTTGGCGGCATCAAGAATTCAGGTTATGGCCGTGAACTTGGCGATATGGGCATACAGACATTTGTCAACAAGAAGCTGGTTCGTGCCGCCATCATGGATGCTCCGATATAGAACTGAATTTGTGAACCACTGAAGGAGAAAAAACTATGAACAGAAAAAATGGTCAATCAACGACCGAAAAAGAACTTGTGTGGTTTATTACGGGCTGCTCAACCGGCTTCGGGCATGAACTTGCAAAACAGACACTGGAACATGGTTATCCAACAGTCGTAACGGCACGTAATGTTGAAGATATAAAAGATTTAGCCGCTGACCCTCATTCTTTTGCTCTCAAGCTTGATGTGACTGACCGTGATCAGGCTGAGAAAGCCGTTAAGGCAGCGATCGATAAATTCGGGCGCATTGATGTTCTCGTTAACAATGCGGGCATTGGCTACTTCGCTGCCGTCGAAGAAAGCGAAGAAGACGAAGTTCGCAAGATGTTTGACGTTAATGTATTTGGCCTTAGTCGGATGATACACCTTGCGTTGCCTGGCATGCGAAAGCATCGCAGCGGCTGCATCGTCAACATTTCGTCACTTGCTGGAATTTGTACGATGCCTTCGCTCGGCTACTACAACGCTACAAAATTTGCGGTTGAAGGCCTATCGGGCGCATTAGCGAAAGAGGTGGAGCCTCTTGGTATCAAAGTTATGGTGGTCGAACCGAGCGGGTTCCGTACCGACTGGGCCGGGCGTTCCGCCGATGAAAGCAAGCATCAAATCGATGATTACGGCCCGACCGCAGGCGAGGCTCGCCAGCATTTACGCGCCATATCCGGCAAGCAAGCTGGTGATCCGGTGCGTGCCGCACAGGCTATTATCGAAGCTGTAGAGTCCGGCTCACCACCCCATCATCTTTTGCTCGGCAATCAGTCCTATGATGGGGCCATGGCCAAACTCAAAGAGTTGAAGCAGGATTTTACAGCGGTAGAAAAGATTGCGCGCGGAGCCGATTTTCCACCAGCGGAGATTGAACTGCAAAAGCAAGCCGCTGGGCTTTATTCCGTCAATAAGCGAGCTGCGGTCAAAGATAGGAGAGCATCATGACGCAATATCAGATTGCTGTCATTGTCGGCAGTCTGCGGCGCGACTCTTTGAATCGCAAACTCGCTAATGCCATCGTAAAACTGGCTCCGTCTGACTTTTCGTTCAAGCAAGTTAATATCGGAGATCTGCCGCTCTACAATCAGGATGAAGATGATCATCAGACCGAGGCCGTTAAACGTATCAAGGCTGAGATTAAAGCGGCGCATGGATTGTTATTTGTCACCGCTGAGTACAACCGATCAATTCCAGGTGTGCTTAAGAATGCGATTGACCATGCCTCACGGCCTTATGGCCAGAGTGCATGGACAGGCAAGCCCGCAGGTATATTGGGCGTCTCGGTTGGCGCAAACGGTACGGCAATGGCGCAGCAGCATTTGCGCAATGTTCTGGCTTATCTGGATATTCAGACCCTAGGACAACCCGAGGCTTTTCTTCAGGATAAAGACGGGTTGTTTGATCAAGATGGCCAGATAGGTGCCCACAGCAAACAATTTCTGCAAGCGTGGAGGGATCGTTATGTGGGCTGGGTAAAACAGCATGCCGCATAACGTTGCGTTTCCGAACAATACGAAAGAGAGGAATACACCATGTCAAAAAATATGAACGCTGCTGCTGCCGAGAAATTTGGAAAGCCTCTTATGCACATTCAAGTGACGACGGACGCAAACATCCAAGGACATGAAGAACTCATTCAGTTTGTCGAGGCAGAAACACGGCATGCTCTCAGCCGCTTTGCTCATCAGATTATGAGCGTGGAAGTTCATTTCACCGACGAAAATGGCGCAAAACATGGAAGCAACGATAAGCGTTGCCTTATGGAAGCCCGTTGCTCAGGGCGCCATCCTATCGCTGTAAGCGATGAGAGTGACACAATCAAAGGCGCTTTTCATGGTGCCGTAAAGAAAGTGCTGCGACTACTCGAATCCAGTTTGGGCAAAGCAGATGCGCATAAGGGTGGCGAAACCATCCGCAAGCAGAACCTTACCGAGAGTGAAGAATTGGGTTAAGGGGCTTTCCCTTTTATTTATTCTTGGGTGAAGTCATTTATCGGCTCCATCCATGAAGCCGTGAGAGCTAATCGTGCCAACGCTGGAATAGATTTTGATCCGGTCTTTTTCATAATCAAGGTTCGGTGGTTTTCGACAGTACGCTGACTGATCCCAAGATCATCT
>CAIQVS010000180.1 GCA_903875345.1 uncultured Pseudomonadota bacterium | reverse complement strand
TTTTGTCGCCGTATTGGATGATGATACGGTTTTACCAAGTGGCACTGTGGGGCGAGCTGCTGCTTGGTCGGTACAAGGAACGCTTGTAACTGGATTGCCAACCTATGAAGGCCACCATAATTTTGGATCATGTTTGGTGAGCGGTTTTGTGAACGCCAACGCCATCCTAACTTACCTTCCCGCAGCCGGTATGAATCTGACACAAACGATTAATGGTATGTTTTCGCTCATGCGCACGGAAGACATCCGAAAGCGTGGAGGATTTAATGCTTTTCTCGAGGAGGTCACGGATGACTATGCGTTGGCACAGTTATTTCTTTCCCAGACGGGCCGCATAAAACAAACAAGTCTTCATCTATCCATCACAACGACCGTAGACAACATACGACACTACTTCGCCCTGATGCGCCGATGGATGGTTTTTGCCAAACTATATCTACGCGAAAATATCTCTTTAGGGATTTTCGCGCTCGTTCTTTTGCCGGGGATTCTTCCTTTACCTTTGGTGTTTGCTGGAATAGCTGCGGGAGGTTTCACGACTTTGGTTGCCTTCTTCTTGCTTGGTATGAAGGCTTTACTTACTGGTGATCTTGCACAACGTCTCCATGTAGAATCATCACCGCTTTCCGACCTCATTTTTCAAATTATAGCTGAGCTGCTGTTGCCGCTTCACATGATTACCGCCAGCCTTAGACCGCATCATATTCGTTGGCGCAAAAGAAGTTTTGTCTTGAAGGGACGTAAAATTGTCGATGGTTAAAACGTACCCCCATCGATTGGCAAATTTAAATCCGGCATTATTTCTTTTGCCTTCGGTAGCGCAAAGGCTCTGTCTGCTGACAGGACAAAGTGATTTTACGACCAGTGATCTTCCTGCGGATAAAATAGCGTTTCTAAAAATGGTAGCGCCCACGGACACCATCATAACGCATGCTGGGTTCCCCTGGCATGCTGACTTCACAAAACAAGCTCATACGAGCCCATCATTATTAGCCGCAAGTTACCGCAACGCCCGTCAATGGATATGGGCGCGACGAGACGAGCGTTATCGTAACGCCTTATCCAACATCTTCAACACCGTGGTGCAGCGAACTGAGAAACGTCTATTGTTCGTTCTAGGAAGCTGTGGAGTTGATCTGTTGGCCGAAGCATTAAGTCGATTGCCTGCGGGAGGCCCCGAAATATGGGCTGCTATCCTTGGTCCGGCTGGACGTATTCCTGCGCATCAGAACCTCACAAGACAAATAGTAATACAAGGACAATACGATATATGGAGCCGCGTACTGTGGCGTGGCTCTGTACAAAAACAACCCAAGTGTGGACATCTCGACTATTACACCAACACAGAAACGCTAGCTGTTACGACCGCCTTCTTCGCTGGAAAAGAGTTATGACCGTAAAGCGCATCTCATTTGTTGCACCTCCTTTCGCGGGGCATCTCAACCCTCTGTTGGAGCTTGCCAAAGCTGCATCTATTGCTGGCCATGAAGTGACGATGATAACAGGTGAGGCCAAAATTCCTTCGGTAATGGCTTTAGGCATTCACGCAACAGCCTTGATGTGTCTGAATGACAAAAAATTAGAACGAATAGCTAATACGGAAAAACCCGTGCTGGGCAATCCGCTACGTCTCTTTGATCAACTGCAAAAAAGCTTGGCCGTTGTAACAGAGGCACGCCGCGAACTAAACACTTTATGGCAAAATGCGCAGCCAGATTTGGTAGTTGCAGATTCGGTTGCTGTGGCAGCAGGCTTAGCCGCTACAGATCTTGGTTTGCCGTGGATTACAACCATAGCAACGCCTTTTGCCATTGAGTGTCGCTCAGGCACTCCTTCATATGTTGGCGGATGGAGCGAGGGATCGACCATTCTACATAAATTGCGCAATGCAGCCGGGCGTTTCTTGGTTCGCAGGGTCAAAAAAGGTTTGGCTTACGCAGTGCGCCATCAATTAGCAATTCTTGACACCGAGGTTTATCGATCTGATGGATCTGAGGCATGCTATTCCCCCACTTCTATTCTTGGATTTGGTTTAAGAGAGCTTGAATTTGAACGCGACTGGCCTCCACCCTTCCGCATGATAGGCCCGTTGTATCGCAACCCTGAGCCTGTAGCCATGCCGACACTGCCGTCCGCGCGTCCGCGCGTATTGGTAACATTGGGTACACATCTTCCATGGGCAAAATCAAAGCTTGCCGAAGATATAGTTTGGCTGGCCGCCAATAGACCGAGAATATCATTTGTCGGGAGTTTAGGGACTGTTGGGTTAGACAACGAAGTATCGGCCTTGGCGGACAATGCCGTTTTACATAGTTTTATCCCCTATGCCGAGGGACTGTCTTCATTTGACGCAATCATCCATCATGGCGGCGCAGGAATTACCTATGCCGCTATTGCCGCAGGCAAACCTGCTATAGTCGTTCCCCATGATTACGACCAGTTTGATTACGCAGCTCGTATCGTGGCTAAGGGAGCCGGATTGCGAGTAGACCGCTTGCGAAGCAAAGCGACCTTAGCGGCGCTAGATCGAGTTTTAATCCCTGAAAATTTTTGTAATTTGCCGAAACTTGCCGAAGCAGCAAAGCGTTACAAGCCTCATGAGACCTTCCTTGCTGAAGTAAGCAAACTTATAGGTTCTTGAAAGTTACGGCTAAAGAAATCCTTCTCAACCGGAATACGGCGTATAACCCGGCGGAACTTTTCATCTAACCCACCCATCACTAATTGTTGTACTTCCACATTACAGAAAGTGCGCGCATGCAGCCGGTCAGCAGCATGTCGAGCAACGACCGGTGATACTTGTTGCGGCAGTTCAATTATAAGTTTTCCTGCCTCTTCTTGGATTACGCGAAATGGAGATCCCGACAATTCGGGCGCGAGCGTAGCATGAACATCACGGGGAAACATCAAGTCGCCTGTAGGTAATACCAACACATCAGCCAGTCGTCCTTCAATGCCATCTATTGCCGGAAGCACGGAGCCACAAGGGCAAACACCCTTTGACTCAACAGCAATATCATCCGTTCGGTAACGCACAATGCGTTGCGGCCCCTCTCTTACCAAATCGGTGACAACAGGAACAAACCGCTCAGCGCTTTCTCTAAAGCGCAACAGTTCAATACGCATGACATCAATGTTCAAATGTAGTCGTCCGTAACGGCATGAAGCACCAAAGAATCCTTCTGCAGCTTGGTAAACTTGACGCACGGAGGCGCACAGAGATGTCGTGAGAACCGTCTCATCTTCCGGCCATAAAGGTTCGCCTCCTGTAATGACAAGTTTTGGCATCCACGCATTACGACGAAAGGCTTCGCATTCGACAATGCGTCGTAATGCAAATGGCGGCCCCACCAAAATTTCCGGGCGCAAAGACACCAGTGAGTCGGCAACGTCTTGTACTCCGCGCGTCAGGCTGAGAAAGGATGTGCGTCCTTGCGTCTGGTGATAAAGCTGATTGTCATGGCGAAGAAGTACGGCAGCGCTACCAAAGAAAAACAGATCGGCAGGAAGCGCGCGGGCAAAGAAAGTGCCTAGCCAACGGGCGCGATCCTGTGGGGTTGTAATAAATACGCCCGGTTCTCCCAAAGTCCCTGTAGACATACCAAAACTTAAATGAGGGTAACCCGTTCCCTCTCCGGCTGCCTCGCGCCGCGCCAAATTGCGCGCTTGAGCCAAATCAATTCCGAGACTGTTCCATATAGCGAAATGGGTGCGATAATCATCTGCGCTGACTATCTTTTGTGAAGCATGCCCGCTTCGCCTCCGGGCGGCTAAATCTAACAGAAGTGGCGACTGCGCCAGAATCTTTGCGCGAAGTAGTGCTGAAAGCGCATTAAACCAAATCATGCTGTAAGGACCGGATTGCCTCGCTGCAATGCGAGGGGACAATGGCAATATCTGGACGCGTCTTGGAAAGATTATGAAGTTTTAATAATGTCTGACGATAAGCTTGGTAATCGTGAATAAAAACTCGTGCTGGAAGAAGCGGCTCAAGCATTTCCTTATAACAGCACGAAAGCCACGCAGCATCGGCGGCAAGAAGAACTTCTTGATCTTTTATCGTCTTTAGCTTGATGCCAAAATGGCCGGGTGCATGGCCAGGCAATGGCACTACGATTGCGCTGGAATCCCCAAAGATATCCGCCCCGATCTCGAAAACGCCCCACGCATGATCCAGCGAAACGCGCGGACAGTCTTCGACAAACTGCAAACGGCTTGAAAAATCACGCGGAAATAAATCGGGAATAAGTACCAAGCGGCTTCGGGAAAAGAGGGTTCTTGTCGCCAGCCCTTCTAATGCCGCGCGAGAAAGATAAATCTTAGCTTGTGGGAAATCCTCCAATCCGCCTACATGATCTGGGTGAAGGTGAGACAGAATAATGCCACTTACCTCTGAGGCTGATATTCCCGCCGCCGCCAGCTGGTGTATACAAGCTTCACCCGGCGCAAGCCTATATGGCAATATGCGGCGATAACACCTTGCCACAAGATCTTTCGATTCCGACAAAGCCTTGCCATACCCTGTATCGAATAGAATTGTTCCCCTGGTTGGATGTGTGATGCGGCCAACCAGTGCAGGAAAAGTTATATTTTTTAGCCCACCTTTACCTGTCACCATACAAGCAGGGTGACGGCAACTACCAGCGATTATAAGCTCAAGCTTCACGCGCATGGTTAGTACCTAAAAATCATGACACCCATACCAAACCCTGCTGCCGTACCAACCATCATTCCCAAATCACCACGCTGCAGGCGACCCGTATTAATTGCGGCGTGCAGCGCAGTTGGTAGTGAAGCCGTCACCTGATTGCCATGATCTGCAATGATATCGATCATATGAGGGCCTTGGGCGCCGATCCATCTCTTAAGAAACTTTAGTCCCAGCCGACTTGCTTGGTGAGGGATGACGCAAGTTATGTCGGAAAGACCAACCCCAGCCTCCTTAAGTGCCTTATCAATAAAGTCTGGAAGACGATCCATGGCAAGCCGAGCCAAAGCCGAACCTTCCATATGAAATAGATAATCTCGCGGCGATGGCGGAGGGCGGCGGATATTCCAACGCGTACCCCCCGCGCGAATTTCACATAACTCTGCCCCTTCAGGATATGTTTCCAAACAAAGTGCCAGAATAGCCGCATTTCCCTCCGCCGGAGTCAACAGAGCTGCAGCAGACCCATCGCCAAACAATGAAATTGTCGCATCATCGCGTTCATCAAGGCCAAGTGTGGCATGCTCAACCGCTACTACAGCAGCGCACTTCGATAATCCGGATGTAATGGCAGTAGCAGCACTCTCTATTGCCTGAAGGAAGCCGAGACAGGACGCATTTACATCATAGGCTGTGATTCCTTTCTTCAATCCCAAACGTTTGACTGTTAAGGCAGCAGTGGTGGGAATGGGCTGCTCTGGCATAATTGATGTAGCAACCAACCTGTCAATTCGAGCAAGCTCAACACCAGTCGCAATGATAGCCTGAGCAGCCATCATTGAGGCACTCTCGTCTGCAGTAGCCTTTCGTCGCGAGGATATGCCGCTTTGACGCTCACACTTTCCTTCTGGCCACCCCCGTGCTTTGTCAAGTTCTTGGCTGAACTGTACTTCACGAGGAGAATAAATGCCGATAGCACCAATAGACACTGGAAGAAACATCATCTAGATCCCTTCGTACCAAGAAGGCCTGTCAGCGGCATACAACCAGCACCATTGAATTTCTCTCTGTTTATCGCGCACATTGATGTACCCCTTATTCTTTATCAATTGAAGAGACGCTTTGCTCCAAAACAAGCATTTTTGCCTTCACATAATAGACCTGTTGCGAAAGTCGGAGGGAATTGGGCGCGGGTGGGCCTTGGGCGGATGAGCTGGGTTCAGAAACCGGC
>CAIQVS010000179.1 GCA_903875345.1 uncultured Pseudomonadota bacterium | reverse complement strand
GTTTGCGTGAGCTCACGATCCGCAAAAGAAACTTCGCCTTTTTTCTGTTCAACCGCACGGTGACGCAACATCAAGTGAGGGAAATCGAGATTAAATTCATGCGGCGGCACATACGGGCATTTGGTCATAAAACACATATCGCAAAGCGTGCAAGCATCAACCACCGATTTAAAATCTTCCGATTTAACATCGTGCAACTCACCTGAAGGCGCGGCGTCAATCAGGTCGAACAGGCGCGGAAACGAATCGCACAGATTGAAGCAACGGCGACAACCGTGGCAGATGTCGAATACGCGGCGCAGTTCGGCGTCCAGCTTAACCTCGTCGTAAAAATCGGGGTTTTGCCAGTCGACCGGATGGCGGGTAGGTGCCTTTATGCTGCCTTCTTTCATGATTAATCCTTGCGCGTTTGTGATGAAGCATCGGAAGCGGTTTTTAAAAACTTTTGTATGATTTGGGCTCTGTGGCGATAGATTTCCGCCTGAGCATTATCGCTGTGCTTTTCATAAAAATCAGCGATATTGCTAAGTCCGGTGAAAAAATACGGATCGATTTCGATGCTGCGCTTCAGATGCGCCAGTGCTTCGTTTGTGTGCGCGTCGCCGTCCGGCATCGCCAGAAGAGTCATGGCCATGGCATTCTGCACTTCGGGTAACGTGTCGTCGGATTGATCGACGGCGCGCTGATATTCCTGCATGGCTTTGTCGTAATCGCCGTGCTGCGTGTAGTAAACCCCCAGCAGTCTGTGCGCTTTGGGCGCGGACACGGCTTGCGCGATGATGTTGTCGCAAAACGAAACGGTATCGTGCCACACGGTATTTTGCTGATAGGTCAAAAAACCCAACACTGCCGCTGCGACCACGCAAACGGCTCTCATGCTAAATATCTCCCGTCTGGAAAGGACGGTCTGACGCTGCGCAAAATTGGCTATCGTTTCTGCCATACCGAGAAAAAGGCCGATCGTCGGCAGATACATCCAATGTTCATAAACGATATTGTCGGTGTAGAAAACCGGCAAGAGCGCCACGAAGAACCAAATCAATCCCCAGCTTAAGGGCAACGTCAATAATGTTTGCCGCTTGATAATTTGAATTGCGGAGAGAATTAAAATGACCAACCCTCCCGCGACATTCATCATCCATGTCACGCCGGAAGCCGCAATATCATGTTCCATATAGAGATGCGTCGGCCAGATAAGCAAACGCAAATAAACCGGAAGTGTTGCAAAAGGCATCAGGGCAGGCCAGCTGGTCGAAGGCTTGCCTGTGGTAAGGGGCGGAATATGAGGCTCGCCTGCGATAGCGATGAAACGCGCGATGCAATAAACGGCGACTACAGCAACGAAAGGCCATAGATGCCGATAGGCTCGCAAGTCATAACGGTTTTCGCTCGTGAAATAAATCAGGCTCGCCGCCAGCAACGGAAAGGCAATTGAATTTTCCTTGCTCAACAAGGCGAGCAGAACAAGAACAAGAGCAATTCCCAAACGCTTTCCTGAAGCGTCTGGCAGAAGAACGAGGACGCCGAGCAGGCAAAAGAAACAGTGCAGGACATCGGCGGTGCCGCTCATATATGTCACGGCTTCGGTATGCACGGGGTGCAAAGCCCACAACAATGTTGCGGCAAAAACCGCGAGCCGATGGAATCCCATCTTTCGGCCAAGCGCATACATCAGGCAAGCATTGGCCGCATGCAGGGAAAGATTGAGCAGATGAAACGCCGTCGTCGAAAGTCCGGTCGTTTGATTGATCAGCAAATAGAACAGTGATTGCAGCGGACGATAATAACCGCCGATGCGTTCATTGCCTGCCGTCAATGTTGTCACGAACAACTTTGGCAGATTGTTCCAACTTTGCAGAAATAGGTTATGCGCGATGAGGGAGTAATCGTCGTACAGAAAGCTGTTGCCATAGATATTCGAATAGGCGAGGGCAATTGCCCCGATCAGAACAGCGTAAGGCAACAGGTTCATAACGCCGTAACGCACCGTCTGATTAAGAAATACCTGTCGTGTGGTTGATGTGCCGGATAAAGAGGGCATGGTTGCGCGTCGGTGAAAGCCAAACCTTACCCTTGGCGAGATCGGCGTTTATGCCTTCTGCCAAAGGGTAAGGATCGAGCCAGAATCAAGCGGCTTTCTTCAGGTCGTCAAGCGCTCTCTGAAAACGACCGGCATGGGATTTCTCGGCCTTGGCCAGTGTTTCAAACCACTCCGCGATTTCTTCAAAGCCTTCTTCGCGAGCAGCACGCGCCATCGACGGGTACATGTCGGTGTATTCGTGCGTCTCACCGGCAATGGCGGCTGCCAGATTGTCGCTGGTCTTGCCAATGGGCAGGCCGGTCGCCGGATCTCCCACGGCCTCCAGATATTCAAGGTGTCCGTGCGCATGACCGGTTTCGCCTTCGGCGGTTGAACGGAAAACTACGGCGGTGTCGTTGAATCCTTCGACATCGGCCTTTTGTGCGAAATACAGATAACGGCGGTTGGCCTGACTTTCTCCTGAAAACGCTTCCTTCAGGTTGCGTTCGGTCTTGCTGCCTTTCAATGTCGCCATGACTTCAGTCTCCTTGTTTGCGGGTTGAACGGAATATTAGGTATCTGACTAAATTAGAATAGTTCTAAATAAAGTCAATGACCAGCCCAAAAATTGATCGCGCTTAAATCAGGCTTTGCCGCGAACGCGCAAAACCACGTCGACACGATCTATCTTCGTTCCGCTGGGAGGCTTCGGCAAAGACGCAATCGCAACAGAGCTGGCCGGAACATCGGTCAGCCGTCCGTTGCTTTCGTCAAAGAAATGGTGATGGGATTCCACGTTGGTATCGAAATAGATTCGGGACGCATCGATCACGATCTCGCGCAGCAATCCCGCCGAGGTAAATTGATGCAGGGTGTTGTAGACAGTGGCTAGTGAGATCGCCGCGCGCTTTTTGCGTGCAGCGGCATGGACATGTTCAGCCGTAACGTGTTTATGGGTGCCGTCAAACAGAATGGCGGCGAGGGCTTGCCGTTGCCGGGTCAGGCGCAATCCGGCCTGTTGAAGCATTAGCGCCCTGTCATCGTCGCTCAACTTGATATAGGTCATATTCAGCGCAAGCCCTTTGTCGAACAATATGGCTCACTTTAGCAGAATCGTTTATGACTAAGCTAGTCGTTTTCTGATATTGGATTTAACAATGGACGCCACTGCCGATTTTAATAAAACGCCCCTTTATAACTTGCATCTGTCCCTGTTAGCGAAAATGGTTCCTTTCGCCGGTTACATGATGCCGGTGCAATATCCAACGGGCATCATTAAGGAACATCTGCACACGCGTATAGCGGCGGGGTTGTTCGATATTTCGCATATGGGGCAGGTTATCCTTGAGGGCGGACTTGACATATATCAAGCGGCTGAGGCGGTTATGCCCGGCGATTTTCAGAGCCTGAAACCCGGCCAAATTCGCTATTCGTTTTTACTGAATGAGCAAGGCGGGGTCATCGACGATCTGATGGTCACGCGTCCAGCGGCGGAGAACGAACAAAATACGGCGTTCGTAATCGTCAATGCGTCCGGTCGCGCTGTCGATCTTGCGCACATCCGGAAGCATCTGCCGCAGGTTAAGGCGACACTGTTGGAAGACCGCGCCCTGATCGCCTTGCAAGGTCCCAAGGCGGCACAAGTTCTATCCCGTTTCTGCGACGCGCCATCTAAATTAAGATTTATGCATGCTGGCAAATTTTCGATTGCGAATATCGGCCTTTGCTGGATAAGTCGTTCTGGCTACACCGGCGAGGATGGTTTTGAAATTTCAGTGCCGAATGAAAGCGTCGAGGCGTTCTGTAAAAAACTTTTGGAGCAGCCCGAAGTATTGCCGATTGGTTTGGGAGCGCGGGACTCGCTAAGACTTGAGGCGGGACTCCCCCTTCACGGACATGACCTCAACCCCGATATTTCCCCAATCGAAGCGAATTTGTCTTGGGCGATTGGCAAGCGCCGCCGCGAGCAGGGCGGCTTTATTGGCGCGGAGACGGTGCAGAGACAGCTCAGCGAAGGTGTAAAACGTCGGCTTGTCGCGCTTCGACCCGAATGCCGCGCTCTGGCGCGCGAAGCGACGATGATCGCCGACGGCGAAGGTCGTTTCATCGGCTGCGTTACAAGCGGCGGTTTCAGCCCAAGCCTGAATGCGCCGATTTGCATGGGTTATGTCGAAACCGCTTTCGCCAAACCCGGCACGGCGGTATCTCTGATCGTGCGCGGCAAACCTTTGCCCGCTAAAATCGTCGATCTGCCCTTTATTCCCCACCGTTACGTAAAAGGATAAGCCATGTCATCTGTACGTTTTACCAAAGATCACGAATGGATTCGCGCCGAGGGCGACAGCGCCATTTGCGGCATCACCGACTACGCGCAAAAAGCGCTTGGCGACATTGTCTATGTTGAACTTCCGGCAATCGGCAAGACCTTTAAGCAAGGAGAGCAAGCGGCGGTGGTTGAATCCGCCAAAGCAGCAAGCGAAGTTTACGCACCCGTCGACGGAGAAGTGATCGCCATTAACGATGGCCTGTCCTCCGATCCCGGCAAGGTCAACGCGGCGGCTCAAACCGACGGCTGGTTCTTCAAACTGAAACTCGGCAATCCGACGCAACTGCAATCTTTGATGGATGAAGCGGCGTATCAGGATTATGTGAAGGGACTGTTGGAAGGCTAATTGACCGATGCGCTATCTCCCTCTCACCGATAACGACCGCGCCGCGATGCTGAAGACGATTGGCGTCGCCAGCGTTGATGATCTATTTCGGGATGTGCCGCATGCGGCGCGTCTTGACGGGCCGATCAGGGACTTGCCGTCCCATGCTCCGGAATATGAAGTCGAACGACACATCGCGGCTCTGGCGGCTAAAAATGTTTCGGCGGGTTCTTGCCCGTCCTTCCTCGGCGCCGGAGCTTACCGACATCATGTTCCTGCCGCCGTCGATCAGATGTTGCTGCGCGGCGAATTTCTGACGTCTTATACTCCGTATCAGCCTGAAGTCAGTCAAGGCACGCTGCAATACATGTTCGAGTTTCAGACTCAAGTGACGATGCTGACCGGCATGGATGTCGCCAACGCCTCGATGTATGACGGCGCGACCTCGGCGGCCGAAGCGGTGCTGATGGCCAACCGTGTGACACAGAAAAAGCGCGTTCTCATCTCCGGCAATCTTCATCCCCATTACCGCGAAGTGATTACGACGATGGCGAGCCTGACGGGATTTACCGCCGAGGTTCATCCGGCCAATCCGTTCGGCGGAGAAGATCTTGCGGCGCGGCTCGATGACGCGACCTCTTGCGTCATCGTACAGAATCCGGATTTCTTCGGACGGCTTGGGGATTTCACGAAGCTCGCCGAGGCCTGTCATGCCAAGGGGGCTTTGCTGATCGTCGCGGTGACGGAAATCGTTTCGCTTGGCCTTATCAAGCCGCCCGGCGCGATGGGGGCAGACATCGTCGTGGCCGAAGGACAATCCTTCGGCAATGGCCTGAACTTTGGCGGTCCGTATGTTGGCCTGTTCGCTTGCCGCGAGAAATTTCTGCGCCAGATGCCGGGGCGCTTGTGCGGCGAGTCCGTCGATGCCGATGGGCGACGCGCCTTCGTCCTGACCCTTTCGGCGCGTGAACAACATATCCGCCGTGAGAAAGCGACCAGCAACATCTGCACGAATTCGGGTCTGTGCGCGCTGGCTTTCACAATTCATCTCAGCTTGCTCGGCGAGGCCGGATTGACCAAGCTCGCCGCGCTCAATCACGCCAAAGCAGTGCAGCTTGCTGAGAAACTCGCCGTCGTGCCGGGTTGCAAGGTCGTGAACGACAGCTTCTTCAACGAATTCACATTACAACTGCCGCGACCGGCGGTGGAAATTGTCGAGAAACTTGCCGAACGCCCGATCCTCGCCGGAGTGCCGGTCAGCCGCCTGTTGCCCGATGATCCTGTGACCACGAACCTTCTGCTGGTTACGGCGACAGAACTGACGACGGATAAAGATATGGCCGATTTGTGCCAAGCTTTGCGTGAGGTTTGCCGATGATCTCCCTCGAACAACCGCTGATTTTTGAACAGGGACAGGAAGGGCGCTGCGGCGTCGATCTGCAGGATGTTCCCGTCCACAAGCAACGTCTCAGCGGTCTGCATCGCGAAGGCGCGATTGGATTACCCGGCCTCTCCGAGCCGCAAGTCGTGCGGCATTACACCCGCCTTAGCCAGAAAAATTACGGCATCGACAGCGTGTTTTATCCGCTCGGTTCATGTACGATGAAGCACAATCCGCGCCTGAACGAGAAACTGGCGCGACTGACCGGACTTTCCGATCTTCATCCCTTACAACCGACCTCGACCGTTCAGGGCGCGCTGGAACTGATCGACCAGTTGGCGGGTTGGTTGAAAGCGCTGACCGGCATGTCCGCCGTGGCGATGTCTCCCGCCGCCGGAGCGCATGGCGAATTTTGCGGCATGGCGGCAATCAAATCTGCGCTAGCGGCGCGAGGAGAACACCGGACAAAGGTTTTGGTGCCGGAATCCGCGCATGGAACCAATCCTGCCACGGCTGCGGCGCTCGGCTTTGCGATTGAAGTCATTCCGGCGGGCGTGGACGGACGCGTCGATCTTACGGCGCTGACGGCGAAGCTGGATTCCAGCGTCGCCGCAATCATGCTGACCAATCCGAATACATGCGGCTTGTTCGAACGCGACATCAAAACGATTGCCGATGCCGTGCATAAGGTCGGCGCGTATTTCTACTGCGACGGCGCGAACTTTAACGCGATCGTCGGGCTGGTACGTCCCGCCGATCTTGGCATCGATGCGATGCATATCAATCTGCACAAAACCTTCTCAACGCCGCATGGCGGCGGCGGTCCGGGCAGCGGACCGGTCGTCTTCGCGGCATCGCTCGCCCCGTTCATGCCGTTGCCTATGGTCGCGCATACGGCGCAGGGTTTTCGCCTAATCGAACGGGAGGATGATACGAGTCATCAGAAACCCTTTGGCCGCCTGAAAGCGTTTCACGGCCAGATGGGGATGTTCATACGCGCATTGGCCTATATCCTCAGCCACGGAGCCGATGGGCTGTGGCAGGCTTCGGGCGATGCGGTGCTGAACGCAAATTATGTTCTGGCGAGTCTGCGCGACGTCATGTCTGCGCCGTTCCCCGGAACCTGTATGCACGAAGCTTTGTTCGATGACCGTTTTCTGAAAGACACGGGCGTTACGACGCTCGACATCGCCAAGGCGTTGATTGATCGCGGCTATCATCCGATGACGATGTATTTTCCGCTTGTCGTTCACGGCGCGTTTTTGATCGAGCCGACGGAATCCGAAACCCGTCAAACGCTTGATGGCTTTATCGCCACGTTGCGTGAATTGGCGACGAAGGCCAAGCAGGGCGAGGTTGATTTCTTCCATCAATCGCCGCGTCTGACTCCGCGCCGACGCATCGATGAAACCCGCGCCGCTCGTCAACCGGTTCTCCGCTGGAAATCGACGCGCGCATGACCGAAGATTATTCGGATGTCGTCTCGGTTTTTGCTCTTGGAGTTCGTCTTGTCGTCCGCGCCAAGCCCGGATTGTCGCGGCCACGTGCGCCACGCCTCGTCGATATTGGCGACGGTAAACGCGCTCTGGAAGTCACAGTCAAAGCCGCCGCTGAGGACGGCAAAGCCAATCAAGCAATCCTTGAGCAGTTGGCCGACATTCTGGATATACGGAAAGGCGATCTTTCGCTGAAATCGGGCGCGACCGGACGACTGAAATTAGTTGAGATCAACGGCGACGCCGAAGCGTTGATGGGTAAGCTGGAAGCGCTTCTTAAACTCTAGGGCATTGTCTGGCCAGATAGAATCAATCTTTCAGCGTCATGCCCGCACTGGCAGGCATCCATCTTGTTGATATAAAAACGGATTCTCGTTTTCGCGGGAATTATGTCCAGCCATATACTCCTCTCGCGGACATAGTCGTATCATACGGAAATTATTGCCCGTTACTATAATAGTATTCTCACTTAACGCCGCGCCAAGATATTCACAATAACGCCGCAGAACAAACAGGCAGAAATTGATACGACCATCAATGGATCGGGATTCCAAACATTCGCCATCGCTTCGACTTTGACCGTAATGTTCGACGAGGCAAGACTGTCTTTTCTAAGCGCGGCTAAAAACACATAATCACCGGCTGTCGGCACCCTCACTTTGCCGACCCAATACCTTTTTGAAACACTCATCAATTTTTTCGTCTCACTTCTGCTGCCGGCATCATTGTCGGAAATGAAAACGGGATTTTTCGTTTGCGCATTTACCAGCTCGAAATGTTTAGCAAAGAGAAAGTTTGAATGGGATTGAAGTAGGCCGCTCTGCTGGATGACAATATCAAGTTCGAGTTCTCCCATATCGGGAGTCAGATAGATGGGCTGTGACGATAGCCAGACAATTTGCGCCGATGCGCTTTGCATAAAATCCGTTAAATAATCTTTCGGGTTTTCTGCGTGGTGGCTGTACATTTCGGCGCTGGCTATGGCTTTACCTGATATGGCATTCTTTATCACGAGTATGCCAAGTCCTACAAAGGAGTGGGCACATCAAAATTAGGCTAAAGAGCCGAAGGTTTGTCATGGGGCCAGACGACCAGTTAGTGATTTGAACACGCATACGTTCTCTCCGACGATGGTCTTTTTAGTGAGCTGAACAGCCTCAGATTTCCCCTCTTTGCCAATCACTATGCCTTTTAAAGGGGCAACCGTTTATCGTATAAGTTACAATACAACGTTGTTTCCTTCGCCTCTGCCACATGATCAATCATCTGCTGAGCGTCTTTAAAGGTCGTTTCATCTGGCGACACTGATCCATAAACTTCGCGTATTACATAGACATCACCAGCCACATTCTCAATTTTTAATAGCAAATTGGGAAGGCTCCGGGGTCCTGTATGGTTTTATAGAATAGTTCAAAAGTGGCGTCATTGAACGGCAACGATTGGCCGATCTTTTGAACAAATATGCACCTGCTAGACGTTCGGGTGCGCGGTATGTTTGCTCCAACGATGTGCCATATTGGCCGTTATTGTTCAGACGCGTAGCTTCCGCCAGCATGCCTTCGAACCCTCAGCCATAATTTGCCAATTCTTCCATAACAGCCACTGCGCGATTATAGTCGCCATAGGGTACGCCGACTGTCGAGTTATCCTGTTCGCCGATATGGACATCGTTTGCAGCCTCACGTTCATGCGGAGCCGATTCAACGACGCCCTGACCGCCGACGGCAATGATTTCGGCGAGCTTTCCGTTCGGCGTAAAGCTGCCGCACATCAACGGACCGCCGCGACCGCAACCGCCGTCAAGCGTTATGGCGGATTCATCGAGAACCGCGCCGTTGTTGACCGAGTCAAAACCGCGCACAATGCGGGAATAAGCGTTTTGGGCGCGACCGCTGACGCGGAACGTCGAGGATGTCCACCACAACGCCTCGCCTTGATCCTCCAGCGCGCGCGCCGGATCGAAGCTGGCAGGAACGAACAAAAGCTTTTTGGGATCGGATGGAACTTGCGCCAAAGCCGCGCGACGCATGCTGCACATCAGAGCTTCGTGGCCGGGTGAAGAGCGCTGCAGGACGCGCATTTGGTTCGTCCAGCGCGTGATCGCCATGCTGCCGGCACGGGCGACGGATCGAGTGTCGTTAACGCTGACGCCGTAAAGACGCAGATAAGCCTCGACGCCGGAGGCGAAAGCGCGATCAAGCGCCTGAGCCGGGGCGGGCGCGAATTGCAGCCGCAGAAGCCTCTGCCAGGATTCCTCCGCCGGACCGCGCAAATAGATGATGTCGGAAGGCTCAACGCCCATCTTAGAAATCAGCGCCGAACGAAAGGCGAGCAGTTCATCGAACAACGCCGCATTGTTGCGCGATTCAACGCCAAGATAATTGCCGAGATAAACGATACGGTCGCGAACGCTGAAGCGGCTCGCCAGATGATCGTGAAGCGTCGCAAGACGGCTTACATCGCCATGAATGGCGGCAACAGCCCAGATACGGCGCGGGGCGCCAAGGTCGGCAAATTTTTCGTTCACGTGGCAGCTCCGAGAATTTAAAAAATACCCAGTGAGCCAGAGAAACATGAGAATCGTCGCGACGCAACGATTCTGTAACGGTTGGGGATAAATTCCGGACGGGCGGTCAGGCCGCCGCGTTCGGAGATAACGGGTGCGCGGTGGGCGCTGAAGCCGCCGTTGGAGCTACACCCTCCGGGGCAGGGGTTCCGGTTGTTGGTGCTGCAGTCGCTGGGACTTCTCCACGCGATTTTAGTCCAGCAAGCGGCGGACCATTCGGAGTCTTCGGGACAGCGGCAGCGATACCATCGGCTTCAGCGGCACGATGCTGCGCCTGACCATATTTGTCCGCTGGCCTTTCGTAGTATGTCGATATGGCTGCGGCGGATGCTGCAGCCGATGTTTGCTGCTGAAGAACGTTTCCAGCCCTTTGTTCGTCGCCGTGTCTGAGTTCGTAATCCATCATGGACAACTGCTGTTCCAGATTAGCATCCATTACTTTGGTGATGTTCGCCCCTTTGAACTCCGGATACTTGTCGGGATGTTGTGCTGCGTATTGCGCGAAAGCAACCATCTTTGCCTGACGATCCGGATGCCATTGCGCCAAGCCGACCGCCAATCCCCCGTCATCAACACAGCGCAAATCAAAACCGCTTTCGGCGTTGATATTCGCCACAAGGCCAATTGCTTGTTCGTGCGTCCAGCCTTTTTGTTCGAAAAACGCGATGGCTTCTTTCTGCAACGCGCCGACATTGGCCGGTCTGTGAGTGCCGACGGGATAGCGGCTCCACCGCTCAGAAAAATTTGCTGAAGCTCCTGCGCCAAACTGATCAACCGCAAGAACCTCCTGAAGGGCGAGGGAAAGTTGATTGACGTTGATTCCTGTTGGTGAAATTCCTAAACGCGCGTACTCCCCAGTAAGCATCAGCATAAGTTGCTGGTACTCTACTAGTTCGTCTGGTCCTGTATCTTCAGTTCGCGCGGACTCATCTACTGGCAGCAGTGCGCCATCCGCACGAATATCCGTTCTACCGTCGCTGCCTCTATTTCCCCTTGCCATTTCAGCCTCTCCTAAATTCCTAACCTGTCCCATTCTATCATAATACAGCCTCAAACTTAACGCCTATTTTAAGCGTCTGGCGACCGTCAACACTTTGACTGCAAAAGGATTTTTCTGCAACTAAATCTCCTCAGCCTCATGGCTCCATCACCGGGGTCACCTGCTTCTAACCAATGTTGCCCATACCACCAAAGATCGGCGCTGGCATACCTATATGCGACGCGTTCATTGCCACAGCGCCGTGTGTACCGGATGTTGGTATTGCACCTGCGGGAGGACTGACGTTAGCCACTCGTTCGGCAGGAGGCTCCGACGCTGCAAAGGAAGGAATCTCTCTCTTCCCGGTCCACACTTTGAGTTCAGCAAGATCTGTGTGCTGGGGTCTGCGCAATTCCGCCGCATCTCTTCGCGCGGGCTGTGCTGCTGCGCCAGTGGGTGCATTGTCTCTTGTGGGGGCAGAAGAAGCTGGGGCTGTTGTGGCTGGAGTCGGTTCCGCAGAATTTCGCTGAGGCTGTGTTGATACACTACCGGGGGCTTTGCCCGTTTGAGGTGCAGCAACCGGAGCCGCTCTGGCGGCTGGCGGTTGTTGCGCTGGACTTTGCTTCGGCTGTACTGGTGTGCCACCAGATGCGCTGCCGCTTGATGGCGGTGCATCAGCAGACGCCGGAGCTGTTGCGGCGGTAGCTGGCGGTGATTGCGTCGCGCTTTGCGGCGGTGCGACTTGTGGCGGTGACGCGCTCGCTACACCAGTGGTGTTTGGTTCAGTGTACCCCATCACTCCATATAGTGTGCCACCATTAGACACACCATTCATAACCCCACCACCTGTAAAATTTATGAAAGGATCATCACCACGTACGGCGTGCGCCTCTTGCATTCCCCCAAGCGCACCTTGACCGCCATCACCTTCTCCGACCTGTTCAGTACCCGTACTGACCGGAGATGGCCCCTTCGGCTGTTCATGCGGCGCACCTCCCCCAGCTTCCAGCTGCGCTGCCGCCGCATGCGCACCTGCTTCGAAGCCATCTCCGTCCATATCCCAATCTCCTCAATTTTTACTCAAATACAGATTACCATAATACAGCCTCAGGCTTAACACATATTTAACCGCCGCGACTGCCGACAACTATCTGGTCGGAAACAGATTTTTTGCAACTAAAGTCATCGCAACCCAAGAGTTGGGATTACGAAAGGTTTCCCTCCCCCTCGCGGGGAGGGTTAGGGAGGGGGGAGGACGACCGGGAAATCTGTTTCCAGTTCTAAAACAGCACTCCTCGTGGATTGCGTCGTCTTAAATGACGGGAATTCAATTTGACATGAGGGCGGTGGAATCCCCCTCCCGTTTACGGGAGGGGTTAGGGGCGGGACCAAAATG
>CAIQVS010000178.1 GCA_903875345.1 uncultured Pseudomonadota bacterium | reverse complement strand
TCGGATGTTTGTCATCTCTATCCCCTTGGCTTTCCGCCATTTTAGGGGCGCGACTCTCTCTTAGCTACCTGTCCAGTTTTCGGGGGCCAGCTCAGATCGATGATCTTCAGTCGTACGAAAATATCACCGAAGCGCATGTTGAAGGGCTGAAAAAACTCATTCCGGCTTTTCAGAACCTCTATACCGATATGTCGGATGACCAGAAAAAACAGGCCGATGAGGTTTTCGGTCGTTTCGAAGGTCATCGCGATGGCGCATCCGCCAAGAAGCACGGATAACTTTATCCAGTGAGGAGCAAATCATGAAAATTTTCTCAAGCCCGTTATCTGGGCAATATCTGCTTAAAACCCTTGTTTGTCTGGCTTTCAGCGTTGCCCTAATAACAGCGGTTACGTCGCAGGCGGCTGAACGGCACAATCAGGGCAAGGCCGGTCAGCGCAGTCAACAGAGCGATAAAGATTGGAACAATCATGAAAGGGGCGCGCATAGATATTGGAACCGGCCTTATTCCGGGCATGCTCCTGCTGTTGTCTATGCACCACCTGTTATCTATTCCCCGCCACCCGTTTATGAAGAACCCGGCATCAGCCTGATCTTCCCTTTGCATATTCGCTGAACGAATTTGACGCGCCTTTAACCTTAAACAACAGGAGAACATTATGAACCAAGATCAAGCACAGGGTAAACTTACCCAGCTTAACGGCAAGATCAAGGAAACCTGGGGCAAGTTGACCGACAATGACCTTGCCTTGGTTGATGGCAAGCGCGACCAGTTTCTTGGTAGAGTTCAGGAATTGTATGGAGTTAACAGGGAAGATGCAGAAAAGCGTTTCAGCGAAATTGAAAAATCCTGCGGTTGCGACTGAGAAGGATTTGCCAAGTCTTTCTGTCTGTCCATGAAGTTGAAAAATCCGCCATAAGGGCCTGACAGAAAAGGAAATTTCTGTCGTTAAGGACGTGCATCGTAAAATTGGGATCGCCGTTTAAGCGCTTTATTGGTTAACCCCCAATATTTCAAAGTAAAAGTAGTCAAAAGTAGTAATGACAATTTGATGAATGTCAAAAAGACAATCTGCGATAAGCGTAGAAGGAGAGATGAGAACCACTGTTGAGAAGGAAAGCGCGCATGACACTCATCTTGGCGATCATTCTGGCGCTCCTCCTTGTCGGCACCGTTCCCGTGTGGCCTCACAGCATTCATTGGGGATACTACCCTAGCGGCGGCTTTGGATTGTTGCTTGCCGTTTTGATCATCTACCTCATTCTGAAACGCTCATAGGAGAACGAAAATGACATGTCGCAACGCTAGAATATTTATCCTGACTGGGGCAGTCTGTATCGGCTCTTGTGGCATGGCACATGCTGAGGCTGATTACCGCGATGTTGTGCGCGATTCAGATGGCGAAATTGTCCATCTTGATAACGGCACCTGTGTCCGGACACAATGGATGACGGACCGCGACTACTGCGCGCCAATGCGGCACATGACCATGCAGTCGGTCCGCCAGACACAGCAGACATCGCGCGAAGTTTCCGATCTTACCCAAGAAGACAGGACGGTTTACTTTCAATTCAACCGCTCTGTTTTATCGGCTGAAGCGCAGCAACGTCTTGATACGTTGGCGCGCGTGCTGAAAGCAAACGAAAGCGTTAAAGATGCAAAAATCGTCGGCTATGCCGACCGCATCGGCAGCGTCGCTTACAACCAAAAGCTTTCGCAAAAACGCGCTGAAACTGTGCGCGATTATCTGATCGCAAAAGGCTACACGAACGCAACCGTCACCGAGACGCGTTGGGTCGGGAAATCGGAGCCATCGACCAATTGCCCCGTCATGAAGGACCGTCCGCAGCTGATCAAATGCTTGCAAAACGACCGGCGTGTCGAGGTTGAGGTCGAGTATCTGGATCAAAGGCAGATATCGAATGCACGTTAATTGTTTTCGGAAGTGGATAACGAACATGTTCAACGATAAAAAAAGCCTGAAGGAGCTTGTGGGGGCGATAGCGATCGTCTTTTTGATGGCCGCGTGCGGCCACGATCCCGGTGATCGCGCACTTAGCGGTGCCGGTATCGGCGCTGGTGCCGGTGTTGGCGCGGCACTACTTGGCGCTCCGCTTCTTCCGGCAGTCATTATCGGAGGCGCCGTTGGAGCGGCAGCTGGTGCTGCGACCAGCGACAAACAAATTGACCTTGGTAGATAACACATACCAGACCGTGATATCACCCAACTGACCTATGGAGAAGAAGGCGATGAACGAAACATACAAATGGCCTTTGATTGTTGCGATTATAATTATTGCGGCCATTTTTGCTTACAGCTTGCTCACCATGCAGGATCGTCGCAGCCCGACTGAAAAGGTGGGCGATGCCATTCATGACTTACCGCAAGGCGTCGATAAGGCCGAACGGCAGTTGGAAGATCGCACGCCCGGACAGAAACTGGGCGATGCCGTAAAGGATACTGGCGACAAAATTAAGGAGAATTCCAATCCTTAGCCCCGCCCCTGATTATCATCGCACGCCCTCGTTACAAATGCGGGCCGTTGCATCATCCGATTGGAACGCAAGAGACGATGAACAAACTGCCTATCAGGCTGCCTTATGGGAAGGGTGGCCGTTGCATGAGAGTTTGTATCTTACCGTGCTGCCGCATAATGAAGGCGCAGTGCTAATCTTCTAATCTGTCGTTTAGGTAACGCCAGCCATGATGATCAACATTTTCATTTACTCTCGCCGCCGAAAATGGCTGTTGAGCGCAGCTGTTTTTGTTTTAAGCGCAATCATCCGCTCCCCTGTTCATGCCGATGCTCGTTTGCCTGATGGTCCTGATTATGGGCGCATCATCCTTATGGAAGAAAATGATTACTTCGCTTCTCATGATGACCGGCATTACACGCAGGGCATGCGCGCTTCGTATTTGTCGGGTCCCGTAACGCCGGAGGAAAGTTGGGATCAACCCTATGGGTTGCTAAGCGATAATCTGCCGATTTTCGATGGCAGCGAGCGCAAGAGGGAATATGAATGGACGGCGCTTGGGCAAAGTATCTTTACGCCAACAAATACGTTAAGCGCTTCTCCTTCAATTAAAGATCGCCCTTATGCCGCATGGCTTTACACTGGAGCGAGTTTGCTTCAGGACACCAATCACGGCAGCTATCACACGCTTGAAAATGCTGAGGTGCTCATTGGCATCGTAGGGCCTGCAGCTCTTGGTGGCGTGACGCAAAACGATTTTCACCAGTTTATCGGCGTCGATTCAGCTTTGGGTTGGAAAAACCAACTTCATAATGAACCCGGCCTCATGGCAACCTATGAACGCAAATGGCGATTTGAACAACCCCTGATCGGCAATCTCGCCGTCGATGCGATCCCTGAAGCCGGTGCCACCATCGGCAACGTTCTCACTTATGGCGAGACTGGGGGCATTATTCGTTTCGGGCAAAATCTTTCCGCCGACTATGGGCCAGACCATGTTCGCCCAAGCCTGTCCGGCACAGGGTGGTTCGATGCTGACCAGTTGAACGGCGCTTTCGGTTGGTATTTCTTTTTGGGAACGCAAGGGCGTGCCGTCGGTCGAAACATTTTTCTTCAGGGCAATACATTCGCGCCGAGTCCGGGCGTCAGTGAAAGACCTTTGGTCGCTGATTTTACAGCCGGAGCTTCCTTGTTTTGGTCTTCGGCGGTTAGCCTTGATTTTACCGTCACGGAGCGCACCAAGGAATTCTACAGTCAGCAAGGAACTCCCGACCGATTTGGCAGCATCAATCTTGCTTTTCAACTATGAAGACGAATAATAGGCTTTCATATTTTGATGGATGTCAAAACGTGTTCGTGAATTCGGAGTAGCTCTGACGTTACCGGAGAACTTTCTTCTCCGTATCTGGCCATTGGCCACATAACTCAGGAGATAGCACATGCAATCAGCTCAAGCCCAACAAAAGACTTCAGGCAACTCCAGCACTGAACATCACGCCAAGGCAGCCGAATGCTGCACCAGCGCAGCTACGGCATGTCAAAGCGCCGCTAAAGCAAGTGAAGCTGGAGATCATAAGAAGGCGGCAGAACATGGAAAGCTTGCGCAGGATCATTGCACGAAAGCGCAAGATCATCTGAAGCAAGCCTCAGCTGCCTAAAAAGCATTCTCAGCAGCCAGCGAAATCAGCATGAAATTGCTGGCTGTTGTTTGCTTGTCGCTTTTATTGGAGCTGCCAGATCAAACTCAATGGAGAAACCCATGAAAATTTTTCGCTTCGCATTTCTGGCGCTTCTGATCAGCGTTTTCTTCGCCACATTTCCGTGTTCTTTTAGCAACGCATTTGCTGCGACCCCCGACGATCTGAACAAAGATGCCAACGCCGCATTACATATGCTCGTCACGACCAATCCCGTTGCCGCCAATCTTGCGAGCAAGGCAAGAGCCGTGCTGATTTTTCCGAACATCGTTAAGGCCGGTCTTATCTTCGGCGGGGCGTATGGCGAGGGCGTTCTGGAACAAGGCAAAGTCATTGATGGATATTATAACTCCGTCACCGCCTCTTGGGGATTTCAGGCTGGTGCGCAATCCTATGGATACGTTGTCTTTCTCATGAACGACAAAGCCTTAAAATATATCCATGAGAGTCATGGCTGGGAAATAGGCACAGGCCCGACCGTGGTGGTCGTCAACGAAGGAGTCGCCAAGAATCTCTCGACCTCGACGTTAAAAGATGACGCTTATGCCTTCATCTTTGACCAACAAGGCCTTATGGCGAGCCTGAGCATTGAAGGCACGAAAATCTCCCGCATTCATAACCCGTAAATTCGCAATCGTCCTATGGACAACAAGGGAAGCCCGATGCATCTCAATCCCGCGCAGATAACCCAATCATCAGTCATATGGGTTCTTGTCGCCGATGGAGGGGAGGCAAAGATATACAGATATCACAGGAATAAAACAGTGATGCCAATGCGCGATTCAAAAAGGCATCCCTACGACGAAGTCATGAAAAGCCATGATTTGACTTTAGTGCTTGGCATGGAATTTCAAGCGGAGTCTCTGGATGATTTTCAGGTCGGGCACGATAGCCGCGGTTCGTTAGTCGGCGGTCAGAACGCAGGCCATAATACCTGCGAACCGCATTTGGACATTCATGACGAGGTTAAGCAAAACCTTGTTTTGGCAATCGCGGTCAAGCTTAGGCAAGCCTGTACCGATAAGAGCTTTGATTATCTAGTGATAGCGGCACCACCGCAAATTCTTGGCGCATTAAGACAGCATCTGGATGCTGATGTCCTCAGCAGCGTCATCGGCGAAATACCGAAAGATTTCACCAATGATAAAAACCATGCGCTTCTCGCGCACCTGCAGGAAACCCTCACAGAAGCGCGTGTTGCCTAGCCGGAAATGGCGTCCAATAAAAAAGGTCACGCGTCTGTTATTTGATAAATATCAAAATGGCTCGATTAAATCGGCGTAGGTGTAGCGGCATGGCGAATTCTCGCCAATCAACCAAGAGGCGCCTCACATGAAACAAGCTGCAAATCAGAACGCTCTTTTACTTATACTCACCGGTCTGGCACTGATTAGCGTTGGCGGTCTCGTTACGTACGCACACGCAGAAAACGCGATGCAAACCGTGGAAATGGTGAAAGTTGACGTTCAGAAGCTGTCAACCGGCTATAGGACATCCAAAATGATCGGTGAAAATGTTGTTAATGATGCCAATGAAACAATCGGCAAGGTGGATGATCTTATCGTCAGTCCGGATGACAATAAATCGGCTTACGTCATCCTTTCTGTCGGCGGTTGGCTGGGCATGGGATCACATCTCATCGCTCTTCCTTACGATAATCTTCGGATCACCAGCGCAAAAATCACTCTGCCTAGCGCGACAAAAGATGGGTTGAAGAATTTGCCCGAGTTCAAATACAGCACCACGTAATCACCAAGCGCGCGGCACCAGTTGCCGCGCGATCACTTCACACGTCACAGGAGAACTCTCATGAAATATTCAATTCCAACGGCGATGCTTATCATGGCGCTCGGTCTAACGGCTTGCACAGGCCCCGCGGGGCCGCAAGGCGCAACGGGCAACCAAGGTAACACGGGCTATACCGGCTACACCGGCGCAACAGGGGCAACCGGCAATCAAGGCAATACCGGATATACGGGCGCTACCGGCGCAACTGGCGAACAAGGCAATACGGGCTACACAGGGGCAACTGGCGCACCGGGAGATCAAGGCGATCCCGGCCAGCAAGGCGCGACAGGAAGCCAAGGCAAGAAAGGCAATACGGGTGCCAAGGGAAATGCAGGAACGAACGGCAGTCCAACGACAATCAATGTTCAGTAACAACGAGGTCTTCCATGGCGTTGGGCACAATTCTTCTTGTCGTCCTTATTCTCCTGCTGATTGGCGGCCTACCGACATGGCCGCATAGCCGAAATTGGGGATACTACCCCTCTATCAGTTTTGGAACGGTTCTTCTGATCGTCGTTATTCTTATGCTGATCGGACGTATTTAGCCGATAACCTAGGGTGTAAGCCGTGCGACTTACCGTGATCAAACGCTCCTCAAAGATCGCCCTTTTGGCGTTGGCGCTACTGATTGGTGTGTCATTTAAAGTGCATGCGCAAAGCGTGGCGGCTTCAGCTCCGCCCGCTTATTCGCAGCAGCAGATCGATCAAATGACGGCTCCGATCGCGCTTTATCCCGATCAACTCGTCGCGCAGATTTTGATGGCGACGACCTATCCTCTTGAAATCGTGGAAGCGAACCGCTGGTTAAAAAATCCTCAGAACGCCCAACTTCACGGCGACCAATTGGCAGCGGCTTTGATGCAGCAACCTTGGGATCCGAGCGTCAAATCGCTGGTCAACTTTCCGCAAGTTCTCACGATGATGGACGCTCAACTGCCTTGGACGGAGCAACTTGGCGACGCGTTTCTAGCACAGCAAGCAGACGTCATGGATTCGGTGCAGCGCTTGCGTCAGGAAGCGCAGAGCGTGGGACATCTTGCCTCGACCCAGCAAGAAACAGTTTCAAATCAAGGTAGCGCAATCATCATCGAGCCTGTCAACCCTCAGGTGATTTATGTACCCTATTACAATCCAACGCTTGTCTATGGCACATGGCCTTATCCCGATTACGCACCCTATTATTTTCCGCCAATCGACGGTCTTGTTTACGCAGGATTGATCGGTTTTGGAGTCGGTATTGCTGTCATTGATGGATTCTGGGGCTGGAACAGCTGGGACTGGCATGGCCATCGTATCGATATTGACGACCGTCGTTTCGAATTCATGAATCGTGGACGATCATCAGGCGAAGGAGGTGTCTGGACACATGATCCGTCGCATCGTCATGGCGTACCCTACAACAGTCCCGTTACGCGCGCACGTTTTCAGGGCGCTGCCGCTCAGTCGCGCGCAAATTTTCGCGGCTATGCTCCCCAAATACAAAATCATGTTCAACAAGGCAGCGAGCAAAGATCGAACAATCTTGCGCGGCAAGCGAACAACACTCCACGCGCGCAAACACCGACGGTCAGCGTCCGGCAGCGCTCACAACAGGTGCAAAGCGCCCCGCAACGTCGAGCGTCTCCAGCGTTTGAATCCTTCTCGCGTGGGACGGAAGCGCGGGCTCAATCCCAGCGCGGCGCTTACAGCCGTTCAACGATGTCAGCCGCTCCGGCGCGATCCGCTCCAAGTGGTGGATCACGTGGCGGCGGACACACCACGGATGAGAGGCGCAGATGATGCATAGCTTTGTAAGATGCCAAACAAATAGAAATGGACTCAAAAAAGTGTCGAGGATCCTAACAATCGGCGGCATTCTCTGTGTCCTGACGAGTTGCGCGGCTGAATCGCAACGATCATCCTACCCACCCACAACTTCGCAAGCATCGTACGAAGAGCAACGGGTTTTCGCAACGCCGGAGCAGGCCGTCGAGGCTCTCGTGACGGCAACACGCGAAAATCGAAAGGATGATCTTTTGAAGATTTTGGGACCGGACGCGCAGCAAATCATTTATTCAGGCGATAAAATCGCAGACGAAGAAGGCCGCAACAGCTTTGTTTCCGCTTATGATCAAGCGCATCAAATCATAAGTGATGATGTCGGGCATGACACTCTGGTGGTTGGCGAAGAAGAATGGCCACTGCCAATTCCTCTGGTTCAGGCAGATAATGGCTGGCAGTTCGATACGGTCGCTGGGAAGGAAGAGATACTCAACCGCCGCATTGGACGGAATGAGTTGAATGTTTTGGAAGTCTGTCGGGTTTATGTCGAAGCGCAGGAAGAGTTTTCGGCTCTGCATACGCGCGACACGTTTCAACATGAGTATGCGCAACGGTTTCAGAGCAGTCCCGGCCAGCATGACGGGCTTTATTGGCCAGCGGCTGACGGAGAGCAGGAAAGTCCTCTAGGCCCATTTCTGGCAAGCGCTGAAGAAGAAGGTTATTCCGGCAAGGTTTTGAGCAAGCACACACCGTATCACGGTTACTATTACAGGATATTGAAGGGTCAGGGGCCGCATGCGTCAGGGGGCGCTTATGACTATGTCGTCCAAGGACATATGGATCGCGGTTTTGCCCTTATCGCATTTCCTGATCGCTATGGTGACAGCGGCGTGATGACGTTCATCGTCAATCAGGATGGAATTATTTATGAAAAGAATCTGGGTTTCGATACGGCTGAAGTGGCCGGGATCATCAGGGAATTCGATCCGGACGATAGCTGGAGCGTCGTTCGGCAATAAGCAAAGCATGATTCAATCGCGCGCGCCTTGTCTCAGAAAAGGAAAAAGTAATGACCACAGCCACAGCTTTTCATGAAGCCAAACATTCCAGCAACGCCGCATCACAATCATTACAGAATGTTTTAGGAAATACGTATGGATTGTATCTTGTGACCTATAACTATCACTGGAATGTCGAGGGGACGAGATTTATCTCTCTGCAGGATTTTTTTGAGAGGCAGTATCATGAACTCTTCCTCGCCGTTGATGCCATTGCCGAGCGCATTCGCACCTTAGGGAATTACGCGCATCTCGTTGAAGAAGAGAACACAATTCCATTTTCGAAAATGACGCCAGCTGTTTTCAGCAAAGAAGTCCATGGTGACGACCGCGCCCAGCGGATGCTGCAAAATCTTATGGAACTCAATGAATGCGTCATTAATAAATGTCAGGCCAGCAAAAAGGTGGCGCAAAACGTGTGCGACGATGCAAGCGAAACTTTAATGATCGAGCGCATCACCGCACATCAAAAAGCGTTGTTGATGCTGCAAAGCGCATCGAAATAGTTTCAGCTCTATATCGCAAACCGGTTTTGACCTCTATCAAATGCGCAGTTGTTGGCGCATCAAGATCAACTTTCGAGTTTTAACTGCTCCATTTGCGGAACGTCATCAACGGGATGCTGCGCAGTACAAGGCTCCGCTTCATGTTCCATTATGGCAGCAGCTTTCAGGCGCGCCTCAGCCCGGTCGGCAAGAATCATCCGCAACCAATATTCATAATTTGCCGCGCCCATTTCCAGCGCGTCCCTGTACTCGTCATCATCCAGACTATCGAAAGCCTCATGACCACAACCGTGGGGATCGTAGGGAATGATGCTCTGAATAGTGGCGGCTCTCAGGCGCGCCTCAATCCGGTCGGCAAAAATCATCCGCAGCCAATATCCATAGTTCGCCGCGCCGCTTTCCAATGCTACCCTGTACTCGTCATCGCCCAAGTTATCGGAAGGCTCATAACCACAATTGCAGTAAGGATCGTAGGGAATGATGCTTTGATAGGCCATATCGCTCTCCTGCTTAAGAAAAGTTTGAGAAACCATGACCTGAATGAGTTGAGCTATGCTGTCGTTGACGATCAGCACCTTACTGATGAACGGTGCATCGCAAGGGATCTATATAAACCCCTGAACTACGATTGGATCAGGGATAAACGTGCAGATAAGGTTTTTGTTTTTCAAAAACAGGGCGCGAGGGTTCCGTTGCAGGTTCATAAGGTGCAACCACGACATATGCTTCAAACGCAACGGCGGCAGAATGAAAAACTGTAGCGAGCGAAATAATCATGAAACAATGTCCTTTCGGGATAGAGTGACTTATCAACGTCGAGCGAAGTTATAAGCCGATGTGACAGTCCCGATTTGATAATCATCAAAAAACGTTTTATTTTATCATACTGGGATCAGACGAATATGTTTTCGTGGTTCGTGTGCGATACCTTTCATTTTTTAACATAAGTCAACACGGCGTTTTGAAAAACGTGTCCTTAATAAAAGCCTATGGAGGAGTCTATGTTGGATGCAGAAAAAGACATTGCAACGGTCGAGGAATATGAACGCATCTTCGAGCGTTATCTTGACATATGCAATCAGGCCAT
>CAIQVS010000177.1 GCA_903875345.1 uncultured Pseudomonadota bacterium | reverse complement strand
GCTGCCGTGCATAACGGTACACGCTTTTTCAATCTGAAAGAACCATATCTACCCCGCATTATTGATGATCTGAAAGCATCTGGCGATAAATTTACGCTGGAACCGAATGGCGGAATTTTCGTTCACGGCCTTTCTATCTACGCCCCTGGCCATGGCTGGAAGGAAGATTACCGTCAGGGCTTTTTCCCGTGGTTCAAAGAAAACGGGATTCAATCGATTGGAGTGCAACATTATCCGCGCGACGAGTCGGTACGGGTCGCCTACGCGCTGGCAGATGAATTTGGTTTTGACCATCCGTCAGAACCGACGCCAAACCATGTCGTCTGCACAATGGAACATGGCAAAAAGTTTGCGATCACGGGGCATTTGACGCCATCTTTCTTCCTTGCTCGCAACAATCGTCGCGCCGACAAATATCACGGTGGCACAGTCGAATATAAGCAAGCTATTTTCATGCGTGGTGATGCTGCTGTAGACAATAACGGCATTTTTGTTGGGAACGACAACGCGGCTTTCTTCAGAGATTACGGCCAGTTCGATTACAGCCAGTCAAAATATGAAGGAACCTTGCCGCCGACCTACTCGCGCCGCGATTTTGATCCGCGCATGACGCGCGGGGATTTTCATCTAGGGCAACGCACGCATCTGCCGGTTCGTGGCCCAGGTAATCCGCTTGATCGCGGTGTTGCATCCCACATTCAAGCAGCGGGGATGCGCTAGATGTTCCCTCCTTTTTCCCTACCTGACAGTGAGCCGGATTTTTATTACGGCCCGCCACGTGAAACTTTTTACAGCCGCACGGCCGCCTATCAGACCCGTCACAAAGATGTCGAACATCTGATTAATGCCGGGCGTCTCTTCCACGTTTTTGGTGATTGGGAAGCAACCGACAAAGACCGTGAGACGGCGCAGCCTTGGCAGGGCGGCTTCCTAATCTTCGATGTTAGCATGCGTCTGGTTGGCAGACTGAGCATGCGGATGGCGCTGGCCAGGATTCACCAGATGGCAGTGCAAGCCGCGCTGGTGTCACGTGTTGATCCAGAAAGCCTCGACAAAGGCTGGGCCGGTTATATCGGCATGGGCATGTACCATGATTTCCTGCGCAGCGCTTCGAAGATTAATGGCAAGACTTTGGAACTAGAAGAACGCGCCTTCGATGATGGGACAGCGGGTCATATCTACCCTCTGCATTTTCCCGATGTAGGCCGCATTGAGTTGGAGATTAACGCCGCCGGCAATCAATTTCGTTCCGTTGGTTCGACGCGACCAAGTAAAAGCCGTTGGGGACATAAGATCTACCGCGATACGCATTGGTATAACGGCGATGGCTACGACAACTATCTCGCCAGTCACGTGAGCGCACGCTATAATTTTCCACATTTGTTTGAGGTAACGCGGCGCAGCCATGCTTCCATCCATATCGATCCGTTGGCGCTGGCGCGATGGATGTGGGCTTTCGGACCACAGGGAAAATACGGGCTGCAACTCCCACCGCGCTATCATCACAAAACCAGGCGTGACGTTCTAAGTGTTCGTCTTAGCGATGTTACTCAAGCCAACAGTTCTGCTGCCTATCGCGCCCTTGGCCGCGAGGGAGGGCTGCGCCTTTGGGACGGTCGTGAATATGATCCTGAATTGGCGCATGGCGCTTTACCTGACGCCGAAAGCGCCGCAGCGCTTTACGTTTTACTTCGCCAGACTGATCCCGACGGTGTTCGCTTTGTCGAAAGCATGGCGAATGAACACACGCAGAAAAAGTTTCTACAGGGAAACAGCCGATTCGGAGACCGGCCATTGGTTGGGTTCGTGCATTACGACGAAGGCATGCTGTCGCGTGGCATCGGCTGCTTACTCGAGACCGGCGACGTACACGGCCAGCTCAGCAAGAACAAGGTTCTTCTTTTTAACCTCACTGAGCATGATCCCGCAGACATTAGTAAATTATCAGATTCAGACCTACGGGCCAAGTTAGTACAAAAACATAACCGCATCCTCATTGAAATGCGCACTAACCGCACCGCTCATTTTGTCGATTATGAACGTGCCGCTTTGGCTGGCACTGGTGGCCATTTGACAAAGGATGAGTATGACCAGCGGCGCAAATGGTTGATAGATCATCGTCATACAATTTTTCGTATCGCGACAACCCAAGAGGAACTGACCAACCCGCCAAGGCCGCCGAATATCACCACCACGCGTCGAACGCAGGAGGATTCCTATGTTCGTTATGGCGATCTGGAACGGGTCAGAATTCAGGATGAAACCATCGGCGTTTGGCTGAAAGAGCCGGATGATATCTATCGCCGTTTCGAAAAAAAATGGAACATCATCCGTTCATTCGACACCTGCCTGAAAGAGTTGATGGCACCGCATGCGGTCGAATATAGCGACAATCCATCCGCGCTTACGGATTATCGAGAAAGGTTTGATAAGTTCAGCAAGAAATTGAAAGACGCCCAAAAGAAGTGGGCGCATCCCCTTGTGTTACCCGACACATCATTGCCAACCACCAATGCTGAGGCGGTGCGTCACGTCTGGGCCTTACGCCTTTTTTTGTATGACAAGCTTTTTGATTATCTTCCTGAACGGTTTATTCAGAATGAACGCGGACAAAATCTGACGATAGTCGACGCAATGAAGGTGCCTTATGCCTTACGTAAGGATCTTTTAAAGGATGAGGATTACGCCTCAGACGCTTACTGGAAACTGATTTTCGAACGCGACGACAAGCTGTCGGCGCATCGACTCATTGATATGGTGTTTGAAGCCAATTCCTTTTACCAAAAACATCCGTCGATAGAGATGCGCACTTGGTGGGCTGAATTCTCAGCACCAATTCTTGAACAGTGCCACAAACATTACGAAGCGAAAGTAACGCTTGGTATTCAGGGGCCGCCGAACATCTCTCCTGCCGATCATATGCCGATGACGGCAGCGCGTCGAATGGAAGAAATCAACCGTATCGAGCATACGGCAGCCGCTGGCACAGGATTCGAGTATGAGCGTTTTGTCGCAGGCATTCCCGAAGGCCCACAAATACTGGCTAATTTAAAGGCGAGGACGCAGCACGTTCTTAAAGAAAATCCTTGGTCGGATGAGAAGAAAACTCTCATGGGTATCGATCCGCAGACGGATTTTCCTTTCCATAATCCGCTCTTTAGTGTGCCGCGCAATCGGGTCATCCGGCTCGAAGTGCCGGACTGCATGCTTGAAAGTCTGCAAGTGCATAATCAATGGGGGCGTCATCTAGTCCTGACCGATCCGGGAAGCGATGTATTCCGCGCTTTGGAGAACATGAAAGCTGCGGGGCAAGAGTTGCTTCTTGTTGGCAAGGCTACTGGTGTGACGCGACTGGCGGCTAAAGCCTTTGTTGCGCCTATGCCGGATACTGTCGATGCGCGTGATGACATGGGTAAAGCGGCTAGTGCCTATGCGAGCATCGGTGGCAAACTCGGACAACACCCATTTCTTTTGACTTTTGAACAGCTCTGGCCCGTTCATGGCGAACGTCCTGTTGATGAAAAAGTGCAAGCTGTGCCGTTGCTGTCGCCTAATTGGGTGGCGCTCGCTGATGCGCGCGCTGGCAGTCTGCCTAAACCGATAGAGTGCTTAACCAAACTGATTATACGCAACACCGGACGAGAGTTAACGACAGGTAAAATCCGTCTACGCCGCTGCCTGACGCATGAGAATGGCAGCGAAACCGGCGACGAATATGAGGGCATCGTTGCAAAGGCCACGCACACTACGGTTGACTCGCTCACCAGCCTGTCCGATGCGGAGGCGCAGAAATTTGGGCAACCAATCGCCGCTGATCTTGTGGCGCGGTGGAGGCGTGTGTTTGCCAATCTCAACATCCGCAAACCGGACGAACAGAAAGTCTGGGTACTGGAACTTGCCGAGCCAGTCGACAGGGCAAGCTACACATTCTTCAAACGCGATGAGCTGCCGACGGCTTGTTTCGCTCCAGGCCGTCCGGATTTCGATCCCGACATTCAAAATCCGCATTTCCACAGGGAGGCCGCATGAGAAAGACATCTGAAGCACTGTGTCTGAATTCATCCGATAGGTATAAACGGCATTTTCAGAAAACCTACCTCTCGCCAAATTATCGACGACAGATCTTCGATACGTTTGACCATGCTTTTGCGCTTGCGCCTGGCCCAGGTCATCAGCAGTCGCGCGAATACAACACTGCGCTCTATGTATCGATTGCACAAAGTTTCGGCGTAAAAAAAGGTATTTATGGTGCAGGTGCTATCTCCAAGGGTGCGTTGGCTAATGTCCTTGCCGTTCAGGAAGGGCCATTTTCTATCGAACACGATGATGGGAGTATAGTTAGTGCTTTCCATGTGTATGATATGGATGAAACCTGTGGTTCACAGAATTTTGTCGACATGGTTCTTGAGCCTAACAAGCGCATGCAGCTTCAGAAACTGGCTTTATTTCGCGTTGCCTTTCCTGGTGAGCACATTCTTATTCCTTCTGTCCTGCAAGGTGCTCTCGGCTTCACCGGATCACCTGAATTCGACCGTGGGGCCAAACGTCGCGACAGAAACTTTATGCAGCTGTGGACACCTATTATTCGGGAACACATTCATATTATTCCCGTCGTTGGTGACTGGTTTTTCTCTGGCGCAACGCAAGGACTTGAATATCCCGAAGCCGAATGCATCGCTGCTGGCTTGCGTGACTCTCGACCGGAAGCAGATATGTGGTTCCGCGATATCAATAATCGTGATGTCCCCTTGTCGGAAATAATACAACGCCGCGCGGAATATTTGGTCTGGACAGCGGAACAGGGCGACTTCTATCTGAAGCACGAAGCAACAGCGCTGATGCGCAGCTTCGCTATCGCCGAGATGGCGCAGCGCGAAAAGCTGACGAGTGGCAATCCAATATTTCTCAAAGGGATCGAAGATAACATCGACGACATCACCTATATGCGCCGACAGATAGAGCCGCTGATTCTTGATCGCATCCGCGCCAAGATGGTACGAATCGACACAACCGATCTTCGGCGTATTAATCCCGACTTCGTCAGAAAAGCTGAAGCGGCAAAAACAGAATCCCGTAAAGTTCTCGTTCGTTCACGCAAGGTCGAACCAATTAATCTTGAAAAACTGCGCAAGACTTTGATCGAAGGCAATATCAAGCTTGAGCACTATTTGTTAGAACGGTTGGCGTCGGGCGATTTTGAATTCCGTGAACTGGACAAACTTTTTGATCCGATGACTTATCTTGATCGGACGGATGGGCTTGTTGCCACGCTGCCGTCGCGGCCGCTCGACATGAAAGGCAAAGCCTATACTGAGCATGACGGCACTAGCCTTTTTTCCCGACCCTTGCTGCAACATCTGAACGACCGGGAACGGCATCAGGTCAGCGCAGTGATCGGTGGCACGGAAACCACCATGCCGCACGAGGGGCGATTGCTGTTTGTTATTGCCGACGACCATTTTGGCACGGAAACGCAAGCAGCTCAACAAGTCCATAGGCTTAGTCGCGGTGACCATGTGCAAAGCAGGTTAGGTGCAGCTTTCGACCGCACCATGCGCAAGCCGCAACGGCGGCATGCGCTTGAACTGTCCATTCTTCAGCGCTTCCGCGATCAAAATCAGCCGGTTCGGTTCAGTCATGACCTCCGCGACCAGATTCTTGGTTTTAATGAACTGCAAGATTTTTCGATGGCACCGGGTGAGTCCATGCCCGGCGAGAATGCGGCGCTTCTGGTGCGGCAGAAAATTCTCGCCCGCAACGGCACGGATTTCTGCTTTGTAACCGGCCAATGGGAAGAATCGCACAATGGCGTGCAGGATATGATCCTGGCAACACGCATGCAGCTTGGGCTGGAAGCTTCGTGCCCTCAGGATCCTCTTGCCGTGCGCGTGTTCGACGAGCGCGGCCGATATCTCACGCTCCTTGATCGTTTCAAGGCCGTGTGGGAACCGCTGGAAAAAGCGCTCAGCGCCAACGATGATCCGCAAGGTCTTGAAGATCAGGTCACGGCTGCAGCGCAATTCTGGGCTCTGCATCGTCTTTGTCGTGCGCACACCACGCGCCACCATGTCTTCGACAATTTACGTCAACACAATCCCGATATCGAACTGCCGGAAGATTTATCTTGGGAGAGAATTAATCCTACCCTTTTCTTCTATGATCATCTCGAGTTTGAGGCGCTCTGGCACAGTCATGTGAAGCCCCTTCTGGAAGGGCCTGCCGCAGCGGTTCTTCGCTTGCGTCATCTTGATGAAATCGAAGATTTTGCCTCCATCCAGAGGCGTCAACAAGCCCTGCAAAGTATCAGTGCCGCCACAACGACCCAAGGAACAATTTATCGCCGAAATCGGTTATGGGAAGCCACACAGTGAGTTGTCTTGTCAAAACTTGACCTCGGAAAACCATGGGTGCATCTGAGATGACAAACCATCAATTGGAAAAGAGGAAGTCGCCTCATGCATCCACGTTAGAACAACTGGCTTTCGCCGAGTTGAAGAAATATGTTCAAAAAAATCCGCATGATGCCGAAGCTGTTTATCAATTAGGCTGCACGTATTATCGATGCCACGAACAAGATCCGGACTACATCAATCTCTCCCTTAACCAACTGACCAAAGCGGCGAATTTAGGCCACACCTCGGCTCATCTTCAGTTAGCCAGCATCTATGGGGAGGGTGATTTTGCTCCCAGAGATTTGGCGAAGGCAGCCGATTGGCTGATGAAAACAGCACTTATCGGCGATCGACGAGGACTAGACCGAGCATTCAAAATGTTTTCCGACCACATTTATATTGCGGATAGTTGTGTGTCCCAGGAGGAGACTTTTGCCGCCACAAAAGTACTGGCCAATGGTCTTCTTAAGCTGCTTAAGGCTGGTATACCTCTTCCCGTTCAAAATTCAGAACGCCCAATCGGCGAAGATGTTATCGAAACCCTTCAAAATCTTCTTATCGAGGAAACGTAGCCAATGACGCCGCATTATCCTTGAACGAAATGGGCTGCCTATGTTTGGTCAGACGAAATGGTTGTCAGCAGCGTTGTGTGATGAGTCGAAGATCAATACATCTGAGGGGGGAACACGATGTCCAAGCCTGTCAAAAAAACGAAAGCCAGCACAACTAAATGTCCTGTCCATTTTACCACACCATGGTCATGCACAAACTTCGGCAGTGAATCGGAAATTGAGGCTTACGTTGAAGCCACAGGAACATGGGAAACAATTGCCAATGTGCATTCGGTCGGCGATCTTGATGCCGAGGATATCGCTGACTTCATTATCCAATCCGTCAACGCATACGTTAAAACTCATATCGAAAAGACATGACCACCATCGGTGATGGGGCTTGTTTGCTCTTTTGTAGGACAAAAAAGTTATAAAAATACCTATAAACAATTAGTTTTGGTAGATGGTGCTGCTATGCCCTTAATGTTAACCATGTTTTGGGCCAGCCCTTTTATTTTTTACGACTTATGAGGTTGCTGAAAGTAATTCCTTTAGCTACACACTTTGCAAGCCTTATGCGGAGCGCTGTATGTTTAAAGCAATATCGAAAATGAAATCAGAAAATTGGGGTGGTCTGGCAAGCATGACGGGTAGCCTGATTGCCCTAGCTGCTGGTGACGTCGAGGGCGTAATTTCAACGGCTAGCTTCGTTGCCTCAGAAATCAGTTTCGCTCGTAAGGGACATACAAGCGCCGGATATTCCCTTGGTTGTGCGGGGATTAGTTTTGGCGACGGGTTGTTGTGTTTTTCTCACGCGACAGCTGGAAACCCAACCCTCCAAATAACTATGGCCGCATTGACAGGAATATGGGCTATTGGTGCCGCGCGCTACCCCATAGAACAAGCTGGTAAAGTTGTCATGAAATATTCGGAGCGCCTGGGCAATACACTTCAGAAAACAGCTGATGCCATTCCGCCATTGGTGGGAAGTACGGCCCTTATATTTAGATTACCAGCGCTTTATACGGCAGCTTTCGCAGGTGAGCACTTCAACACCGTTATGTTTGCATGTAATACGTTTTGGGGAACAGCCGATGTTCTGCTTGGTAGGGTTCAGAATTTTGTCAAAGGTCCGGTAAAAGCCTTTGCACAAGGCGCCGATAATCTTACTGGTAATCGCATCAGTAAATGTGTTGTCAGGCCGGCGAATAAAGCCATTCAGTCCATATGGCAGCCAAAGAAAAATATGGACTAATGAACAGTCTGTTCATCATGCTGGATTTAAAGGCATGGGTCTCAGTTTCTTTGTTGGCATAATATAATTTGTCGACGTACTAAAGCATAATCCTGCATCACCACAATCACCGCATCTTTTTCATTCATTGCGGCAATTTCATCTGCTAGTTGCTGCTGAAATTTGTGATCATATTCCTTGATCGGCGGACACACGCACACCGGATCAGAATTTCCCGTCGTGCAGCTGGTCAACAAGCTCATCACGAGTGCGAGGAGCAG
>CAIQVS010000176.1 GCA_903875345.1 uncultured Pseudomonadota bacterium | reverse complement strand
TTCAATAGGAAGAGCGCCATGCGGCCGAATGCGCCATCAGAGCCGACTACAGGCCCCCTGCCTGGAGCAACACATTTGCAGAATTGGCGAAACACGTCCGCCACGTTCTTGAAGCGCCAACGAGGACAGTGGCTTTTGGACGTCAGCGGCATGTAATTGACGGAACGACTGATTTTTCGACCGCCGCCACATTGGCGATGGCCATGAAATGGTGCGTTCAAGACGATCCGCTGGTTTCGATACTCGTCGTTAACTGGAATGCCGCCGCGCTAACCCTTGAATGCATCAGGCAGGTGTGGTCACAGACTTCCGGCGCCACTTATGAAATTATCGTTGTTGATAATGGCAGCGCCGAATCGGACCTGGAACATTTGCGACAGCTGGCGACAGGCGTTCGTCTGATCGAGTTGGGTTGCAATCGCTTTTTTGGCGAGGCCAACAATATAGCCGCCGAAGCGGCCAAGGGAAAATATATCTGCTTTCTGAACAACGATGCCTTTGTCAAGGACGGCTGGCTAACGCCCTTGCTTGAAAAGCTCGAAAGCGATCCTGAGACCGCCGCCACAGGTCCTTTGTTCCTTTATCCGAACGGAATAGTTCAGGAAGCCGGTGCGGTCATTGATCGGGCTGGCATCCCAAAACGATTTGGTCGCGGGGATTTGAAGCCGTCTCAAGAATGCCTTGAAGAAAAACAAGTAGACTATATATCGGCGGCTCTGCTTCTGATGTCGAGGGATTTATTCATATATTGTGGCGGTTTCGACATGAAATATGAGCCCGCCTATTATGAAGATACGGACTTGTGTTTCAAGTTGCGCGCGCTCGGCAAAAAAGTCGTTTACGTGCCTGCGTCGCGATGTGTCCATATTGAAGGCGTATCCGCCAATGGTGACGCCGCCGCAGAAATGCGTCGGAAATATCTCGGAGATTTCAACCGGGACAAATTCCTGTCCAGATGGGGCGCTTATCTCGAAAGTCGCAACGCTGCCGATCTCGCCACGGCCATTCCCCAGTTTTTGCGGAGTAGCGATCCCGCACCCTTCGCGGCAAACATTGTCAGCTCAGAAAAGCCGTCGGCCATTATCTACACGCCGTTCGATCTAAATCCTGGTGGTGGAGAGCGCTATTTGCTTTCACTAGGGGTCGCTCTGGCGGATCGTTATAATGTCACGTTCGCAACCAAATTTCCCTATAGTCGTATTCGATTACAGCAATTAAGCTGCGAATTCGGTATAGATTTTTCCAGACTTGCGCTTGCGAATGAGGCAAGTATTCACGAAGGTGAAAAGCCGTCGCTATTCATTGCTATGGGCAATCATGTGATTCCGCCGATAAATCCGATCGGGGACACCAACATTTATCATTGCCAGTTTCCTTTCGAAATGGATCCGCCGCCCTCCGCGGCCGAATTCGCTTCGCTTTTTCGATTCCAGAAAGTGATCGTGAATTCGGAATTCACCCGTGGTCATTATCTTGCGAGTTTGCCTGTAACGGCCGACGATAATCGGCTGCTTGTCGAAGTTATTCCGCCTGCGGTTCCCGCATATGCTGGCGACGCGGCCCGTAAAAAGAAAATGATTTTGAGTGTAGGACGTTTTTTTGTCGGAGGTCACAATAAACGGCAGGACGCCATGATCGACGCCTTCAAGTCGGTTTGGCGCGGTCCCGGCGATTCCCTGGAATTGCATCTTGCCGGATCTGCCGTGCCGAACGCCGAGTGCATGGACCATTTGTCGCGTCTTGTGGCCGATGCTGAAGGCTATCCCATTCACTTCCACATCAACGCTTCGCGCGAAAAGCTCGCCGAACTCTATCGCAACAGCGCCCTCTACTGGCACGCCGCGGGCTATGGAACAAATCTCGACGCTCACCCGAGCCGCGCCGAGCATTTCGGCATCAGCCTGGTGGAAGCGATGTCCGCGCAGGTCGTGCCGATCGCTTTCAACGCGGGCGGGCCGGCGGAAATCATTTCTCATCGAACCAATGGCCTTTTGTATGACACCAAACAGGAACTGATCGCCCTCACACTTGAGGCGCTGAACCGGGACGCCGAGCCGCAACGCATCCAGCTTGCCCGCGCGGCGGCCCTGAGGGCGCGCGATTTCAGCGAAGCCACCTTTGGAAATCGGGTCAGGAAGCAATTCATCTCGTAAAGGCGGTTGGACGCAAAGGATTTAGTTTGCAGTTGGATTTTGGAACCGTCTTCATTAACGACGAGAGGGGAGCAATGGTGGAACAAGCTGGGCGTCTTGCCAGCCATTGCCACATTAGAGCGGTATCCGAGCGGATTGAATCGATCATCGATTGAACGAAGCCGCTACCGCGGCGGGTGCGGCGTGATTTTGTGATTGGTCTCCTGTCCGGGAAGATTGGGTGTTGCAAGCCCCCTTCCGGACAGGAGTTCCAGATGGCCGATTTAAGCCCTCTTCGCCGCCGTATGATCGAG
>CAIQVS010000175.1 GCA_903875345.1 uncultured Pseudomonadota bacterium | reverse complement strand
CTGCGATCAGAGCTGGCGATTTCACTGGTTCGGTTTCAGGGCAAAAGGCACCGTAGCAATTGGGGAGCGAACTATTATGGGCATCTCTAAAAATTAGACCGCAATTTGCCTGCAGCAGATAATCCAGGTTAAAGTGCCAAGCGTTGCGGGCAGAAGCCCGAGAACCCCGAGTATATCGATGACCAAGAAGAAATATCCAGGCCTATTTGACGTTGCGGAACGAACCGCCAAGCTGACGCAGATGGGAGATCCGCTGGTTGGCTTGAACGAACGCATCGATTGGGAAGCGTTTCGCCAGGATCTCGGTTTGGTGCATGAAAAGGAACGCAAGAGCAACGCTGGAGCGAAACCGATCGATGTGGTATTGATGTTCAAGGTACTGGTCCTGCAAACATTGCACAATCTGTCGGATGACCGCATTGAATATCAGATACGAGATCGCCTTTCCTTCATGCGGTTTCTGGGGCTGCAGCTTGAAGACCGCGTGCCGGATGCCAAGACGGTCTGGCACTTTCGTGAGAAGCTCAAGAACAAGGGACTCGTTACCAAGCTTTTCGCCCGCTTCCACGAGCAACTGGCCGCGCAAGGCTACATTGCGAAATCGGGTCAAATGATCGACGCCACGTTCGTTGAAGTGCCGCGACAACGCAATACAAGGGAAGAGAACGACCAAATCAAGAACGACGAAACGCCAGCCGATTGGCAACAACCGGAAAACAAAGCCAAACTGCGACAGAAGGACGTTGACGCGCGCTGGACCAAGAAGAACGACGAAAAACATTACGGCTACAAGAACCACATCAATGCGGACCAAGACACTAAATTGATCCAGAATTATGTGGTAACGGACGCTGCCGTGCATGATAGTCAGGCGGTTGACTTCCTGATCGACGACAAAATGCAGGAAGACGGCAGCAAGCGCGACGTGTATGCAGACAGCGCTTACCGATCACAGGAACGAGAAGCGCAGTTGGCAGCGGTTGGCATTCCGAGCCAGATATGCGAAAAAGGAGCGCGCAATTGCCCGCTTACCGAACAGCAAAAGAAGGCAAACCGCGCCAAGTCAAAAGTACGTGCTCGTGTCGAGCACATCTTTGGGGCGCAGGCACAAATGGGCGGACACATCGTGCGAACCATCGGTTCGTTACGTGCATGGGTCAAGATCGGCATGATGAATCTCGTGTACAACATGGTGCGGTTGGGGCAGTTGCACAAGCGCGACAGGAGAAATGTGCCTGCTGTGGCATAGCGCCGCAAAAAACAGGCTGGAACCGGCCAAATTCGTGATGTGAAACGCAAAAAAGTGCGGAAACAAAATTGAAATCGGCGTGAATTACGGAAAAACTCTATTCGCTGAATTTAGCAATGGGAAAAAATCATTTTTAGACGTGCCCTTAAATTAATATGCCTTTTGAGTAAGGCAAATGGCTACTACGACAACAGCAATGTATACGTAAATCATGATTCTTCCCTAAACAAAGTATAAAAATTTCATCAAATGAAATCAGTATTTCACATTTTGAATGACATGGCACTAAGCACCATGTGGACCACGCTCACATAAATAGATACTGTCAACAGTGTTGTCGATACTGGATCCATTGCTCCCCCTGAT
>CAIQVS010000174.1 GCA_903875345.1 uncultured Pseudomonadota bacterium | reverse complement strand
CTAGATCTCTCAAATCTTCCATCACTCGACTCCTCATTAGGTTTGGTTACACCGTATTGCTCGTGCCGTGCAATCGGCGTGCAATGACGTTCGTGATCTTCCCAAAGTGACGTGATCATCTAGTCGCCGACGTTATTAGGTGACATTATCTGCACGCCATGGGCCAGTAGAAGAGGAACATCACTGAAGAAACGATTTTATTTGCACGGCAATTGCACCCACGATCCTGGAATATATCATCAAGCCCTTGGTGATGAGTGCATTTCCCCGGCACTATCTGCGGTACACCTCCGACGCCGCGACAAGGGCTCAAACTTTACTCCGCCCCGAGAGTGCTCGAATCAAAGACTTTTGCTAGGAGCCTGTACCAGTAAAGAAGCTGCCAAGGATCGACTGATGGTCTGATTTGCGGGATAAATAGGACATCCCTGACAGAGAATTGGCGATGACAAAATTTAGACCATATGCGCCCGGGCAGCTTCTTTTGTTACCGCCTAATTTGAATGACTGGATCGGTGAAGGTCATTTGGCGCTATTCATTAGCGACACTATCGACACTCTCGACTTGGGCGAAATCTACGCCGATTACGTTCACGAAACCGAGCGCGGCAATCTTGCCTACCATCCAGCCATGATGTTAAAGGTCCTTGTATATGGATATTGCGTCGGTGTCATGTCATCCAGAAAAATTGAAAAGGCTTGTTGGGATGATGTGGCATTTAGAGTTTTGTCGGCCGACCAACATCCCGATTTTCAAAGTATCGCCAGATTCAGAAGACGACACCTAAAAGCCTTGCCCAATCTTTTTAAGCAGGTTCTGAGACTAGCCCAGGAAGCTGGTTTAGTGAAGTTGGGGCTGATAGCTTTAGACGGAACAAAAATCAAGGCCAATGCTTCAAAGCATAAAGCGATGAGCTACGAACGCCTGGTTGAAAACGAAGCCAGATTGAAAAAAGAAATTGCCGAACTACTTAGTCGAGCTCAGGCCACTGACAGTGATGAAGACAATCGATTTGGTGCGGACAAACGCGGTGACGAACTACCCGCTGAATTGAATCGCCGTGAAACCAGGTTAGCAGCCATTCAAAAAGCCAAAGCAGCTTTAGAGGCAGAAGCTAAGGCCATGCATGAAGCTGAGCAAAAGGCCGAATTGAAGAAGCAAAAAGAGAAAGAGGAGAACAAGAAAGACAAGGGTGGTAAGCCTCCGAAGAAAGGCGGCGGGCTGAAATCGAAGAAAAAATCAGCAGCGCCGAAGCCCAATGCTCAGCGCAATTTCACGGATCCAGACTCGAGAATAATGTGGAACACGAACTCGAAAAGCTTTGAACAGGCCTACAATGCACAAGCAGCTGTGGATGCGGAAGCTCAAATAATCGTGGCCGCTGCGTTAACTCAGGAAGGTAATGATAAACAGCAACTGCTCCCGATGATCAAAGAAGTAAGGCGCAACTGCAGCGGCGACATTGGCACCGCACTGGCCGATAGCGGCTACTTCAGTGAAAAAAACATCACAGATAGATCATTAGATGATATCCAGCTTCTAATTCCGCCCAATCGCCAAGAACACGGAAAGCCGCCGGCTGCAGCGTCCAGCGGCAGAATTCCGAAAGATTTGTCGCCGGCAAAACGTATGGCTCGAATACTGAAAACGTCCAAGGCAAAGAATCTGTATAAACGAAGAAAAGCAATTGTGGAACCGGTGTTTGGGCAAATCAAGCAAGCTCGCGGGTTTCGGCAGTTTCTTCTGCGCGGCATTACCAAGGTTTCCCATGAATGGGAGCTGATATGCCTGACCCACAATATCAAAAAGATGTTCACCAGAGGATGGAAACCGGCCATCGGGTGAGAGATAAGCAGAGAGGGACAATTATTTGTATGTGGCTCTGTTGATTTTTAGCGCCGGACGTCGTCAAATCGATTTGAGGTACAGACACCTAGGAGACCAGCCTTGGCCGACTCGTGTTTTGTTCTCTTTTCCCATGAATCAGCGCCCTCTGCTATCATTGCCGTTCCGAGCACAGGATTGAGTGACTCCATCAGCACTCCACCAGCAGCCAGAGCTTGTGACTCACGGTCAGGGCAAGCATGCTGCAATGCGTTTGTTGCTTTTTGACCCTAGTGCGTATCTATCCTTGGTCAATTCAATTAGACCATAAAGCAGAAATCTAATCTTGACCGGAAGACAAACGGCAAATCGAGCACCGGAATTGATGCGTTGCACGGTGGCGAAAACGCGGACTACTGGCGCCATTTAGTCCATATGAGGGCAACGACAACTTGCTATGGTGATGATACGGCAGTGT
>CAIQVS010000173.1 GCA_903875345.1 uncultured Pseudomonadota bacterium | reverse complement strand
CTTATTGTGATGGGGTGCCAAAGTCTGAATCTCCAAAGCTATTTCAATGTCTTATAAAGCGGATGCTGTGAAACACCAGTCTGCGCTTCACCGCCGATCTGGGCTGCCAAAAACAGTCCGGCCATAAGAAGGATAATGGCCCCGCCACCGAGACGCAAACCCGCATGTGTTAACAGCAGACCACGATCCGATTTCTTGACGAACGACAGTGCCAAGTCTTTCGACTTGACCGCAAGGATAGCAAGAGCACCTGTGGTTACCGCCGTCCCAATGGCCATAGCAATGGTCGCCAGTGCGCCTGGCCACGCCAAATCGAACATGCACGAGAAAAACAACAGCAGCAAAGCCCCGGTGCATGGCCGAATGCCAATGGAGATGATCATCAGAGCGATCGATGCTGCATCCTTGCGCCCTTTAAGCTCTTGGGGCGCTGGCATGTGAGCGTGTCCGCAGCCACAATCGTGGTCATGGCTGTGACCATGATGTTGCTTTTTCCTTTTCGACCCAAAAATCTGCGACAGATTCCCCAGTCCTTGTAACATCAGCCACGCGCCGACCAGGCCGATCATGACGAAACTACCAATCTCCAGAAGCGAAGCTGCGTGTTCGGCTTCCGTCCGCGTTGCTTCCAGAATGTAATAAAATCCCAAAACCAGTGTGATTGCCGTAAAAGCCTGCAAAAGGGACGAGAGGGCAACGATGAGAAGTCCGCGTTTCAGGCTGTTCTCATTGGCCAACACATAGCTGGACACCACCATTTTGCCGTGACCCGGGCCGACGGCATGGACAATACCATATAAGAAGCCCACAAGCCCAAGGCCAGCATAGGCCGTGAAGGCGTGGTTTTGTTTGATGCTTTCCAGATAAGTGACGATCTGGTCGTTGAAAAGATGTTGTCCCTCGCGGAACCAGTTTACGGCTTCTGTGGCAAGCATGAGATCGTGACTTTCTCTGAAAAATAATAACCGAGATCCTTGGGTGCCGTCGCATTTTTGTCGAGCGCGGAGGCACTGAACAACATGGATTGGTCGATCTTCGGCAGCTCGACCTTTGCCTGACAACCCTTGATCTCCGCGCCATCCTTTTCGCTGACGAAAGTGACGGGTTTTTGTTCGTAATGGTTCATGTCCGTGTAATAGGTCGGATCGTAAATACGATAAGTGGCTGTTTTGGTGTGCAAATCAACTGGCATGGCCAAAGGCACGGTAAAATCCATGGCAATTTGTTTGCCTATTCCTTCATCGGTGGGCTGCCCCTTGGGTACGGCGTAGACAATCACTTTCTTTTTACTGGAAGGTGGTGCGTCTTCGAAATCGCTGGCGATGTCCTTGGCAGTTTTAAGCGCAACGGTCTTGCCATTGCCATCCTCGATGACAGTAAAATAATTGTAGTCCTTGAGGTTGGTGATGTTCTCTTGCGCCAGTGGCAACAAGTCCTTGGCAGTGAATGTCCCATTTTTGTTTGGATTAAAATCGCGGGAAGCATAGGCACTATACATTTTGTCAAAAAGCCAATGCTCGCGTATGGCGACAGCTTCATTTTTATCATTCAAGACAATCACGGTCTTGACGGAAATCCATGCATGAGGGTGCGCGTTGGCGTCAGTGCTGAAGCCAAGGAACAGAGTCAAAATAGGAAAAGTGAAAAGCCATGTGCGCATACCTGATTTATACACGCGGCACATGGCTTTGTAATGCCTTTCAAACAAACGATGAATCACTTTCCGTTCAACAGCATCGCATCTTTAAACAAGGCGACGTTATGACGAAACATAGCGACATAGGTCGCGGCAGGACCGTCCGCATGTGACAGGGCGTCGGAATAGACCGGCTGGCCGACAGTGGCTCCCGCGTCCTTGGCAAGCTGCTTCACCAGTTTCGGGCTTGCCATGTTCTCAAAAAAGACACGTCTAACTTTCTCTGCCTTCATTTGTTCAACGAGTTTAGCTACCTGCGTTGCCGTTGGCTCGACTTCGGTGCTGATGCCCTGTGGAGCCATGAAAGTGACGCTATAAGCTGCCCCAAAATAACCGAAAGCGTCATGGCTGGTGATGATCTTACGCTGCTGGTCTGGAACCGCATTCATTTCGGTTTTGACCCAGGCGTCAAGTTTGACCAATTCGGCGTCATAGGCTTCCGCGCGTTTCTGGAATGCCGCAGCTTGCTCAGGGCGCGCTTCGGATAACGCCTTGGTGATGTTTTTCACATAGATGCGAGCGTTCGAGATGTTTTGCCACGCATGGGGGTCGGTGATCGAATTGCCTTCGTCGTCCATTGAACGAGGCATAACACCTGTGCTGGCGATCACAACAACACCTTTAAAGCCGGATGCTGAGACAAGGCGGCTCACCCATCCTTCCATGCCAAGACCATTTTCAACGACCAGATCGGCCCCGTATAGGGTTTCGGAATCACGGGGGGTCGGCTTGTAGGTATGTGCATCGCCATCTGGGCCAACAAGCGTCTGAACTTCCACGAGATCGCCACCAACCTGTTTCGCAAGGTCGCCAAGGATGCTGAACGTAGCGACGACTTTCAGTGGGTGGTTTTCGGCGGAAGCGGAAAATGGTAAAAGCGTAAGGGCGCACAGCACAAGTGCGAGAAACTTTTTCATGGCAGGCTCCATTGAAGAGTTGCGACGCCCTTTCTGTTACTTTATAACAATAGCTGCGTCAACCTGTTGTTGATGCGATGAGCAATGCGCTGTCCGTCTTGGGGTTTTGTATGTTCAACTTTTCTTTGATGAAACGACTTCTCGTCGCGGCGGCAGTGTCCATCCTTCTGGTCGTTCTCGTCTATCAAGTCATGGGTTAAGTCCACGATGAAAAAAGCGATTACCCTTCACAATGTCTCGGTACATTACGGCGACCGGCAGGCGCTACAAAATGTTTCTGGCGTTTTCCATCAAGGGTCGCTGACGGCGGTTGCTGGCCCCAATGGATCTGGCAAAAGCACTTTGTTAAAAGCCATCGCTGGCGTGATTACGCCAGCCTCAGGAGAAATATCTTTCGCGGACGGACAAAAACCTGCCATTGCTTACCTGCCGCAAGCCTCGCACTTGCAACGCGATTTTCCGATTACAGTCGAAGAAGTCGTCGTTACCGGCTTTTATCCCAAAATAGGCGAAACCCTAAACATTGGCCGTGAACATCACGACGTGGCGAAAAAAGCACTACATGATGTTGGGTTGTCCGGTTTTAAAGACCGCCCCATAAGTGAACTTTCTGGTGGCGAGTTCCAACGTACATTGTTCGCCCGCGTCATCGTGCAGGATGCGCCCATCGTATTGCTGGACGAGCCATTTACCGCTATCGACGCCGAAACCACTGCGCGGCTGATCCGTCTGTTATTGGATTGGCACAAGGAAGGACGAACGGTCATTTGCGTCCTTCATGATCTTCTGCTCATCAAGAAATATTTTCCGGAGTCGATTGTGCTCCAAGGCAAATGTCTCGGCATCGGCCACACGCATCAGATGTTCGAGCAAAAGCTGCTTTCCTTCGACCTTGATATGGCCGAACTCATTCCCGCCGATGAGGCCAACCAACATAAGCACCATAAACATCATGGCCATTAGCTCACTACTTTTCGAACCCTTTGAAAAATTCGCCTTTCTACAAAGGGCGCTTGTCGCCTGTATTGTGCTGTCCGTTGGTGGTGCACCGTTGGGATTCTTCATGAACCAGCGCCGCATGGCGCTAGTTTCAGACGCCATGAGCCACGCGATTTTTCCTGGCGTTGCCATCGCTTTCTTGATTACCGGTCTTAATGTCTGGTCGCTGACTGTGGGCGGCCTTGCCGCAGGCATTCTCGTGGCGCTTTTTTCGGTCTTCCTCAGTCGCTACACGCAGATCAAGGAGGACAGTGTTTTCACGCTTCTCTTCTTGCTCTCGCTCACCTCCGGAATCATTCTGCTTTCGCTGAAAGGCAGCAACATCGATCTTTTGCACATGTTGTTTGGGGATATTCTGGCTATCGACAGTGACGCGCTAATTTTTATAGCTGCCGTAACCATCGGTACGCTGTTTGTCTTTGCCTTTATATATCGTGGTCTGGTGCTTGATTGCTTCGATCCTGATTTCCTAATGGCTTCAGGACGAGGCAGGTTCACGCGCCCCATTTTCTTTACCTTGTTCGTTATCAATCTTGTCGCTGCTTTTCAGGCACTCGGAACGTTAATGGCATTAGGGCTCATGCTGTTGCCTGCCATAGCGGCAAGTTTCTGGACGCGCCGTGTCAACACAGCAATTCTTCTCGGCGTCGTCATGGCGATTGTTTCCTCTTATGCGGGATTGCTGGTCTCTTACCACACCAACACACCGTCAGGGCCGATGGTGGTTTTCTTGTGTGCGATCCTTTGCCTTTGCTCTGTGCTGTTGGGCAAACATGGCAGCTTCCGGGCTGCCGTAATTAGAAGGAATAGATGATTCCATTCTAGCGGTTCGACAAAAGGCCCTTCATCTAATGTTATATTATGGCATTAACAGTGCCACCACTCATGAAACGCTTCCCTCTGGCTTTCGCTATCTGCGTCCTCGCTTGCGCCAATACCGCATGGGCTTCGGAAGCAACGCTAGACGGAACGCTGCGTGATGTTTCTGGCATGCCAATTGGGGTCGGCGCACCTCAATACGGAGCGCGGCGTGCTGTGTTTGCTGCGTTGACGCAGAAGTTTTAGCGCCCATCCGACCAAACTTAATACAACACGCTTGCTACCCTGCTTTGATGAGAGGTGTTTGGCGGCATCGCCTTATCCAGCGCATCGACGGCCCCTCGCAAATAGTCCGGTCGGAAATGCGCGTAAAGCTCTGTCGTTTTCTGCACTGAATGCCCTAGGACTTTGGCTATCAGAAATAGGTCGACACCGGCCAAGGCCATGAGCGTTCCCGCCGTGTGGCGCAACGTGTGCGGTGTAACGGCCTTTATTCCGGCGCGTTTGCATGCGTTCCGGAAACCGATCTTGATGTCGGCGACCGGGCCGCCGTGATATAAAATAACGCGGTCGCATGGCGGGTATGGAGGCTTGCCCTTTTTTGCCCGTTCCTCCTGCCTGCGCTTGAGTTCGTCTTGCTCATTGACCAGCGCGGCATAGAGCCTTTTGTTGATCGGTACGATGGCGCGGCGCTTGTTGTTCTGCACGCGCCCTTCAGGATTGAGGTAGATGATCCGTGTTGCAAAATCGATTTGCTGCCAGCGCAAATCTAGAAGCGCCCCTTTGCGCGCGCCCGTGTTGAGCGCCAAGAGCACGAATAGTTTTAGGTGAGGCTCTTCGCACTCCGCCAAGAGGCGTTCGATTTCATCGCGTTCAAGATAGCGCGTTTTGTTGGGCGGCGGCGACGGCATAATGATCTTCGGCGCTTGCGTTAAACGCCCGTTGTCGACCGCATGATTGAGCGCCGCAGAAAGCACGGCGAGTTCGCGCCGGATGGTTCCCGCTGAAATCGGTTTGTCGTTGGTCAGGGTTTTGATGCGTCCGTCCGGCGTCTTTACACGCCTTTTTCTTTTCCGCTCGCGTTCGTATCTCTTCAGTACTTGCGGCGTGATGTTCGATACCGGCGCGCGTGCGCCAAAAAACTCGATAAGATATTCGACGGAAAGACCGGCAAATTTTGCACTGGCGATGTCCGGGCCTCTTTCCTGCAGATACCAGCGAAGCGCCGTGGCGATTAAATAGCGATCCGGCGTTTCGATGGGGCCAGCCGATGCAAGCTGTACCTGATCGATTATGAACTTGCCGAGGGCTTTTGCAGCTTCGTCGCGATCATGAGTGCCACTGCTGCGTCGTTTGACGCGTCGTGTGGCCGTGTCACGCCAATAGATGTACCAGACTCGCTGATTGGGTTCTTTTCCGAGCCACGGCAAGTTTTCTTTTCGCAGCATGGGTTCAACGATCTCCTTAAATAATCCTCGACGTCTTCAATACGGAACCGTAATTGGCTTCCAATTTTGACGAAGGCAAGTTTTCTTTGGTTGCGCAGGCGAACAACGGCGCGCGGTTCGATTTGCAGTCTCGCGGCCACCTGATCGACGGTAAGAACCAGCGGTTCATTGGTCATCGTCACCGCCCCGTCCAGACGGTCTTCCACCAGCGCCATTGCTGGCGCAAGGCGCGGGAGATTCCGCGACGGATGCTCTCGAACAAATTCATGCGCGCCCCGCGACGCGTTGTTCGGAGGGATGAGGCGCACGCAAGGCCATCGCGATGAATGCGTCGAGGTGCGCATCATGGACGCGCGCGATCGCTTTGTGGTAGGCGTCTACGGCAAGCTCGGCCACTTCGAGGGCTTCATCGGTGCGGCCTTGGCGCACAAGGTTGAGAGTCTCGCGCACACATCGATGCGCCATGTCGATGTAGATCTGGGAAACAACGGGAACCATGCAATTCTCCTTCGGAATATGGGGCGACACTTGGCCGCCAATTCCTAAGAGCCTATCCAAATAGGCATGGTTTGTCAATAAAACGCTTATATGCATCCAATATGGATATGCTTACGCCCTCAAGGCTCGGCTTTGCAGAGCATCTTCTCCATCCTCGGATTCGGCGTCAGCGGCAAGCAATGCGCTCCAGAGCAACTCGAACGTCTGCTTCAACCCGTCCGCCAGCATTGGGGATCGCACAAGCAGGATGCGGTTGTCGCCGATCATTTGCGCGACCGTCGATCCATAAACGGCTTGGAGCGGAAGCGGAGAAAAATTCGCGGGGATTATACGCACGAATGGGGCCTCATTCTTTTTCTGACAAATGAAGCGGTAGAAAAAGTCAGCATCCCGCAACGCAGCACAATGGCCGGAGAATCTGGGCGAGAATAAGCAGGGCGTTTCGCCGCATATGAACAGGACTTCCGCCCCATCCTGCCCACGCAAATGCGTATGAATATCTTCAAACAGGAGGGCGATAGCATTGTCCCCCTCTAGGATAAGGTGGTCATCTTCCCGCAGTGCAACACCGCGCAAGCCGATAAACTCGATCTTTTCGCCAAGGAAGGATAGCAAGGCGCTTTCCGTCTTTTGCTGCAGGTTTGTCGTAACGCCCAATTCAAACTGGCGAATGGATGTCACGGCGACGCCGGATCCCTGCGCAAGATCATCCTGTGAGATATTCAGAAGCGCGCGGGCGGCGCGAAGCTGGTCCGGGGTTAGTGCCATGTTATGGTTTCCGTATCGTTAATACGCAAAGACTGTCTTTATTATACTAAATGTCAAGATTTTTCTTGATTTCTTCGTTAACTTTTGGCATCTTGCCTTTGAAACTTACAGTTTTTTGGTAGTGGTCATTTTTCGGCGGATGATTTTCATGAGTAACTCCAATGTGATAGTCTCCCTCGTGTTTGAGGAGATGGCCGAAGAAGAAAATCTTTTTTCTTTTTCTACCGGACGGACATCTTTCATGCCGGGGCTATACCCTACAATTGACGAAACGCAGGCAATGATTCTTGCGGGCATCATTTTTTCCCGTGCGGAGAGATTGCATTGCAGTCCGATGCTTTTGCATGAAACATTCATCGACGCCTATAGCATTGAAGATCTGAGCGATCTGCCGCGCAACTTGTTCGCGGATGCCATAAGGTATTTGGTTGGATTTGTTGGAGCGAACTGAGCTAGTCGACGACGCAGGTGAGCATATCGTCCACCTTTTCCCTGATTTCCGTTTCCTGCTGTGCGCCGCTTGTTTTGCGGCATTTTTTGTAGGTTTTACACACGACTTTAGCAAGCGTGGCCGGATCGACGTCGAAGCCTTTGCAGCGGGTTTGTGCGTAGGTGAGGATTTCGCGCAGGAGAGTCTCATCGACATCGCCTTCCGTCGCTTTTTCATCGCTTGCACCGATCTCATCGACCAAAGCCGACACGCGGACGTCGTAAAATTTCGCCAGTCTTTCGAGCCAGGAGAGGCTGACGTTGCGCGTTCCCTTTTCGAAACGCTGGATCGTCTGCGGGGTAACGTTGTGCGCCGTGGCGACTTCTTCTTGGGTGTAGCCCGCTTGTTCTCGTATGATTTTCAATCTGTTCATGATTTCTGTCCTATCCAATTCGGATTAGGCATCCTATCCGTTCTGGATGGTTAACGCAAATACTTTCATAAACACATCCAAATAGGCAATTTTAATCTTGATTTAACACTTCCAAATGGGATATGTGATTATCCCATGAAACTGGCTGATTATCTCAAAGAGAAAAACATTTCCCACGCGGAATTCGCGCGGATGCTCGGTATGGACAGCACCAGCGCCGCTTTGAACGTTTCCCGATATGCGAGAGGGCTGCGCCGTCCGCGCCCCGCCATCGCCGACAAAATCGTCGCCGTCACAAAAGGCCGCGTGAAGCACAAGGATCTCTACAGCGCGGAGATCCCCGAATGACTTTGTTCATCGGCATCGATCCCGGTCTATCCGGCGCACTTGCTTTTCGCTCCGGCGAAGAGATGGACGTGTTGGCAATGCCGACGCTCACAATCACAAAGAGCAAAGGTACGCGCCGTGTTCTCGATCTGACGGCGCTGGCGAATATCGTCGACGACAAAACCAAAAACGCCGAGCGCGTGAGCGTGTTCATTGAACGCGTCTCCGCCATGCCGAAACAGGGCGTCGCCAGCATGTTTGCGTTCGGTGAAGGCTATGGCGCGATCAAAGGCATCGTCGCCGCTAACTTCTTGCCTATGGCACTCGTCACGCCGGTGACGTGGAAAGCGAAACTCAAGGTCTCCAGCAACAAAGACGACGCACGCTATCGCGCCAGTCAACTGATGCCGCGCTTCGCGCATTTCTGGTCGCGCCGCAGCGACGACGGCTTAGCCGAAGCGGCGCTCATCGCATTTTACGGACAGAATTTTGGAGGCGTCCAATGATCCTCCGCAATTTTCATCCCGCTGCGCTCGATGAAATGGACATCGCCTCCATCGCCGCTTTGCAGGCGCAAGAACTAGCCGACCTGATCGATTTGCTCGACACGGACACGACGCTTCTTAAGCTGCGCAAAGACAAGCTTGCTTGCGCGTTGAACCGCAAGTACGGCGAGGCCGCGCACCGGACACGCATCGCCGCTGGCAAGGACACCGGGGTCGTTCACCTAGAGGGTGCTGGCTTCGATGTTGCCGCCGAAGTCAGCAAGACCGTCAAATGGGATCAAGCCAAGCTGATCGCGGCCTTGGATTCCATGCCAGCCGAGACAGCCAAACACTATGCAAAGGCCGAGTTCAAGGTGGACGAGCGTAAATATGCTGCCGCACCTCCCGACATCCAGAAAATCTTCGCCCCCGCGCGCGCCGTCGTGCCGGGACGGGAGACCTATACCCTCAAACCGACGGACAAGGCGTGACATGACTTTTCAGATCATCACCGCCGATCAAAGACTGTCCTAAAAGCGCGGCATCAAAGGCTGCATTTTCGGGCGGTGGAAGATCGGCAAGACCAGTTTGCTGTGGACGCTTGATGCGCCAAGTACCCTTTTTATCGATCTTGAAGCTGGCGATCTGGCCGTCGAAGGCTGGGCGGGCGACACGATCCGTCCGCGCACATGGCAGGAATGCCGCGATTTTGCAGCCTATATCGGCGGCCCCAATCCGGCGCTCCGTGAGAACCAGCCTTATAGCCAAGCGCATTACGATCATGTTTGTAGCCAGTTCGGCGACGCGGCGGCTCTCGAAAAATATGAAACGATCTTCGTCGACAGCATCACGGTCGCCGCGCGTCTTTGCTTCCAATGGTGTACGGGGCAGCCGGAGGCCCTCAGCGATAAAACCGGCAAGCCCGATACGCGCGGTGCCTACGGGCTTCTTGGCCGCGAGATGATCGGCTGGCTCACGCACCTTCAGCACACGCGCGGCAAAAACGTCTGGTTCGTCGGGATCCTTGACGAGAAAACGGACGACTTCAATCGCCGCATCTACATGCCGCAGATCGACGGTAGCAAAACGGGGCTTGAGCTGCCCGGTATCGTCGATCAAGTCGTCACGATGGCCGAGATCAAAGGCGACGATGGCAAACCTTATCGCGCGTTCGTGTGCCAAACGCTGAATTCATGGGGCTTTCCAGCGGGCGACCGTAGCGGACGCCTTGCCATGATCGAGGAGCCGCATCTCGGACGGCTCATGGACAAAATCAGGCAACCCCTGACCAAGACGGCATCGGAGCGGCTGGAGTTTTGCAGGCCACAGCCGACCGATGCCGATACCCCCGCGCAAGCTGTTTAACAAACACAGGAGTGATAAAACATGTACCAGAACCAAGGTATGGATTTCAACGACGCCGGACAGCAGCAGGTCGGCGAACTTATTCCGGCAGGAACGATTGCCAAGGTGGTTATCACCATCCGTCCCGGCAGCGCTGGCCAAGGCGGCTGGCTGACCCGCAGCAACACCAGCGACGTGGAATACCTTAATTGCGAATTCACGGTTCTCGAAGGCCCATTCGCAAAGCGCAAGTTCTGGCAGAACATGACCGTCTCCGGCGGCAAGGTCGATGAGCGCGGCCAGTCCAAGGCATGGGGCATCACAAAAGCATCCCTGCGCGCCATGCTGGACAGCGCCTTCGGCCTTGATCCCGATGACGAT
>CAIQVS010000172.1 GCA_903875345.1 uncultured Pseudomonadota bacterium | reverse complement strand
TTTTGCTAAGCCAGCATCAGCTCCCCGTGCTTTGCGACTGCCAATGTAGCCTTCCACTCTGTCCATCAATTCTTCGTCGATAGCGCGGATCGTTTCTTTGTTGACCACGCCTCCTATGATGTCGTCAGCGTGTACGTGTTTCAAAAATTCAACCGCAGTCAGCCCTGCTAATTCAGCGTGAGCGTGACGCTCACTCCATTTTGGGCGAGTGATTCTAGCAATAATTCGATTGAATTCAGCAGCAAGAGCGGGTCTAGCAGCTTCGGCCACACCCTTCGCCGAAAACCAGCTATTTAATATTTCGGAAACTTCTGTGGAGCGAATTTTTCCCATTTTTTTTGATGAAGATGTGTTCAAGCCGATAGGCTTTTCCAAATAAATTCCAGCTATAATAGCTTTTAAAGGCTCCCATGAATAGAATTTATGTTTAAATTTTGCCCTTGATAAATAAAAATAACCTAATCTGTCATCACCAACATGAAATCGAGTCCGAGGGGACATTTTTTCGCGATGTGAAAAATTACCAATTCCTGCATCAAGGAGGTTTTGAGAGAGAGTTCGGGCTGATTCTGCATTTTCAACGAACGGCCACACAATGGCATATTCGTCAAAATCGTTTATTGTTTCAAAATAATGGATACTCAGTTCAAAAAACTTAAATATAAAATCATAACTATCTGTATTTATTACAAATATAAGGCAGCTATGTTCGGAGTTTCCGTATTCATACGAAGTGAAATCTGAATTGCCTATTTTAGTTAGGGCGTGTAGGCCACTGAATATTTTGTCGCGTTCGCCGCTTGTGCGCGTTTCATCTGCATAGCGCAAGAGTGCTTCTTTAGAGTGGCGCAAGCGTCCTTCTTCCGTAGCGCCGGATGTGTTGGGGTTTGCATTGGGCTTGTTTGTCGGCTTCATAAAAATAAAATTTACCTATTGCCTCGGTTGCGGTTGCACGAGGCAGACCGTGAGGTTGCATGTTCACTTAGACGGCGAAAAACGCAAATTCGCTAGGCGGCTTCGGATAGCGGGAGATCGGCATGACCAGTTGTGCAAAAATCAAGATTAATGCACATGTGGGTTCCCTCTCAAAAACGAGGGTTTTTGAGAAGCTTGCCCTTGCCAGCCGAATCAGCGGGAAAACCAGCAAAAACGGTTCTCAAAACTCATTCTTGAATGTTCGAACCCCGTGTTGTTCGACTGGCCTTTTTTCCCTAGAAAGCCATAGGGCTTTTCGTGTATATTAGAGCTATGAAAACAGTGACCCCTCCCGCTTTCAAGGCCACGGCTGACGAGACGCAGCGGCGTCTTGAAGCCGCGCATTTACAGGTGATCGAAGGAAATCCTTTGACGCCTGCCGAAAGTGCTATGTTCGAAACGTTTGAGCGCGAAGGCTGGAGTCATGAGCGCCGCCGCGCCCACATTGTGGCTCAATTCACGCGGCCCATGTCTGCCGAACCGGCAGAATGACGGATGATTTTTACATCTATCCGGGCACGACTATCTTACGGAACAAGCTTGGTATTATCGACGCAGACGAGCTAGACGCATTCGAGCGCGGCATGGTGGCTGTCCGCGCGGTTGAGGGTGTTCCGGTCGGCGATTTTGACCTTGCTCACCTTCAGGCCATCCACCACCATCTTTTTCAGGACGTGTATGATTGGGCTGGGGAAATTCGCACCGTCGAAATTTCCAAGGGTGGGCATCAATTCATGTTCCGCCAGTATATTCAAAACGGAATGGCCGACGTTCACCGCCGCATTGTCGCCGCCAAGCGCTTCAATGGCCTGACCTGCGAGGCGTTTGCCCGCGCGGCAGGCCAGATCATGGGCGACGTGAATTACGTTCATCCTTTCCGCGAAGGGAACGGCAGGACGCAGCTTTTTTACCTCAAGCAGTTGTCCCTTGTTGCCGGACACCCGCTCGATTTGCGCCACATTGACCCCAGCGCATGGATCGAGGCTTCGCGGCAGGCTCATGAAGCCGAGTATGTTTCTATGGGGGAAGCCATCCGCACGGCGCTTGAACGCAGCGCAGCGGAACGGCCCGCCGATAATGCCAACGATTTTCTGAATGAGCGCGGTCGCAATCAAGGCTATGAGCCATGATTGCAACAAAGCGAGATTCTTGATCCGCAGCTAGGTTCACTGTCATGGATAATGTGGAACCGGACGACGAGAGCAACGACTTTGGGCGGTACAAGCCGGAAAATCAGCCAACCGGAGAGGATGAACTTTGGGCCATCGTCTTCGCCTTGGTTGAGCAATCGTGCAGGGGCATAGACGACAAACTCGATAGCTGGGCGATCAGCGCCTACGAACGCGCCATAGAAATGCTGGCTCAAGCGGGCTTTGTTGAAATTGAAACATGCGGGCGCATCGGGGCGACGATCTTGCCCAAGGCCCGCAAGCTTGAGGCGTGGATTGAGATTCACGACCGGCGCAGGCGCGTTGCCGCCGCGCGGCATGAACTTGCAACCGTTCAGGGATTGTCGCCGGAGGGTTTGTCGCGGCTCCACAACATTACTCTCGCTGAACTGACCAGCGAAGAGCCTGAAATTTAGTCTATGGGATCGAGCAACTCATTTGTGCAGAACTCAAGATTTATGCACAAAACCCAGCCCTTTGATCCGAAAGGGCTTTTTTTGTGCATAAATGACGTGCATAAGTAGGCCATGATT
>CAIQVS010000171.1 GCA_903875345.1 uncultured Pseudomonadota bacterium | reverse complement strand
TGGAGGCGCAAGTGCAGGCGCTGACCACTGCCGTAAGCGAACTCAAGACCAAGCTCGATGGCATGGACGCAAAACTGGCCGAGCTTGATCGCACGGCCAGCCGCTGGAAAGGCGGTTTTGCCGTCATCTTGATGCTCGGCGGGATAGCGGGGTTTATTCTCGACAACTTTTTTCGATGGATTGCAATCAAAAGTCCGTAGGCTCCGCTAGCCGAAGGCGCGGTGTGCAAACAGCGGCCTGAAAACGCTGTCGAATTTCTCCAGAGTTTCCTGCAACCACAAGAATTGCTGCGGCCAGTCGGTTTCGTCTGACGGATCCACGTGCTTAAAAAGCAAAACCCTGGAAACCTTCTTTTCTGGCAGTTCACGCCAGTCGAGTTCTGCTCCGATGGCGGTTTCAATATCTGATTTTTTTCCATACAGCTCGGCAAAAATAGCTTTTGCATTGTCTGAATTAATACAAAGCTCAACGCCGACTTTGCTTTCCCTTGTTATCAGCAAGGCTGCCGAATGCGCTCGGCTTGTTCCAATGCTGAAGTCATACCAATGGTTGGGCGCTGGTTTTTGGGGCCGCAGCTTGCTTTTCTGTTCCTGTAAATATTCGCGGAAAGCAGACCAATACTTCACTCGAAGTTGTTCTGCAGGCGAGGCTTCGGCGAGATCGTGGGCGACCTGGCGAACCGTGTTTCCCCAATCATTCGGTTTACAAACAACGTTGAATTTGGGGGCCGCTGGAGAATTTCCAATGCGCCACACCTCCACTTCAACACCAAAGAAACGGACGGAATCGTTTGTGATCTGATTGAGCCAATCGAGTGCAGATTTGTGTTCCTCGGTGAATTCGGTCGAAATCCAGACAATCGTTACGGCTTCCAGCCCGGAAGCATAAGTCAACAATTGCCCCAAATGCTTGTGATCAGTTCTCTCAATTTGGTTCTCGATCAGAACCCATGAGGCGTCTGCCGTGTCCTTGCACAAGATGTCCGCGCGGAAAGGGCCGACCGCTTTTTCTTGAGCTTCAAGTTCCAGTTCGATCCCCAACTCGCTTCCGAGTAAGGCGAGATTTTCGCCTTGAGCCAACCACGGCGTGAAGTCCGTGGATTCGCTTTCCCAGACGGATCGCACATCGACCCGTTCGATAAGCCCCAGCTTTTCCATTTCGCCCCACCCTTAACATACAATAGGAGAATCGCATGACTACGCCTGAAAAATTAACACGCGGTATACGCAACAACAATCCCGGCAATATCCGAAAATCCAAGGATCCGTGGCAAGGGTTGGCGGAACGGCAAACGGACGCAGATTTCTTCGTCTTCCAAGGCCCGATTTACGGCATCCGAGCCATCGCCCGCATACTGATCACCTATCAGGACAAGTATGGTTTACAGAACATTAACGGCTTGATTAGTCGCTGGGCGCCACCGAACGAAAACAAGACCGATGCCTATGTTGCCGAAGTGGTGGTCAAGACCGGCTTTGCCGCAGGGCAGAGCGTCAATATGCACAGCTACGCCGACCTGAAGCCGGTGGTGAAAGCCATCATTCTGCAGGAAAACGGCCAACAACCTTATACGGATGCCCAGATCGACAAAGCATTGGTGCTGGCAGGCGTCGAACCGCCTGTGCAAAATTTGCAGCAAAGCCGCACCGTCAAGGGTGGCCAAACGGCGACTGCGGCAACGGTGGGGGTCAGCGTTCTGGAGGCCGTCCGCGAGAACATCGATCCC
>CAIQVS010000170.1 GCA_903875345.1 uncultured Pseudomonadota bacterium | reverse complement strand
GACATGATCGCGCAAATTCATAAAGGCGAAATCATCGTCCCCGCCGCGCAAGCAGAAAATCTCCGCTCCGGCAAATCCATGCTCGGCTATGGCGATGGTCAGAGCATGTCCTTGCCGAAAGGCGCTGCCGACAATATGAAATTCGCCAATTCGAATGAGCCACCGGCGGGTGTTAACGGCAACACTTACAATTCGAAAACGTCAGGCGACACAAACTTCCATTACGCGCCGACGATCAACGCCAAAAGCAACGTCGATCTCAATTCTGTTCTGACGCAGCAAGGCGCGACCATGCGGCGGTGGCTTAACAATCAGGCGCGCAACGGTAGCTTCAAGTCGTAAAAGGCAAAAACATGGCTCTCATCAAATGTGCCGGTTTTGATTATCTGACGCCATTGGCTCCAGCGTCGGCGCTGGCCAGCCTTGGCTTTACGAATGCCACCATCATGCCAGGGCAAGGCCGTGCCGGTGGCGGCTGCGCCAAGCTGGGACAGATCAATTTACCGGCACGCATCGGAACTTTTTATTGCGGCTTTGCAATCGAGAATCCTTCCGGCGTCACGATCAATTTCAATGACTCGACCAAGGGTACCAATTTTAGCCTCAAATTCACCTCGGCTGGCGCGATTACCTGCACGCCGCAATCATCGGCAAACGCGGTTTCATCGCCGCCCATGGCCGTGATACCGGGCAATGTATGGCAATTCATCGAAGTCTATGGTGTGATCGCGGCGACAGGCGGTGCCGTGACCGTGCGCGTTAATGAGACTGTAGTTTTGTCGCTCGTTTCGGCCAACACGGCGTCCAGCTCCACGACCGTCTCAACCGGCGTTGACCAGCTTGATTTCGGATCGCTCGGCAGTGCCATGGTCGATGATTTTTACATCTGCGATAACTCCGGCGCGGCGTTGAACAATTTCCTCGGCAACACCCGTGTCCCGGCGCAGATCCCCAATGGGGCCGGTTCCTCGACGCAATGGACGCCGACCGGCTCGGCCTCGGCCAACTGGCAGCTGGCCAGCAATCCCTACATGGACGATTCCTCTTACGTCTCCTGCGCCACGCCGGGTGCTATCGATCTTTATACCCTGTCGCCGGTTGCCAACTCACCACAGATTCAGGCGGTGCAAAGCATCGTCGTCGCTCGTCAGGACGATTCCGGCCAGCGTCAGGTCAAATCCGTCATCCAGTCGGGAACGGCTCAGGCGACAGGAGCTGTTGTTAACACCAGCGGTGGGTATGCCGGTCACACCGACATTTTTACGACCGACCCCAATACCGGCGGAAGCTGGACTTATGCGGCGGTAAACGCGCTTCAGGTCGGCGCGGAACTCGTCACGTAAATGTCCGCCAGAATTAATCTTGTCGTCGCTGAAACAGCGGCGAAAGGCACTGCGCCTATCCGCGCCAATCTAATCGGAACGGAAGCTGTCGCCAAAGGAACGGCTCCCGTCCGGCAATCCTATGCCGCCATGGAAGCTGTCGCCAAGGGCAATGCGCCGCTGCGCATCGCCTATGCCGCTATCGAATGTCTTGTCCTTGTCGGGAGCCCGCCCACCGTGAGCACTGAAAAGTTTCCGCTGTCTGCCGGTCTGACCTGGAGCGTCCATGTCGCGCCGAAATTCAAGACCCGCGTCGCCGATCATGTGTCGGGGCGCGAAATCCGCACCGCATGGCAGCAATATGCCATTTACGATCTGACCCTAAGCTTTGACGTCCTGCGCGGCGACGCCACACAGGAAATCCAAACCCTGCAAGGCTTCTTTCTTGCGCGTCAGGGACAGTACGACACCTTTCTGCTCGACCTTGGCGCGGTAACGCAAAATAGGACTGACAGTTATGTAACCACTGGCGCTCAAGGCATGGGCGACGGAACCACTACCGTTTTCACGCTCAAGCGCACGGTCGGCGAAGCAACCGAGCCGGTGGGCTACGTCTTTTCCGCCGATCTGTCTGCTGTCTATGTCGCAGGCGTTTTGCAAGACCCGGCCAGCTATTCGTTTACGTCGCCCAACACGCTGACCTTCAACATTGCGCCTGCCAATGGCAGCCAGATCACGGCGTCGTTTCGCTACTACTTCATCTGCCGCTTTGCCACCGACGCTCAGGACTTCGAGGAATTTATGGCCAATCTATGGACGTTGCATGAACTCAAGCTGGTAACGGTGATCCCATGAAATTCGCTCCTGCCGCCGTCATCGCAGCCTTGCAGACGAACCGCGCGCTTGCCTTTGCCGACTGCTTTACCCTTACGCTCGCCGACGGCACGGTCGCCCGATACACAAACGCCCAATACACGGTCACGATCCCGCAGCCGGGCAACCCGGCGCTGGTTTTTGCTGCCGGAGATGTTCTGGTTGACGGACTCAAGCTTAAACAGACCTGCGGCATCGATATCGACGAACAGTCGCTGGATATTTCGTTTAAGGCCACTTCGACCATTGCCGGATTGCCGTGGCCGATCGCTGTGCGCGAAGGCAAGTTTGACGGCGCTGTGATCGAGCGGGCGCGCGCGGTGCTGACGGCTCCCGGCGGATCGGTGATCGGTGGCGCTGCGGTCGTGATGTTTCACGGTCTTGTCGCCACGGTCGACAATATCGGTCGCCTCAGCTGCAAGATGACGGTCAAATCCATGCTGAACAAGCTGGCCGTCGATATGCCGCGCGACATCTGGCAGCCCGGATGTCTCAACATGCTCTATGACGGGCTTTGCTCCTTGGCCAAATCGGCCAATGGCGCATCCGGCACGGTAGGGGCCAGCCCAACGCTTACCGTCATTCCATGGTCGGGATCGGCGGCTGACACCTACGATCAAGGCACCGTCACCTTCGAAAGCGGGGCCAATGTCGGCGTTTCGCGCACGGTGCGGCAATCGACAACCTCTGGCCTGATCTTGTCACGACCGCTCGATTACCTGCCCGCTGTCGGCGATGGCTTCGTCGTTTACAAGGGCTGCGACAAGACCATGGCGACCTGCCAAGCGCGTTTTAACAATCTCGCCAATTTTCGCGGCTTTCCTTTTGTGCCGCCGCCCGAACTGTCGATGTACTGATATGACCGAAAGCGAACAACGATCTGCTGTGGTCGCGGAGGCCCGGCGCGGCTTGGCACGCCTTATCACCATCAAGCCGATGTTCTGGGGGCTGGCGTCGATTGCGGCATGCTGCTGGTACGCGTGTATGTCGATGCGGGCATCGTTCCGGCCTTTGACCCACGCCCATATTCCGTTCAATGGCATCTGCACCGCGACGACGAGCGTTATCTCGGGGCGATGATGGCATGTTCGACGGAAGTCGAAACGCCTGAACCCGGCGACATGGCAGTCTGGAAGATCGGGCGATCCTATGCTCATGGAGCCATCGTCGTCGGTTGGCCGCTGGTTATTCATGCATATCAGCCGGAAGGCATGGTCGTGGAATCCGATATCTCCCTTCCAAGCCCGCTGTCGGAAAACAAGAACCGCCGTTATTTCTCACCCTGGGGGCGCTAATGGGTTGGCTCTTTGGCGGCGGCAAGTCGGCGAAACCAGAATTTACCGACATCGCCATTAATACGTCCATCGCCACCTTGCCGGTGCCGCTGATCTGGGGCCGCGCCGCTGGTGGCATCAATCTGCTCTGG
>CAIQVS010000169.1 GCA_903875345.1 uncultured Pseudomonadota bacterium | reverse complement strand
CCAGCGGCAAGCGTCTCTTCCACAATCCGCCGTTTCTCTTCGTCTGTTCGATGCCGCCGAGGCCGCTGCCCCACCCTTGTGTTGTTCGTCATAAGTGCCCACTTCCAGTTAAGTGGACACTTAGCTCGCCCAGACACTCTTGTTCTAGGCGGCCATCACCAGACGCTTACACAAATGCAAAAAATGATAAATCACATCATTCAATCACTGTGACCATCCGATTGTCTTTTAAGAACTTCAACCCCCACAGCAAAGGATGGAAATGAGCGTCTTGAATATGCTGCATGTCACAAGGCATTTCCGATAGTGTAAGAAAATAGCTGATGGCTTCAACCGTCAACAAACATTTATAAATCTGCCTTGAGGAAAAAGAAGCTTCAGGTATGTCGCCATGTGCGTATTGGCCTCGAATCTTTGCTATATTCTTTACAGTATCATCTTCAAGGAAAAAACTCTCAGCTATGCCAAAGCGGCGTTTTATATGATCTGTTGCCGCACGCAATCTTGCCCCTAAAGAAGGTGAATTAAGCGGAGCTAATAGATTGCAAATGCGATCTTTCGGAACATCGAATTTCATTTCAGCAAATTTGTCAGCCGCACATTGAGCTGCCATGCGGATAGCGCTTTTGCCAATAGCTTCCTGATTTTTTAAATAGAATGTAGGGATTGATTCAAACCATGCCAGAGCAGCCAAATAATGTTCACGCCCGATTGAATTCTCCAACAACAGGCATTGCAAGAAATAGTTGTAACTGTTTTTCCAAGCGTTGCGACGCTCAAACCATTTTTGTAAAGCGTCTATATACGCAGCTTGATGACGATCCAGAGTTAAAATCGCCCATCTGCCGTTCTTATCATTGTTTCCTTCATGAGTTTCCGGTCTAGGGGTGTGTAGCTCAAATTTATCCGAATATTGTTGATCGTGGTTTGGGACGTAAAGGTGGACTTCATTCGCTCGAATGACTGCTCCTGATACGAAGGAAAGAAAGTTTGCGACACAGTGCAAATCGTCTTGCGCCTGTTGCAATGAAACGGGGGTCACATACTCGATGGAAATTCTCGGCTTTTGTTTAACGCCATGACCTGTTGAGCCAAAAGATTCGAAGATGGCAATATCAATGGATAATATTGCGTCCTGCATCTGGATTTTACAGGCGTTTAGCTTGTTTGTATCAATAACATCGATAATAAGGTCAGAAAAATCATGGCTTGGTATTAGCAAATCCCGCGCTGGCATTTGTTCGCTAGAGGAAACGTGGCGATGATTTCTGTGCTTATGATAGCAAACGGAAAGTTCTGGGTTGCTGGGAAATGCTTCTATGATTTTTACAGTTTGTCCAAGCCCAAACTTAGCGGGGCCGATAATTACTGAATTTGAACCAATCTCGGATAGAACAATGGAATGTGTTCCTCCCATAAAGCTTTGACACCCCTTGTTATAGTTATGCAAAAGTGAGGCGCTGTTTCCGTTTTCAAGTTTTAAAAAGATTTCTTGTTCGGCAGGCACATCCTCCCTTTTTAAAGCATTTGAAGTTAGAACATTGCGCTCCGGTATCTCTAAAGACCCTCCATCATTACCCAGATGCAGTAAGCAAGTCTGTCCATTTTCAAGCCATGCATGCATTTTATCTTTTGAAGACATCGAGATGTATCCAATAGCCGAGGCGATATTGAAATTAATGCTAGATTACGAGCATTATCTTCCCCTGTCATCATCCCGCCCTTTATCTTTGGCGAATAAAAGCCCTTTTTTGTCGCCTTGTTCTTTGCCGCTTCTCTTGTCCTTTTTCTGATCGGAGGATTTCTCCCGGTCTTTGGCAAAGGTCAGCGATTTTTTACCGGTGATTTCTTGTCCGGGTTTCTCTTTCTGGGACGGTGAGGCCGATCTATCCTTGGCGAAGGTTACCTTGGCGCAAGCTCGGCAAATTGTTAACCGTGAGAAAGAAACGTTAAGCGAAACCGTCTTGTAGCGATCAACTTTCGGAAGCCTAACGCGACAATATCAGTTGCGATGTGAAACGTCGGCGCGGCGAAAGAGGATGAGGCCGGATTTGAGTTCTTGTTGGTCGAGCAAGAAAGCCATCTTCAATGCCCCTTCTGTGTGACGATGAATGGGTCTGAACGTGAATGCGTTCGCATCTTTGTTATCTGGGGTCTTGCAAGAAAGTACGTTTGGCCTGTTTCGGGCAATTTCTCGGCAGGATGCTTTTCAAAACGGAATTATCGCAAAGAAATACGCTTTGGTAATCAAAAAGGAGCTTGGCAAATACCAAGCTCCTTTCGCGCTTAATCAATTATGACTTCGCTGCCGCCTTCAGCTTCGACAGGGCGCGGATTTTGACGCGCATGCTGGCGGGCTTGGCCTCGCTCTTCATCATCTCGCCGGTGGCGGGATTGCGGATCAAAGTTCCCGCCTTGCGAGCCGGTACCTTGCGCAGGGTTACTTTCAGCAAGCCCGGCAAAGTGAATTCGCCAACGCCGCGCGGATGCACGGAGCCGAGGAACACGCCTTCCAAAGTGGCAAACACGCCAGCGGCGGTCTTGCGGGGAATTTCGTTTTCTTCGGCGATCAGGTTGATGAGCGCCGACTTGGTCAGGGTTTCCTTGACGGGACGTACTGACGGGGCTTCGGGTTTGCTCGTATTCTTCTTGGCCATAATGTTCTCCGGAGATGGGTGGTTAATTGAATGACAAGGAGGATTCCTTCGATTCCCCAATGTTGGTAGCTGTCCCTTGGACTATACGCAAGTGCCACTTTGCTGAAAAGACGCATTAAATGCGATAAAAAAGGGCATTCTGCCCTAACGAGCATGCGTCCGTGCCTTTTTTGCAGGGAATTGCAAAGTAGGGCGTTTGGCCTGCGTTTTGGGCGATTTTCTGGCCGGACTTTCCGAGGGATGGCGTCTTTTCAGCGAAGGCCGCCATTGCTCCCTGAAATGACGCTGCGCCGGTGGCAATCCGTAATTCAGGGCTTTCTCAAACCGCGCGATAATTTCGTCGGTGTTTTCGGTGCCGACCGACACGCGGATCAAGCTGGAGGCAACTCCTTCTTTATTGGCCCACGCCAATTCATCGAAATGCATCAGCAAGGTGAAGGGACAAGCCAAGGTAAATTCCGTGCCGAGGCTTGGCCCCTTGGCGACGCGGAGGTTGTCATATACGGCGGGCGCAAGCTCCGGGTTTTTCAGCGTGAAGGAAAGCAGGCCGCCGAATCCTCCGCCTTGCTTGCGAAGGGCTGCGTAAGCCGAATCGCCTTTGGGAAAATTGACTTGCGCGATCGCAGGATGCTTGCGCAGAAATTCATACAGCCTTTCCGCATTGCGATTGATGGTCTGCATGCGCGACACAAATCCGCGCCCGTTTTTCAGCAGGACTTCCGCATCGTCGGGGTAAAGCAGCTCTTCGTGGTGGCGCAGATTGGCCTTCAGGCGGCGGTAATGGGGCGATGTCACGTTCAGGACGAGTGAACCGCCCATGACGTTGCCTTTGCCTGACACAAACTTGGTCAAGCTGGTGACAACGGCGTCGGCATAACGGTAAACGTCAACGTTGACAGGCGGACCAAGGGTGTCGTCGATAATCAACGGCACGCCAGAAAATTTGAGCATTCTGTGCAAATTCTCAAGATCAATCGTGCGCAGAAGCGGGTTGTTGGGAACTTCGCAGATAACGCCGGCGATTTTTCTCCGGGCAATGGCAGTACGAGCTTTCACAAGATCGTCAGGCGAATTGTAGGTGAGATATTCGCCTTCGCCGAATTTCTTCACTATGCTCAGCGTATCCCCATAGGAGAAACCAACCTGATCGACTTTGGGATCGCGCCCTGCAACGACGGCGTTGTAAGCTTGGAATATCGCGCTCATGCCCGTGGGGGACAAATACACGTCTTCGGCCTCGGCGCCGTAGAGCGACGCGACAAACGTTTTCAATTCTTGGCGCGATTCAGGCGGCGCGGATTTTTTTCCATCAAGAATATTTTTGGCCTGACGCGATGAAACAATCAGCCCCGTATGCTGCCAGAACTTTTTCGCTTTATCGTCCAGATCCTTCGGCATGAAGGCGAGGGCGACGCCATCGTTCGTCTTTTGAACTCTTCCGCCTCCGGAGAATTTTACACATTCCTCGGCGACAGCGAGAGACGGGAAAACCCATGCGACTTCGTCTTTTTGCGCGAGCGATTGGTATTCTCGGCGCAACGCCTGATAATAGGGATGCAGGAAAAAACGCGGATAGCCAAGCTGCAGAGCGGCGCGAATTTCTTTATCGCCTTCTTCGTAGCCAACGACGTCCAGCCATTCAGGCATGCTGACTGATACGGAGTGCCTAGGTTTGCCGAACGGGACAGGCGGAACGGGACGTCCCAAAGGTTGTTTGAAAAATAATCTCACGCAATACCTCACGCATTATGCAACATCGTTATATTCTAATCATTCACTGCAGGACATAAATCCTATGACATCAAAGAGCTTTTGACAACGCCCTCTAAATGCGCCTTGCGAAAGAACTTAAGCCCTTTTTACTTGCATCTTGATCGGACCTTCGGCGCGGCCATTGATGAATTGATCGACGTAAGGGTTGCCGGAATGGTCGATGTCGGTCTTGTGGCCTTGCCAGATGATGCGGCCTTCATAGAGCATCGCGATGCGGTCGGAAATTTTGCGGGCGCTGGCCATGTCGTGCGTGATCGATAGCGCCGTTGCCCCGACTTCGCGGACGCATTTCACGATCAGCTCGTTAATCACGTCGGCCATGATGGGGTCGAGGCCGGTCGTCGGCTCGTCGAAGAAAATAATCTCCGGCTTCGAGGCAATCGCCCGCGCCAGCGCGACGCGCTTCTGCATTCCGCCGGACAGCTCGACCGGATACAGATCGCCGACGTTGGGGCTAAGTCCGACCGAGGCCAACGTCGCAATCGCCGTTTCCTTGGCCTGTTTCATTGGAATCTTGTGCGCCTGAATAAGCTTGAAGGCGACGTTTTGCCAGACGGGTAGGGAGTCGAACAAAGCCGATCCCTGAAACAGCATTCCGAACTTGTTGAGGTGTTTGTCGCGGTCGCGGCCATGCAAGCCGGTCGCTTCGACGCCGTCGATCTTGATCGAGCCGGAGTCGGGATGGAGGATGCCTAGAATACATTTCAGCAGAACCGATTTACCCGTTCCCGATCCGCCGATGACCACGACGGATTCGCCGCGACGGACCGTGAGATCGAGCCCTTGCAAAACTTTGTTCGAGCCGAAGGCTTTCTTGAGTCCGGAAATCTCGATTTTCGGTGGGATGCTGTTCATATCAGTTCCCGAAGAAAATGCCGGTGAGCAGATAATTCGTCACGAGGATCAGGATTGAGGCTCCGACCACGGCGTTGGTCGTTGCCATACCGACGCCGCTCGCGCCGCCCTTTGAATTGTACCCGTTGTAGCAGCCCATCAGGGCGATAATGAATCCGAAGGCGGCGGCTTTCCACAGGCCGGAAGCGACGTCGCGGTTTTCAAGATATTGCCATGTCTGCGAGATGTAATTTCCGGCGTTGAAATGCAGGCGATAAACGCAGACCAGAAAACCGCCGAACACGCCGATGATGTCGGCGACAAGCACCAGCAGAGGCAGCATAAGCGTTCCGGCCAAAAGACGCGGCACGACCAGATATTTGAACGGATTGGTCGAGAGCGTGGTCAGGGCGTCGATCTGCTCGGTCACGCGCATCGTGCCAAGCTCGGCGGCGATAGCCGCGCCGATGCGTCCCGCGACCATCAACCCCGCCATGACCGGACCAAGCTCGCGCGTGATCGAAAGCACGACGACGGTCGGAATGGCGCTCTCGGCTTCGAAACGGGCGAAGCCGGAATGGCTTTGCAGCGCCAGAACCATGCCCGTGAACAGAGCCGTCAATCCGACGACCGGCAGCGAAAAATAACCGATGTCGAGCATCTGTTGCCCGATCTTGCGGAAATAGAACGGAGGCCGGAAGCAATGCGACACGCCTTGAGCCGCGAACCACGCCAACCGTCCGGTCGCCGCAAGGAAATTGAGGAATGTATGGCCAATCAGCGCGAGAGGATTCATAGAGCCGGACTCAGGAGAGCTGGAAAAGCAGGAAAATCACGATCATGTATAGTCATCTGAATCGGGCTGCGCAAGCGCATCGGATGGAGGCGGAAAGGATTTAGCGCCATGTGTAACAATTTGTCAGGGCGATTCAGTAAAAACGTTTGTCATTCCGGCGAAAGCCGGAATCCAAGGACGCGCTTTCATCAGCGTCCTTTGCCGCGAAGCGGCAAAACGCGGTAAGCGCTTTCTTGCGGCGTTTTGATGCTTTGCATCAAGCGCCCCCTGAAGAAAGCGGGGGCGCT
>CAIQVS010000168.1 GCA_903875345.1 uncultured Pseudomonadota bacterium | reverse complement strand
CTGTTCGAGCGCCGCTTTCACTTCCGCGGCCCGCGCTGCATGAGCCGCGTCCCTCAGTGCCAACGCATACGACAAGCCGCCAATCTCGTCGGCGCGCCCCTGAAAGGGAATTTCAACGTTAGCGTTCTCCGCGCATTCTGCAAGATTCCGCAGTTCCCGCAAATGCTTTAATGCCGGACAAACTGCCAGTGGAATCGTAACGATAATGACAAGTGTAGCCACTAGCGAAACGATGTCGCCGCGACCTGAGAGCAACTCAGCCAGAGAACTAACAGCAAGGACGACAACCGAAACAGCCGCTAGCGTGGCGGCGGTGATGATCTTTGCCCTTAATGACAAGGGTATCTCCATTGCAGCTGTGAATGCCCCGAAAACCTAGGTTACAGGCAGCACCCTACCTAGCGCAGGAAAGGTTAAAATCGAGTAAAACGAATTCAAACGGCGATCGGGGCGTTTCTGTCAATTCGTGGTGGCGAAGTTCCGAAACGACAGGGTGAAATTTTTTGGTTTTGGTAAATTGTCCGGAGCTTGCTGGCTTGAAGGTTCGGAAATACGGCCAAGCGTCTTGTCGCCGTGCGAAGCGATGTTCTGGATATAATAATTACCTTTGAAGCCACGTGCGTCGAGATCGTGGATAATTACAGCTAAATCGTCTTCGGTCATTAAATCCGGGTGATACGTAGTGCGAACCTCAAGGCCGAGCCCTTGTTGGGCGCAACTGATCAGCTGCGTTAAACTCGAGTTAAACATTTCACAATATTTGGTGGTTCCAAGCAATTCCTTGGACCGCGATGCAGGGCATTTGTAATCCAGCGCGACATAATCCAACAGCCCTTCTTTCAACAATCGCATTATCACAGTCGGTCGCGTGCCGTTGGTATCGAGTTTAGTTTTATAGCCCATTCCCTTGGCATGTCGCATAAGGATAGGAAGGGATGGGCAGAACGTCGCCTCGCCGCCCGAAAAAACGGCAGCGGTCAGCATCCCGCGCCGACGTCTAAGAAAATCAAGGAACGCGCTTTCGTCTTTTTCGCCACGCCCCAGAACGATATCCGGATTGTGGCAATAAGCGCAGCGCAGATTGCATCCGGCGAACCACGCGATGCAGGCCATCTCGCCCGGATAATCGAGCAACGTGAACGGCGTAATGGCGTAGAGTTGTCCCATGCTCTAGCAGGCGAATACCTTATCCACCTCGCGCCGAACTTTCATCCTCCGGCCATCGGCAGAACCAGCTGCCGAATGTCGTCGGTGCCGCAATGCAGGGCGGCGGCGGCTTCAGTGAAGTACTTGCGTTCGCGATGTTCGCCCTTTTTGCCGATGTTGAAGCTCTCGACCGGACGGAAATAGCCCATGACGCGTGTCCAGACCTGAGTCTTAACGCCACAGTGTGGACATTCCGGCTGCTCACCTTTCAGATAGCCGTGGGTGTCGCACACCGAAAACACCGGCGTTATGGTGATGTAAGGCAGCTGGTAATTCTCCAGCACGGTGCGCACAAAACGGCGGCAGGAATCCACCGACTCTAATCGTTCGTTCATATACATGTGCAGAACCGTACCGCCGGTATACTTACACTGAAGCTTGTTCTGCAAATCGAGCGCCGTAAACGGATCCTCGGTGAAGTCGCCCGAAATCTGGCTGCTGTTGGTGTAATAGACGTTGGGATGCTCGCCCGCCTGAAAGATGCCGGGAAAGCGCTTGCGATCTTCCTTGGCGAAGCGGTAGGTCGCGCCCTCCGCCGGAGACGCTTCCAGATTATAGAGATTTCCGGTTTCTTCCTGATAATCGCGCAGACGCGCGCGCATGTGATCAAGCAGGCGCAGCGTAAGCTCAATGCCGTCATTGTCGGTCAGATCGGCCTTGCCGCCGGTAAAGTTTCTCACCATCTCGTTCATGCCGTTGACACCGATAGTATTGAAGTGGTTACGAAACGACTTCAGGTAACGCGCGGTATAGGGATATAGGCCGCGTTTGAACATATCGGTGACGAAAACCCGCTTTTTCTCAAGGGTGCTTTTTGCGAGATCCATCAGGCGGTCGAGTTCGGAGATCAACCCCGTCTCATCCCCGGCGAAACGGCAGCCAAGGCGCGCCATATTGATCGTGACGACACCGAGCGATCCGGTCATTTCCGCCGAACCGAACAAGCCGTTGCCACGCTTCTGCAATTCGCGCAGATCGAGTTGCAGACGGCAGCACATGCTGCGCACCGCGCCGGGCTGGTAGGCGTCAGGGTTGGGACGCCGATGGCCATCGGCGTCGCGGGTATATTGGCTGCCGATGAAGTTCTGGAAATAGGAGCTGCCGACCTTGGCGGCGTTGGCGAAGATTGTGTCAGCGACGCGGCCGTTCCAGTCAAAATCCTCGGTGATGTTGACGGTCGGAATTGGAAATGTGAAGGGCTGGCCAGTGGAATCGCCCTCAGTCATCACTTCGTAGTAGGCGAGAACGATGCGCTCAATCTCCGGCGCAAAATCGCCGTAAGTCATCTCTGACAAATCCTTGATCTCCGGACGGCGTTGGCGCGCCATACGCAGCAGCTCACCGCTCTTGATGCCCGCCAGCAAATGATTGCCGCCGCACATCGGCATCTGATCCTTCAAATCCTGCGGCACGGTGATGTCGAGCGTCACGTTGGTGAACGGCGATTGCCCCCACCGCGCCGGAACATTCAGGTTATACACGAATTGCCGAATTGCCTTCACAATCTCGCTGTCGCCGAGCTGATCGAGAAATATATAGGGCGCGAGGTAGGTATCGAACGAGCTGAACGCCTGTGCGCCCGCCCATTCCGATTGCAGGATGCCGAGGAAATTAGACATCTGTCCCAGCGCTTCGCGAAAATGGCGCGGCGGGCGGCTTGAGACGCGACCGGTCACGCCGTTGAAGCCTTCGCTTAACAGCTGGCGCAGACTCCATCCGGCGCAATAGCCGCCGAGATTGTCGAGATCGTGAATGTGGTAATCGCCCTCACGGTGCGCGCGCGCTTCCTCGCTGCTATACACGTCGTCGAGCCAGTAATTGGCGATAACTTTTCCGGCAAGATTGTTGATGAGCCCGGCGTGGCTATAGCCAACATTGGCATTAGCGTTGATACGCCAGTCGGATTTCGATAGATATTCATTGACCGAATCGGAGCAATCGATGCGCGTGCTAACGCGATTGTCATCGCCGCAGGGAGTAGCGGAGGGAGCTGCGAAAGGGATGACGTTGGCGATGGCATGATCAAGCATGGCGAACTCCGCGAGATATTGTGAAAACCGACCAGAAACACTAAATGTGGTTGACGGGAAGAGATATGGCCACAAAATGTGGTAAAAAGACTTGACCGAAATCAAGGGCGATCAAGAAAAGAGTTAACGTGATAGATATGCAATCGAGGCTAAGTGCTGGATGTTTCGGACTCATCATTATTCGGAGCGTGGATTTGTCGGTTGCCGTTCAAGTTTCAGCGTACCCTATCATCTAGCCCTGATTCATTCCAAAGACGTTTGTGCTCAAAAATGTGGAGGTGAAAAACGATGAACAACTTAGCCAAGTTTTACCTGTCGGCAGGTGACCGTGCGCCGCCATGCATTGGCATCACGACGAAAGGGACGGTCTATTCCTTCGAGGAGCAGGCGGGGCGCGCCGTCGTTCTGATTCTGGCTCGAACCTTGGGCGCACCTAGTCTGCTGCCTCTGCTCAACGCTTTTTCCGCCAAAGCCGAGGAGCTTGCGGGGCGTGAAATTGATCTGGTGGCGCTAACGGGCGAAGATGTGGAAAAGGTTCTCGAATTCAACGCCCAGCATCCCGGAAAAGCCACGCTAGTCGGCGCGCTCAACGACTATCTGGAACGTAACAACCTCAAAAACAAACTGCCGAATGTGTTGGCTGGATCGCCCAACGATTTCTTTGACCAGATCGGCTTCGACGGCGCGGCGCCGGAAGTCCTAATTCTCGATCGAAATCTGCGCGTTGCCGGACGCATTGACGGCAACGACGCAGACGCACTGCTTTCTGCAACGCTGAAAATTGTGAGTGCCCTGCCAAACGATCCACCGTGTGACGTTTGCACGCCTGCTCCGGTATTGATTCTGCCCAATCTGCTTGATCGCGATTTATGCAGGGAACTGGTCGAACTGCATGAATCGGGACGCACGTCTGAGAGTCCGGCCTTCGCTTTAGATGCCGAAGGGCAGATGCACCACAAGCTTGATTATGGCCTAAAAAAGCGCCGGGATTTTCTGCTCGACCACGATCATCCGATGCATGTCCGGATTTCGGACATCCTCGCGCGGCGATGCATTCCTGAAATCAAGCGCGCCTTTCAGGCCGATGTCAGCCATACTGATCGCATCAATATCGCCTGCTATCCGGGCGACGGCGGGCATTTTCGCCGCCACCGAGACAATCGCCCGGAGATCGTCGCTTACCGCAAATTCGCCCTGTCGATCAATTTGACCGTGAGCGCGGAGGGGTACGAAGGCGGCTATCTGCGGCTTCCCGAATTCAATGCGCATCATTACCGCTGCCCGCCCGGCGCAGGCGTCATTTTCTCCGTTGCCCTGCTGCACGAGATCACCCCGGTGCTGCGCGGCAACCGCTACGTTCTCGTCACGCATCTGCATGACGATGATGGCGAGATCAAATGGCGGCAAATGCGCGAGACTCTGGCAAAAATGGATCTCGTCAGGTAACCAAGAATCCGCAAGCCATGCCAAAGCTGGCAGCGCACAAAAGCTGGGGCATTTTTCTTAACCCGAAAGACGCAAAGCATGCGTGGTACCAAAGGGATACAGCGCCGCCTTCGGTTTCAGGTGTTTTATTGCTAAAGCGGTTAGAGCCATTGCCAAATTCCGCCCTTGTTATCTACTCGCAAATCTACTCATTTTTTGAGTAGAATGCAAGAAAATCAACCGGGCAGCGATGGACGGAAGTTTTTCTACTTATTCTTATTTATCAGCTAGATAATGGACGTTATTGGAGCTTATCAGACCATGCAATGGCGGGGCATAGGTAACTGGCGCGACAATTCCTATCTTCCTATCGCGCTGACTTAACTACATAAATTTTCTCAACTTGAATGCGCGCACATCCTCACCTGACAAATCGAACCATTCGCCATTCGTGTTCTTATCTGCAAACCGCCTGTGCCAATAAGCTTCTATGCCGCTCATATCGTCAGTCTTGATGTAGTGGACAAGTTCCAATTTTTCCGGAAGCTGAAGTGATAATTCTGTATTCCTTCGTTCCACAAGATTGGTCTTGCCAATCTTGTAGCGTTTCTTGGTGTCAATTTTTAACATCCCAAGATACACGAATCCTTCTTTGGTCTTTGCGTTGGCAACTATATCATTGCTGTTTGTTTCTTCTTTCGTGTCGGGCAAAAAATCCAGGATGCAATTATACTCCTGATGTTCAGTCGCATATTTTCTGACGAGTGCAACCCGCGCAGATTTTGATCCAAGATTATCAAAGGTATTGTGCGAAGGAAATGAATCGTCGTCTTTACGCGCAAACCTCAAGTCAACACTCGCGGGGAATCTTCTAATATCCTTGGTTATTTTAGCCAGTGGGGTGGCCCCCGTGAGTTGGACAGAAACTGGGCAAACTTAAGAGAGAGTCCCGCCGGTTAAGTTTCGCTGGTTAAGCGGCCAGCCGCTCGATGTCTGTTTCTACCACTTTCTTTT
>CAIQVS010000167.1 GCA_903875345.1 uncultured Pseudomonadota bacterium | reverse complement strand
GCTCGACAAATGCCGCAGACTTTGGAAAAACTGCGAGCGTAAACTCAACACCAGCCTGAACATGGTCGCTCTCGCTTTCCTCGCTCTGCTCATAAAAAGATCATGAACAGGCTCTTACTGCCCGTATGATTTTAAAAAGAAGAGTCATTCCGGAAAAGATAGCCCGAAATTCTTAGCTGGCTGGTTCCTGTCCCTGAAATCCCTTTAATTTCCTGCCCGCATGAGGTATCAAAGTCCATACCTTAGCCCTTGATATAGGTTCATCTGATGAGCACGCAAATCCTTGTTCCGCCGATGGGCGAATCCGTCTCCGAAGCGACCGTCGCCAAATGGCTGAAAAACGTCGGCGATGCCGTCCGTATGGATGAACCTCTCGTGGAGTTGGAGACGGACAAAGTAACTCTCGAAATCAATGCGACCGCTGCGGGTGTGATCAGCGAGATAAAAGTGCCGCAAGGCGGCAATGTCGGCGTCGGCGCGGTTCTCGGCGTGATTCAGGAAGGCGCGGCCTCGGTTACAGCGTCAAGCGTGAGCGCGACGACCGGAGCTGCGGCGCAAACGCCGAAAACGGCGGCCAACGTTTCGACGCCTCCCTCTGCCACGACGCCTGCGCCGTTTATTATGCCCGCCGCGCGCAAGCAGGCCGAAGATCGCGGCATCAATCCCTATGGTGTGGCTGGCACAGGCAAGGATGGCCGCGTGACCAAGGAGGATATTCTTAATCTGGCCGCGCGTCCGGCCTCCGCCCCTTCGGTTCCACGCGCACCGGCGCAACCGGCGGGGCCGCGCTCGCGTCCCGAACTCGAAGAACGTGTGCGCATGACCCGCCTGCGTCAGCGCATCGCCGAACGGCTGAAGGAGGCGCAGAACACCGCCGCGATGCTGACGACGTTCAACGAAGTCGACATGACCAACGTCATGGCGCTGCGTTCCCTGCACAAGGATTCGTTCGAGAAGAAGTACGGCGCGAAGCTCGGCTTCATGTCGTTCTTCGTTAAAGCTGTCGTGCTGGCGTTGAAGGAAATTCCGGCGGTCAACGCCGAGATCGAAGGCGAAGACCTGATCTATAAGAATTACTATGATATCGGCGTCGCCGTCGGCACGCAGCAGGGGCTGGTCGTTCCGGTCATGCGCGATGCCGACAGGCTCGGTTTCGCGGAGATTGAGAAAACCATCGCCGATCTCGGCAAACGCGCGCGCGACGGTAAGCTGTCGATGCCGGAACTAACCGGCGGTACCTTTACGATCACCAACGGCGGGATTTACGGCTCTTTGATGTCGACGCCGATCCTTAACCCGCCGCAATCCGGCATTCTGGGGATGCACGCGATTAAGGAACGGCCTATCGGCGTCAACGGCAAGATTGAGCTTCGCCCGATGATGTATCTTGCCCTTAGTTATGACCACCGCGTCGTCGATGGCCGCGAGGCCGTCACCTTCCTCGTCCGTGTTAAGGAATGCATCGAAAATCCGGAGCGGTTGCTGCTGGGGGTTTAGGCGCAGCATATATTTTGATGAGGCGCAGTAAGAATATTTTGCTTCATGTTTTGTTACTCTGTTTTTGAAATGATATTTTATGGCAAAGAAAACGACAGCGTATAAACAACGAGTCAGGGAAGTCGAGCGCGAGATTCAAACTGTTGCGGCTGAACTGACGCGACGTATCAAAGAAATCCATGCTGGGATTCCCCATCAACATCACGGGACTGAATTCCAAAAGGAAATGGTTCGCTTCATGGGAGTCCTGCGTGAGTTGCGTTGGGAATATGAGACAGTTGGGGAAGACGGCAAATCAATAATCACTCGGCTTGGGGACCGGATTACCGAACTGGAATCCAGCCCTGAGTAGGTGACGAAGAAGAAAGTTATCCGCCTCTGGCACAAATTTGCCGAAGACATTGTCGGACAACTTGGTGGCCACGCCAATTCTCACAAATGCGTCGGCGCTGTTGTCATCAATAAGCAGACCAACCGTATAATTTCTTATGGGTACAACGGAATACCGGACGGCATTGATATCGAGGCAATACCTGCAACGGCCTATGAAGAGGGGATACGAAGCCACTGCAATGCCTGCGCCGAACCCAACGCTCTGGCCAAACCTTTGGGCGTGAAGGCGCAAGCGCTTCAAGCGGACGACGGGCGTTTGCCCGAACAACATCTCGGCGGTATTATGGATCGGGTGCGATGGTACCTTACTGACATTGGGCGGGTTGGGGCGGAACATCAGACGCTTAAAGGGCACTACATGGCTGTCAGCGTTTCGCCGTGTCTCGGTTGTGCGCGCCTTATCATTAATAATGGTCTTGAAGGCGTTATAGCCCGCCGCAAACCCCGTTTCGGAAGCTTTAAACGCGCGGATGGAATGGTAGAAGCGCGCATGCAGTTAATGGCCGAAGGTGTGCGAATTGCCTATGTTTCAAAGCGCAAACTGAAATTTCACAACTGGCATTCTCCTGCGCCTTAACCGTGCCGGATAGGCGTCGTTCTGCTGTGCGGATTCGTGGAGTCTATACGTAGGCGTAACCAGCACCTATTTTTGCTCGAATCTCAACTTCTGCCACATAATCGGGAAGACGGTCGAGAGGAAGAGGTCTTCCCTCAACAATTTCTATGCCTGCGTTTCTCATGGCGGCAGTTTTATGCGGACTACCCGATAGCCACACATTAATTCTGTTGACTCCCATCCAGCGGTAGATGTCTGTCGGTAACATCTGCTCGCGCAAATCTTCAGCACCTGTAACCCGCACGGTCGCGCCAAAATAATCTTCCGGTCGATCGGGGCCTGTTTGCCGAGCGTTGTAAACAAGATTCTTGGAAATAACTCCGTGTCCGCGACCCTCCAGCCCGGTCGCCACGATGATGCCAATTCCGCCGTCTTGTGCGACGCGGATAGCTTCTTCATAGCCCCACATTAAGGCAGGGCGGCAGGAACATATCGTTGCCCCATGCACATCAGAGCTTGCGCATTTGTCGTGCGTACGCGCTGCGTGCGTTACGGCTGGATCGCCAACTTTACTGAAATCACCAATGATGTAGACCGTTGTTTCTTCAATGGAAGGTAAAAAGACCCGCAGATCGGTCTTTAGCAAATCCGGATTGCTTTTTCCAAGTCCATGATAAAGACCTTCACGAAATGCACTTTCTTCGGTTCCGTAATATCTAGCTATGCTCGGAATATACCAAACGGGCTCGATTGCGATTTTCGTCACATTGATCGTGCCGTTGTCGTTTAATACTCTTCCGTCCGGTCGCAACAAGCCATTCGCCATGGCGAGACGGGTTTCTACCTGATCTAACGTCGCTTTGGTAAAGGCGATCGTTGGTCGCACATTGTAGCCGCTGGCGATTAGATCCGGATACAATTCCGGCACTAAATGCCCAAACGGGTCGAAGCTGGCAATCGCATTCGGTCCTGACCAATGAGAATTTTGCCTGAATCTCAAAGGAGAAACCGCTTTTGTGTAATCAGGGCGATGTTGAGGATCAATCCTTCCGGCTGCAACGGCGGCTGCACGCCAAGTAGTATACGCTGCGCCATAGTTGCCGATGGCGTTGTGCAGCGATCCCTTGCGATCAGTGCAGAAAATCGCCCCTCGTTTAAACGGATCAGATTCACCCCAATGTACCGGAGGAACAACAATGAATTGATCTTCGTGAACGGATGTCATGTCAATCCCAATATAAATTGGTTTTTTTCACTTGTGTCGAGTTGCCTTGCGTTGAGTTTCATAATCTCAAGCACGGCTAGCACCTTATTTAGATCAAGTTGATCGTTTGTCCTTGCGCGCGATTCCATGTCGATCCAAGTTCTGGAACCCGTTGGGACAATTCCCGACAGTGAATCAAGGGTTTCACCGATGTTGTCCGGACCAATTCCTCCTGCATATCCACACAACCGTCCGGGCAAAGGTGGCGGCCAGCTATCGGGTCGCACCCCTGTGCCTGCGGAAGCGTCAAGTAAAACGGCAAGATTGGAGGGCGCCCCCTCGATGAGAAGATGCCTTGTGCGCTCATTATATTGAAGGATGAATTGCTTGTCTGGTTGCCTTGCCACCTGTCGCATGAGAGCAACCGGATCGATGGTTGCGACATCGGAATCGGGGCTGATGTTAAGCTGTATCCGTGGAAAGGCCGCGACATGAGATAGAATGGCTTCGTCGCCATTGATAAATCCTGTCAAAGCACTGTAGCAAAGATGCGTGGCCTTGTGCACATCCGGACATGCCGCGTGGAAACCCTTAACCCATTCTGCCCTTGGGTATCGCGGCTTGCCCGCATGATCTGGCGAACATAGAATCGCCCACTCAACGAAAGGATACTGATGCGATATCGCCTCAAGTCTGGCAGGATCAACGGCATCATCGGCACCGGTAATGGTGCAATAAGACAGGAGCATTATGCGACCTTCAATGCGCCGAGAACGTGACCACCACGGTCACGTTTAGCCTTCAAATAACCCTCAGTTTCTGGGTGTACTACGTCCGCTACAACCCTGTCTGTTCCGGCGATTCTAATTCCCCGAGCCTCCAACCGCTCAGCCTTGTGGCGATTGTTCGTACCCAAGATAATGGATGTAATCCCAATTTTCTGAAGGAGTTGTGCCGGCCCCGCAAATTGTCTTAAGTCGGGGCCGTACCCGTCGGCGCCTGTTGGATAACCAAACCTTCTCATTGCGGCATATGTGTCTAATTTTTCCCCAAGGGCAGCACGGTAAAACGCCATTTTACCGGCAAGCGTCTCTACGCCGCGGCCTTCCGCATCGTCCAGAACAACGGCGCTGCCACATTCTTGCGTCATCCGTCGCATTGCCTTTCGGAACTGTGGGCCACAATCACATCGGCGTGACGCGTTGATATCGCCTGTAGCGCAGGATGAATGAACGCGAACAAAGGGGGGATCATCATTTTGCGGGATGCCGTTGACAAGCGCGAAATGCGAGAGACATTTACGCAAAACAATTGATTCATCGGCATCCGGAAAAAGAAGGCTACGCACCGGCTGGGGCATCGGCACGTCGACAACCTCATCGAGCCTATGTATAGCGATGCTCCCGAAGCGTGGAGGTATGGGCTTCTCGCTGTCGCGGGTCACAACGGTGGTTAACTGACAGGATATGTTTGGATGCCCTGCAAAGCGACGAATGACAGATTCCATACTTGCTGGCTCGTACTTAACTGTGGAATCAAGTCCTTTTTGTAAACTTCCTATAGCGTCGGGACGTAGGGAATCGAAATAAAGCAAAATTCCATTGCCGGTCCGATCAAGCAGACTCAGTAACCGTTGTGGAGCATTTAGCTCCTGTCTGATAGAGGGCAGAAACAAGTCTTCAAACACATCCGTACGATGAACAAAGGCCAAGGCTTGACCCAAAGGCCTCAATCCAATCGGAACCATTACATAGTGTTCAAGGAACGTGTAAACGTCCTGACCGTTTTTGGCTCCAAGCATTATTAACTCGGGGAGGACGCGTATGTTAAAAATGCCTTGATCCGTTGGCAGCTCTACAGAAGAAAAATTCCCGAAACCCATTATAACTCCAGTGTCAAAAAATGCTCGCTTACGCGAAATTTCATCCCAAGAATTAACCAAGGGAAAGTTTACAAGTATTTACGCTGTCCTCATACAACGCACAACTCGTACTTGTCTATCTTTTTAAAACTGCTCTTTCCCTTGAGTTAACACCTGAATCTCCCCTATATTGGGCGATGTCGATTCGCAGCGGGAGAGATTCCTTATGACGCGTAGTGTAAGTTTGCTTTCTGGGCTGGTGGCCTTGCTGTGCGCGGTGGCGCTGCCCGTTCTGGCCGACGACTCTCTGCCCGACCGCATTCTAGGCAGGAGGGACGCCCCGATTACAGTTGAGGAATATGTTTCGATGACATGCCCTCATTGTGCCGAATTTTACATCAAGGATCTGCCTGAACTCGAAAAAACATACGTCGATACGGGCAAAGTGCGGTTTATTCTCCGCGATTTTCCGCTCGACGGCGTGGCGCTGAAGGCGGCGGTTGTGGCGCGGTGCATGCCGGAAGATGAGTATTATCCTTTCATCAAAACTCTCTACGGCAACATGATGGCGTGGGCAAATGCGCAGAACGTTGATCAGGCTTTGATCCAGTACGCCAAGCTTGGCGGCCTAAGCGAAGCCAATGCCAAGACCTGTCTGCAGGACCAAGTTTTGCAGGATCGGGTCATAGCCGAACGCACCAAGGCTGCCGAAAAACTGAACATTCAGGCGACCCCGACTTTCGTCATTAATTATGGGGTGGAGAAACTGCAGGGAGCGCAAACCGTTGCCCAGTTCTCCGCCGTGTTCGATCGCTTGTTGGCGGCGAAGAAGTAATTTGAACATCAAGCAATCGGAGTCCGCGTGCATTTTACACGTTTGCATCTTCATGGTTTCAAGTCGTTTGTCGAACCGACCGAGTTGGACATCCAGCCGGGGCTGACCGGTATCGTTGGTCCGAACGGCTGCGGTAAATCCAATCTGGTTGAGGCTTTGCGCTGGGTGATGGGCGAAAACTCGCCGCGACGGATGCGCGGCGCGGATATGGACGATGTGATTTTCGGCGGCACGGCGATGCGTCCCTCGCGCAATCTGGCCGAAGTGGCGCTCGTCCTCGATAATGAGAACCGCACCGCGACGGCGGAATACAATAACGACGACGAAATCCACGTCATGCGCCGGATCGAGCGCGAGACCGGATCCGATTACCGTATCAATGGGCGTCTGGTGCGCCAGCGCGATGTGCAGTTGCTGTTTGCCGATCAGGCGACGGGGGCGCACTCGACCAATCTCGTCGGGCAGGGGCAGATCGACGCCCTGATCCGCGCCAAGCCGCAGGACCGCCGCCAGATTCTCGAAGAAGCTTCGGGAACGGCCGGGCTGCATGCGCGACGGCACGAAGCGGAACTGAAGCTGAAAGCCGCCGAGCAGAATTTGACTCGCGTCGATGACGTGCTGAAAGCCTATGACACGCAGTTGCGCAGCCTGAAACAGCAGGTGCGGCAAGCGTCGCGCTACCGCAATTTGGCCGAGCATATCCGCCGTGCCGAGGCTTCCCTCATGCGCTTGCGCTGGCTGGAAGCGGAGCAAAATTCAACGGCCATGCAGCAGGCCTTGCAGGATGCCGAGAAGAAAGTCGGCGAGCTGCTGTCGGTCGTCACGCGTGGCAACACCGAGCGCGCCGAAATTGCCTCCGAACTGCCGGGACTGCGTCAGGTTGAGGCGACGGCGGCGGCGGTTGTTCAGAAATTGACTTTGACGCGCGAGCAAATCGAGACGGAATCGCGCCGCGTTCACGGCGAAATTCAAACGCATCAACAGAGATTGGCGCAGGCCCGCAGCGATCAGCAGCGCGAACAGGAACGCCGCGCCGATGCCGATACCGCGATTGCCAAACTGCAAGGCGAGCAACAGCAACTGACCGCGTCGGCCACGGATATCGAAGTTCAGATGCCGACGGCGACGCAAGCCCTGCGTGCCGTGAGCGAGGATGTCGAAAATCTCGACAGGGCATTGACGCAGGCTATGCAAACGCTTGCCGCCGACGAAGCGCGCCAGCAGGCGTTGCGGCAGGAAATGTCAAGCCTATCGACGCGGCGGGCGGAGTTGCTTCAGCGTCGCGAACAGATGGAGACGCAACGCGCGACGTTGATTCAGGACGCGGCGGCGCGTCCCGATCTTGCCTTCGCTTCGGCGCTGGTGGAGGCTTCGGAGAAAGAACTCGCGCGCCGTCAAAGTCAGGCGCAAACCGCCGAACAAAGCTACCGCGACGCGGAACAGATTCAGGTTCAAGCCCGCGACATCGCCCGCGAAGCGCAGGCCGTTGCGACGAAACTGAAAGCCGAAGCCGACGCGATCGACACTCTGCTGCATCATCAGGATGACGAAACCGAACAAGTCATTGATCTGATTACCGTGACGCCCGGTCTTGAAAACGCCCTCGCGGTTGCGCTTGGCGAAGCGTTGACGGCTGCGTTGCGGGTTGATGCGCCGATACATTGGCGATCGATGCAGCCTTATG
>CAIQVS010000166.1 GCA_903875345.1 uncultured Pseudomonadota bacterium | reverse complement strand
TTTATCGTCAGGGACCATCCCTGCGATGACCCCAGCGAAAAGACCGCAAGGCGGGTCTGTTCACCTGAAGCAAAGCGAAAGGGCGGAACGCAGTGGAGCGCCCGTAAGGGAGGGAAAATTTGGCTCGCGAGGAATGCGCTGAAGGGTTGACAGCTTGCTGTCACCCAAAGGGGCGAAGCACAGCGGAGCACCCTTCAGCGCAGGGGAAATTTTCCTGACCGGCGGGTTGAACGGCACGACGCGGGATTTAAGCGATAAGGGGACAAGCAGGGATGGTCATGCAACGATAACAACGGCAACGAAGGAGACGAATGGCCATCACATTTTTGCACGTCGCCAACAAAAAGACGCTCAGATTATCAGACGTATTAGAAAACTGAAAACCCGCAACCTGAAAGATTAGCCACGGAAGCAAACAGGCTCTATGCGCTCCGATATTCGCAATGCAGGTAAGGGTCATGCGTTTAAGAGAGGGAGGTCAGGAAGGGGACGTTATGCCAAAAAGAAGCGGCGAAACCTACCTGAACTGCAATATCGGCTTGACCTGGATCTCCTTCGGATTCGTCTGCAACTATGGGCAAGCGGAGAACGTTCAGGATGATGGTACGATGCAAATTCTTTTGGTCGGGATCGTTTTTGCATGAGGCCATGACGCAAACCCCTTGTTAGAGTATATCCGGCGAGAGGTTTTGTTTGTCAGCGCTCTGAAAGCAAGAACAACATCTGTTGTCCTTGCTTTATTCGCTATCCAGTGCAATGGATCGCTTCCTCAAAAACGCTAAATCCTCGATTTTCTGTCATGCCAAAACGCACCTTTACGGCCTCCCATATACGAGAAGTGATTGAGATATTTCGCAACGCGCCGGAGGTGTCTGCTGAAAAATTCTCAGGCATGGAATTCGTCGCAAGTCTTTGTCGCCAACTCGAAACCACGTCGGATGACGACATTGAGCAAGCGGTGCGGAAACTTTCTGCGCGCAGCATAGGCGTGGGGTAACGCCGCAGCGCGGCAACCAAACTGGACTTCATGCGAGAAGAAACGGCGCTTACGCGCCGTCCTCCGTGTCAAAACGCCAGACAGGGATGCCCATCTTGCGAGCTTTATCGGCGATGTTTTCGGCAATACCGGAGCCGGGGAAGACGATGACGCCGATCGGCAGTGCCTCAAGCATCGCATCGTTGCGCTTGAACGGCGCCGCATTTTTGTGACGAGTCCAGTCAGGCTTGAAGACGATCTGTGGAATCTTGCGATTGTCGGCCCAGCAAGCAGCAATTCGCTCTGCGCCGCGTGGTGATCCGCCGTGGATCAGTACCATGTCGGGATGCCGTGTGCGTGATTTGTCGAGAGCGTCCCAGATGCGGATATGGTCGTTGCATGTGACGCCACCTGTAAAGGCGATACGGGGACCAGCAGGCAACAGCGGTTCGATTTCGGCGCGGCGCTTGGCGGCGAGGAAGTCACGGCTGTCGATCAGGGAAGCGGTCAGTGTTTTGCGGTTGGTCATCGAGCCGGTGCGTGGACGCCAGGCGGAACCGGTGAGAGTTTCGTACTGACTGGATGCTATGTCGCGGAAGGATTCGAAGGCGTTGCGGCGGTCGATAATGGCCAAGCCCTGCGCGGTCAGACGCTCAAGTTCGACGGACTTGATTTCGGAGCCATCCTGTTCCTGTTGAGAGCGACGTTGCGCCTGTTCGTTGTCGTCGAGTGTGCGGTCGAGGACGGCTATCTTGCGGTGAAAGATGTAGGCGAACGACCAGAGTATGTCGTCCGTGTCGCTTTCGAGCGCCGTGTCAGCAAATAGGCCGGAGAGTGCTTCGACGCAGGCCACGATTTCTTGTTCGGCACGGTCAGGGTCGGGCAGGGGGCGAGGATCAGGCTCGTCGCCGTGAGGACGATAGCCGTGCTGCTGCAATTCATCGAGGAGTTGTGCGGTCGGCGAGGCGGTGTGGACAGGTTCGGATGATTCGTCGGAAAGTGTGTCGGATGGGAACAGGGCGTGTGTCATGGCGAGTCTCCTTTGTGATATGAGGCCGCGCCTTTGCGGCCTTTCCGGGGATCGTCCGCCAGCGGATAAAGCGGTTTTGCACCCGTAGGGCCGCAACGAAGTGGAGGACGGCCAAAGGCCGTTGCCAAGCCGCTTGACGCTGGCAGATCACCCCTTTTGGAAAGGCCGTGGCGCGGCCCTCTAACAAAGAAACCGCCATCATGCCGCCCTTCCTTCCGGCCATATTTCCGTCGAACATGTCTCGACGTCTTGCGGGATGCACGGATGAAGAAAGCGCCGGATGTCGTCCGCGATGAGTTGTTCCCCGATCCATGCCTTGAGCCTGTCCGTTCCACAGGCAAGAAGGTCTGCGTTGAAATCTTCGGTGCATGGCACAAGGGCACGAAGGTCGAGCGCGGATGACTGAAAACGTTCGCCCATCCGTTTCAACGCAAGCTGGCCGGCGTCGTCATTATCAAGCGCGACGTAGAGGCGGCGCAATGAGGGCGGTAGGATCAAAGCGGCGAGATGCGCGGACGACAACGCAGCGATGACAGGCATGGTAGGCATCACGGTTGTGAGCGCAAGGGCGGTTTCGATGCCCTCGGCGGCAATGAGCACATCCTCAGCATGCCCGAATCTTACGCCATTCCCGAGTAGACCACCCATGGCACGGCGCGGCGTTTCAATGGGTGCTTTGCCACCTGCCGGATCGAGCCATGTGCGATGAACGCCCGTGATCGTGCCGCTGTTGTCCGTGACCGCGGCGATGAGCGCGGGCCAGGTCTCGCGACCTGCTTCACCACGATAATAACAGCGTGGATGAAAGCGTAAGGAGGAAACATTCGGCGGTAAAACAAGACCGCGACGGCGCAAATATGTCTCTGCCAACGTGCCCCTGATCGGCTTTGCAGCCGCGAACAGGCGTTGTGCGGCATCTGGCGAACCGCAAGGCACGGCAGACGATATTGTCAGCTCATGCGTGACTGTCGGCATATTCAGGAATCGCCGCGCTTCGTTAAGCGCAGCGCGTATATTTATACCCTGATTCAGCGCAATGAGATCGAGCAAATCACCATGTTCTCCCGTTGCGCTATCCGTCCATTGACCCATATGTGGGCCGGAAAGATGAACGTAGAGGCTTTGGCCTGGATCACCCTGAACATTGCCACAATGCCAGTAACGCCCATGACGTTTGCCGGAGGGGAGATAGGCGCGGCACACCGCCTCGGCCTCCTGACCGAGGCGAAGCGCGAGATCGGAAGCACAGGACATGGTTTACCCCCGTTCCGTAAGGTTGGTAAGTGGCCAGCGGTCGAGCAACCTCTCGAAGATGGTTCTGCTTGCATCACCTACGGGAACGAACAAGCGTAACTTCCACGCGATAATTTCGCCGAACAGCCCACGTGCTTTGAGACTATCGACCATGCCCGATGTGAAGCCCGTCAGTTCGACGCGGTTCTCGTTCATTACGCGAGAGCGGCGAAGCGCGAGGCCGTCGGCCAGATGCGCCGTTACCTTGCCGTCGTTGATGAGTTCCCATGT
>CAIQVS010000165.1 GCA_903875345.1 uncultured Pseudomonadota bacterium | reverse complement strand
TCACGAGTGCGAGGAGCAGTAAGCGTCGCTTGAAGCTGTGCATTTTTGATCTCCATCGATTTTTGAAGTTGGTCGTAACGCTCGGCAGTGCGTCCGGCTTCGCGCGCGCCGAGCAGGATTGCAGAAACTGAAAGAGCCGCCGTGGCATAGCCGATCAGTTTCAGGGCGTTGCTGGAAAGCCAGCCGGTGAACAGCGCCCACATCAGCGCAGCCCCTTGCGGCGGTCATCAATTCGCGCCCAGATCATCACGCCGATGCCGATCAGCGTAACGGCCAAAAGCAGCCATTTCACGCCATCAAGATAGGGGGCGATGCTGAGAAGCGCATCCCGCGCCGGATCGACGCTTTCACGCACGGCCTCCAAAACGCCGACGCCCACCGTGGCTGCCGTCGCTGTCTGGCCGCCTTTGACAGTGCGGGTCTGCTGCAGGCTTTGCGCAGGAGGCTCGACACCGGCCAACACGAGGGCTTTATCGAGTTGTGTGGAGGTATAGGGCTGCTGGCCGTTTTCCTGCGTGATAATGGCGGTAACCACCGCCTTCAAATCGGTATAGCTGTGCATATTGACTGCCTGGTCAGCGGTAAAGCCGGTCTTGGCGATCACCTCACTTATATAGGCATCTGTTTTGTTCTCGGTTGGCGGCGCCCACCGGCTGATAATGGCATTGATGGTTCCCAGCCCGTATTTGTCCTGATAGGTAATCAGAGTCCGCGCCAGCGCACGGATGCCGTAGATCGGCGATTGAAAAACAAAGAAATCGGCATCGGTCTGCTGCTCTGCCAGTCCTTGCCATGGATCTTTGGATTTACGAATGTTGCCGGGGTTATTGTTGCGAATGCCGCGCGATGGCTCTGTCGTAGTCATGGTGTGCTCCTTTGGTTAGCGTGGTGAAAAAAGCCGAAAAATGTGATCAATGACGAAGCCAGCCACAGCTCCGAGCGTAAGGATGACGGCGAAGCCGCCTTTCCACCGATTGGCCATTCGGTCGAGCGTATCGAGACGTGTGTCGATGCCGTCGAGCTTGGTCTTGAGTTCGCCCACGGCGGTGGTCAGCGCGGTGACTTGCGCTTCCAGTCTCCCGATGCTGCGGAAATACTCGGCTTCTGTGGCGTCCATATCGAAGTCCTCTGGTTCTTCTTGATTGCGTATTGCGGGGATCATGTTCACGCTCCCACGATGGAAACGAAGGTTTGCGAAATGTCGGCAATGCCGGAGCCGTCACCCACGGCGGTAAGCGCAACCTGAGCTGTATCGGCAATGCCTGGGCCGTTGCCGACCGTGACAAGATGGGCTTGCTGAAAACTGGCAACGCCGGAGCCGTTGCCGATAATGGTCAGACTGTATGATGCCACGCTGATGCGCTTCGGCCCGTCACCCACGGTAACGAGAGCGATCTGCTCGACATCGGCTGCCGTACCCATCAGGCGGATTCCAGTCCGAGCTGGCAGAGGTTGATGGCTGATGCCGTCCACGCCACGCTGCCAGGCGCTTGCGGGAATGTCGCCGACAGGTACCAGAACGCCGCGCCGGTCGTGAGCATAAGCGCCGATGAAACATCATCGACGCCATTGACGCGGGCATGCAATTTTAGATTGCGCGAACCGGAGTCCTCCTTGCGCGCGCAAGCCGTGACGACCACACCGTCGATGGTGGTTGGTGCGCCGGGAAGATCGGTGATGTTGTAATAATCGAGCGTGCCATTCTGGCTTGTTGTGTTGTACATGGCGGTCTGGTAGGTCTGTCCGTTGACGGAGTCCCAATTGGCAACCGCGCCGCCAACACGCGACCATTGAGTCTGGTCGCCCACCGCATTGGGAAGGCTTGTCCAGACCGAGCGCGGTGGCACCAGCGTCGATGCTGTGTCTGTACCGTCTGTCGAATAGGAAACCAGATCATCAACCACGATATTCTGGCCAACCGACGAAACGCCTGCCGAGAGAAACGTGATGTATTGAAGCGCGAAGTTGATGCCAAGCGTTGCCGTACATATAACGGTGCCGTTCAAGGCAAACGCTACCCATCCGGAGTTTGGGTTGCAGGACATCGACAGCCAGTATTGGGTGTTGGCGCTGACGGCATAGGCCGCCGAGGTCACCAGCACGGCATTGGTCGAGTTCTGGCGGATGCGAACGGTTCCCGTGTTGTCGAGAGTGATGCGTACGCCGTCCGCGCCAACTCCCCCTGGATTTGCAGGCGGTGTCGCGGTGAACTGAAAAAGATTGCCTTCGGCGCTCGGAAGCGCAGGCAAAAACCAGCCCATGCCCAAATAGCGCGTGCCGATATTCGGCACCGTCCAGATCACGCCACTGCTAACAAAATTACCGAGGTTAAGCGCCTTCGGCGTGACGCCGCTGCCCTGTAAAGAGCGCACACCTGTCGTCGTCGATATGCTCATGAAGTTGCCGTTGGAAAGCTGAGCTGTCCAAGGCTGCGCTACTTGCGCGATGTCGCTAATGGCTCCGAACTGTTCGAAGCCACAAGCCCATTCGAGGGTCAAAGTCATGGGGATGTCCTATGTCATAATCCAAACGAAAGGCTCGACGGTTGATGTCGGTGGGCCAGAGCCATTGCCGCGCAAAACCTCGACAGCCAATTGACTAAGCGATACGGCTGCCTGTCCCTGGCGACGCCCCACTGGGGGTTCGGCGCGCCCCTGGTCTTCAATCGCGCCGCCGGGGTCGTGCTGCTCGGGATCCAGGGGATCATGAACGCCGGAAGCCGCAT
>CAIQVS010000164.1 GCA_903875345.1 uncultured Pseudomonadota bacterium | reverse complement strand
CTCGACCGTGACTCAGGAAGAAATCGTTCAGTTCCAACCTGACAAACAGCGTCTGGCCGAAACGGGCGTGACCATTACGCCGAACGAGGACAATGAGTGCGAGGCCAAGCCGAGCCTGATCGTCACCGAATGCATGCGCCAACGCGGATGGGAACCGACGAATTGTTCGGGTCGCATGCCGTTGCCGGGCGGCGGTTCCTTGTGCGCGGCTTATGTCCTGCCTCCGGACTCCCTGCCTTTGTCGCAGTAACCGATGACTGACAAGCTCCGCCTCCTGCTCGTCGGGTGCGGCAAGATGGGTGGCGCGTTGCTGCGCCAAACTCTTGCGGCGCGTCTGACCTCCGAAGTCGTGGTCGTTGAACCTGCAGCGCCGCCAGATTTTCTGCCGCAAGATGGTTCTGTACGCTGGGTGGCTTCGCGCGATCTTATCGAGAAAGACTTTACGCCGGACATCGTCCTGTTCGCCGTCAAGCCTCAGCAATTCGCCGACGTAATCCCGACCTATTCCGGATTGTCCTCGGCGGTGTTTCTATCGATCGCTGCGGGCATAACGATTGCAAAACTTCAAACGCTTCTGGGAAATGATCGCGCTGCGGTTGTGCGGGCGATGCCCAACCTTCCCGCCAGCATCGGCGCGGGCATGACGGTCGCGGTTGCCAATCGGAACGTCACTTCTGCGCAACGCGGATTTTGCGAGGATATGCTGAAGGCCGTCGGTGGCATGGCGTGGCTTGAGGACGAAGCGCTGATCGATTCCGTGACCGCCCTGTCGGGCAGCGGTCCTGCCTATGTTTTCGCGCTTTGTGAAGTCATGGCCAAAGTCGGAGAGTCTATGGGGCTTGAATCGACGCTGGCGGCGCGGCTTGCGCGGCAAACCGTGGTCGGTAGCGGCGCGTTATTGGCGGAGGCTCCGGAAAGCGCCGAGGCTTTGCGCCGCGCCGTGACCAGCCCCGGCGGCACGACCGAAGCTGCGCTGAAAATCCTTCTGGGGCAGGGCGGACTGACGGAAATCCTGCAAGCCGCAATGATGGCCGCCTCAAAACGCGCGAAAGAATTGGCGCGATAACGGAGCGCGGAGCCTATCTGCATGCCGCATTCCCTCTCCCCTGACGAAAAGAAATTCGCTACCGCTGCCTTTCGCCAGATTTCGGCTAAGGGATGGGACAGCGTGACCGTGGAACAGATCGCCAAGGACGCAAAAATTCCTCTGGCGCGCGTGACAGAGAAATATCCTGACATGTCGGCGCTTATTCCAACGCTGGTTCATTTCATCACAGCGGAAACCGTGAAATCCGTCGGATCAATCCATTCCGAAAGCACGCCGCACGACCGTTTGTTCGAAGTCATGATGGCGCGCTTCGACGTCCTGCAAAAACACCGAGCGGCAATTCTTTCCATCATCACGGCAGCAAAAAACAATCCGCGAATCGCACTGGCTTTGATAACGGCTCAGCGTCAGGCGATGCATACAATGCTGGATTGCGCCCAATTGAGCGAAGCACGTATCATTGCGCGCGCCGGATTAATGGCAACCTATGCGGCATCCGCTTTTGTCTGGAGCCGCGATGAAACGCTTGATATGTCAAAGACAATGTCGTTTCTAGATCGGATTCTGCGCGGGCTTGGCAAGCTTACGGCAGCGTTAAAATAACTTGATCGAGATCAAAATCTCGACATGCTGGGATAATCGTATGCTGTCAAGAAGAAATAACGTGACAAATAAAGTTAATTTGGTTTACATTAACCAAGTTCGGTCCCTTGAAGCAGGTTCGTTTTAAGGTGGCGGCGGTCAATTTAACAACGAGGACATCGAAATGTCGAAACCTTCAAGCAATCCCTTCTTCGAGACCGATTTTACCAAGTTGATGGACGTGTCAAAATTCATGGACATGTCGAAATTTGCGGACGCTTCCAAGGCGTTCTCGGACTTCAAATTGGCATCCCCGAATTTTGAGGCCTTGATGTCGGCTCAGCGCCGCAACATTGAAGCCTTTACGGCGCTCAATCAGGCCGCTTTCGAAAGCGTGCAAGGACTCATCCGCCGCCAGACCGAGTTGGTCCGCGAAGGAATGCAAGAGGCCGCCAGCACGGTGAATGCGGTTCTGTCATCGCCTTCGCCCGAAGAAAAAGTCATCCGTCAAGCCGAAGCTTCAAAAGCTGCGGTTGATAAATGCATCGCCAACGCGCGCGACATCACCGAGACGCTTACCAAGTGCAATTATCAGGCGTTGGAAGCGGTCAGCTCGCGCTTGAATGAAAGCCTTGAAGAGCTTCGCGGGATGATCAAGCAAGCATCATCCAAGGCCGCCTAAGCTTTCAGGCTTTATTACTAGAAAGGCGCAGCCTACGGGTTGCGCCTTTTTTGTTGCTTGAAATTACGCATCCAAAGCGCGCGCCAGATTTTCGAAATCCGTTAGACTGAGATTCTCGGCGCGCAACGTGGGATCAATTCCAACGCGAAGCAGCAACGTTTCTCCGCCAAGCGGCTTCAGGCTTGAACGCAACATCTTGCGCCTTTGTCCAAACGCGGCGGCGGTTACGGTTTCGATTTTTTCCAAAGCGATGTCCATCGGTCGGTCGCGGCGCGGCGTCAGATGCACGACGGCGGAGTCGACCTTCGGCGGCGGGGTGAAGGCTCGCGCCGGAATCGCCAGAACCTGTTTTACCTCGCAGCAGAATTGCGCCAACACCGACAGGCGGCCATAGGCTTTGCCGTCGGGTTTGGCTGTCAGGCGGTGAGCAACTTCGGCCTGAAACATCAAGGTCATGCTCTCGAACGCGGGCATCTGTTTCAGCCAACCGATCAGCAATTCCGTGCCGATGTTATAGGGCAGGTTGGCAACGATCTTGCGCGGCGCTGGCGCAAGGCCGGTCAAATCGACCCGCAACGCATCGCCTTCGATAACGTCCAGCCGCTCCGCCGCCGCAGCAACCAAATCCGTCAAAGCTTCGACGCAGCGCCGGTCTCTCTCAATCGCGATAATTTTCGTCGCAGCCGTTTCGACAAGAGCGCGGGTAAGTCCGCCTGGACCGGAGCCAATCTCAAAAACCGTGCGGCCTTCCATGTCGCCCGCGCATTCGGCGATGCGCCGCGTAAGATTCAGATCGCAGAGAAAATGCTGACCAAGCGATTTCCGCGCCATCAAATCATGACGGGCAATGACCTCACGAAGCGGTGGAAGAGCGTCGAGCTGTGGCACAAGAATATGCCTTACGAATCCCGGCCAAGCCGAATATCGATATAGGCGTCACGGTGCAAATCGCGCATCAGGCGACGCGCCTGCAGCTCCAGCTTCTCAGTGCCAATCGAATTGGTCAGCGCGTTGCGGTCGACATTGCCCTCAGGCATGTCGCGGCCACAGACGAAGACGATCAACGCGCCTTTGTCGGTGGCGATGGGTTCGCTGCCATGTCCGACGGGAGTGTTATCGACCTTGTCGGACAACCATACCGGCACTTTATCAAGCGTTATCTTGCCAAGTTTCTGCGATGTCCATGCCGGAAATTTTGCCGCCAAGGTTTGATCCAGTTGACCGCAATCACTGATCTGCGAACGCAACTGATCCGCCTGCGCCAACAAGCCGTTACGGTCTGAGGCCGAGGCAAAAGGGTGAAATACCTGACGAAGATCGACGGTAATATCCTGCTTCCCACTCGCCCCGCTCAGCGAAATCGTGCGCCGCTCACGTAGCTTAAGCAGGTGGTAGCCGTTGGCCGTGCGCACTTCGACGATCTGTCCCGATTGCATCGTTTTCAAAGCGTCATTGAGTTCCGACGAAAGCTGGCCTTCCTGAATCCAGCCGATGTCGCCGCCGGATGCCGCGCCGGTGCTTTGTGAAAACTGCCGCGCGACGGCAGCGAAATTCGCGCCGTTTCTCAGTTGTTGATTGAGATTGTCCGCAGCCTGCTTGATCTGCGGGTCATCCTTGGGGCTATCGACATTCAGGAAAATCTCGCTGACAAGAAATTCGTCCTTACCCGCGTTGGCGCGCAACCGTTCGATAACGGCGTCGATTTCGTCGTCGCCGACATCGACGCGCGGACGCAATTCGCGCTGCACGACTTTGCTCCAAGCGATTCCGGCGCGAACCTGCTGCTCCAAAGCGGCGACCGATCCACCGTGACCGGCGACATAGGTACGCATATCGACCGGAATATTATTATCGTGCGCGATCCGCTCCAGCGCCTTGTCAATGTCTTCCTGCGTCACAGTGATGTCGAGCCGCTTGGCTTCCTGCAGCTGCAACTGTTCATCGATCAGCCCGCGCAGCACCTGTGGCAGAAGGCGTTGCTCGATTTCAGGCGATTCCGGCAGACCGGAAGATAACAGGGCAAGCGTCATACGTTGCCGAATGTCGAGCGTAGTGATGACGTTGTCATTGACGACGGCGGCGATGCGATCACGCACACCCGGCGATGCGGCTGATGACGCCGCCGGATTGGACAAGGACAGCATGCTTTGCGCCATCACGGGAGACGTCAGCGCGATTGACGCGAGAGCAATCGTTAGGGCAAGGAGAGAAACATATTTCATAGCGTGATCCTACCACATGTTTTTCGTTCGTGCGATCATTGATGCGTGCCTTTATCCATCTTCCATGTGCAGCAAAACGGCGTTGCTCAGCAAAAGCGCAGTCAAGGGAATCGCCCACGCCGCGAGCTCGACAGGCAATATTTCGTTGGCACCGAAGGCGCGTACCACATTGTTAAGGATAAAAACGGAAATGCCAAGAGAGGCTCCAGAAATCACGATTCCGGTGATGTTTCCGCGCCGGTTCATGCGCAAGGAGAAAACGGCGGCGAAAAAGACCATAGCGCAGAGCAGGACGGGTTGCGACAACAAGGCTTGGAATTCCAACTGGTGTCGCGCCGGAGGCAGCCCGATCGTTTTCAGGGCATGAATGAAGCGCGGTAATTCCCAGAATGAAATCGTGTTGGGCGGCGACATGCTTTCCTGAATTTTGTTGAAGGTCAGTGTCGTCGGCAAGCGATAGGAATCCTGATGCTCCGGCGATTGTTGATCCCAGTTGAACCAAATATTATGGACGTCCCAGTAACCGTTGCTGAGCACGCCTTTCTCGGCATCGATCCGCCCCAGATAATGATTGTTGCTGTCATAAACGAAAACCAGAAAAGGAGTCAGGGTCAGCGGATCCGTGCTGACATGATCGGCGTGGACAAGATAGCGCCGCTGATTATCGCGCTGCCGCAGCCACAATCCCGCGCCCGTCAATTCGAGCGTCGGCGCGCGTTGCAAGTAGCGCGCGTCAAGTTCCTTGTAGCGGCCATTGAAAACGGCGCCGATGGGATTGAGGATCGAGAGATTGACAAAACTGAACAGCAGCGTCACCGCAAGCGCGGGCGCCAGAAATTGCCACGCTGAAATTCCGGCGGCGCGGGCGACGACCAATTCCTGACTGCGGGTCAGTTTCCAGAAAGTCAGCATACCCGAAAACAAAACGGCAAAAGGAAGGATCTCCTGAACCGTGTCGGGTATTTTATAAACGCTCATCTTCAGGATCAGGCCGAACGTTGTGTCGACACGGTCGGCGGCGCGACGCATTAACTCAGCAAAGGTAAACAGAAAGACGATCCCCGTCAGCGCGCCGAGGATGACGCTGAACCACAGCGTATACTGCCTCGCCAGATAACGGTTGAGAGTCCAGTGCCGGATCATGCCGCCAGCGCCTTTGTTTTGTGGGGACGCGGTTCCAACCAGTCGCTGCTGATCAGATAGAAACATGTCGCGGCAGGCAGAAGCGCCGTTAGATAAAGAATAAAAATCAAATCGCTGTGCAGCACGATGATATTGCTAAGCGACATGAAGGTCGATTGCACGATGATGATAGCGCTGGCAGCCAAAAGAATGCGTTGCCCCATCCCGCGCCGGTTAAACTCGCCAGCCAATATGGCGGCCAACCCGATCAGCAAATAGCATAACGCGAGCAGGGGGGACGCAAGACGCTGGTGCAGCTCGGCCATCAGATGCTCACGCGTCGCGCGCATCTTCAGCATGTCCTCGGTCGGGTGGAGAAGTTCATTGACGGTTTGCTCGCGCGGGTCGGGCAGGCGTTGCGGCGCGGCGCTGCGTACGGCGTCAAGATCAATGACGTATTGATCGAAGCTCATTTCGGATAATTTGCCGGTGGCGAGATCGACTTCCTGCCGCCGCCCGTTGTAGACCACCATACTCGGCTGGCCGCTGTTTTGCGTGACCTGTCCCGAATCCGCCATGATCGTGACAGGATTTTGCGGACGGCGCACATCGTGGATCAGAACGCCTTCCAGCGTACCCTCCTTGCCGCGCTTATCGGCGTAGAAGGTAAATCCGTCGGTGATGTCGTTGAAGCTGCCGGGGCGCGATAGAAAAACGGCGTAGCTGTCGCGCACCTTGTATTGCAATGCGACGAGGTCGCGGTTGGCTTGCGGCGTCATCATCAGCGTCAGGGCAAAGCATGTGACGAGGACGATCCCGCCCAGAACGAGCGCGGGCAAAGCCAGTTTGAAGGGGCTGATGCCCGATGCGCTCATGACGACCAGTTCGCTGTCGACGGCGAGGCGGTGATAGGCAAAAACCGTGGCAATGCCGAGCGCGAGCGGCAAAACCAGCGGCAGGAAGGTCGGAATCGACAACGCCAGCATCTGCAAAAACACCCAGACCGTCGCCGAATTGTTGATGACGACCGACAGCAGCCTGAAAAGCTGCGTGAACAGAACGACAAACGTCACCGCCACCGTCGCAAAGGTGAACGCGAAGAGGAGTTGACGGAAAAGATACAGGTACAAACGGCGCATGATTGAACTCTAACAATAACATGGCCTTGCCTGCAAACGGGTATTTTAAGGTGTCATCGTCGTTTTGTCTCCCTTTGGTTCTGGCGTTACTGCGCTTAAGTAGGCACGGCACTTAAAAAAAAGAAGAGGCGACTCCTCGGCAGGCCTCGCAGCCCATTGTCG
>CAIQVS010000163.1 GCA_903875345.1 uncultured Pseudomonadota bacterium | reverse complement strand
GCCCTGGGACCACGTTTGGCCCCGCCAACTCGGTGGAACGACTTCGCATGTTTGTCGAAGTCCTGTCGCGCGTGATCGCGCGAGCCGAACCCTCAGTTGCGTTGGAAGCGTTTCGGGTTGGGTGTGAGATTGTTTCAATTCCGCACAGGGTGCATCACTGGTTATATGAGCCTGTTAGAAACTTGCTCGAACGGAGCCTTGTCTCCCTTCCGCCTGTACAGCGTGGCCATTTGGTCATAGATTGCCTCGAATTCCCACTGCCACCTGGTGGCCAGCCGATATCAGTTCAGTGGCCCGAACCGGCAGGCGAATTGTTCTCGCGTGGCACGTCCCCTGTCAGGCCGCCAGGTGAGACGCGATGGAGTGCCTGTGTAGCGAATCTTTTGGCGGCAGTCAGACAGGCCGGAACTAGTCGGGCACAAGCGGTGCATCGATTGGCTTACCTCGCTGCTCACGGTTGCCTTGAGCAACGAGAGCGCGAGGATTTCGGACGAGGTCTCTGGTCGTCCGGAGATCCAAAAAGGAACGGTCTGCCGCTTGACGTTGACCTGTTTCCCCACATCGTTGCGGCTCTGCCGGGAACGGATGATTCTGACCCTATGGGCACGGCGCGTTCGTACCTTTTCGAGACAGCCCTGGATTCAGGAATTGCCGAGCATATCCAACTCCAGAACGATGTAGAGCGTAGACTGCATAGCATTGCAGCGGCGGCTCTCGGTAGCAGACTAGTCGCAAGAATGCTTCCTAGTCGCAAACAAGCGGTGGAACTCCTCGATGGAATCGCTAACACTGTTGCAAGTATGCCAGCAAGTGACGACCCGTTCAGGATACAGGCAAGGGAGCGTTTGATCTCCATTGCGGGAAACGTAGTCGGCTTTGCAATCTTGCCTCAAATTGAATCCGGCGACCTCACTTCCCCGCGGCTAGCGTTTGTCGAACGTTGTGCCGAACTTGGCCGAGGGGGCGGAACGATCGCGGGATTGCATGAACTCACACGAATGTTTCCCGATTTGATTGCGAAGGTGTCCGCTGACCTCCGCCGCGCTATCTCGCGCGGAGACTTGCATGATATCCAAGGTGCGTCACGGTCGATTGTAGATTGGGGCCAGGCAGCATCCGTCGGCCGTTGCCCTGATCTTCCCGAGTCGCTGAAGGATGCCGTGATTGCTGCGCTAGAGGTTGGTGTGCGGCCCGGATTGCAACCGCGTCTCTGGTGTGTTCGCCAACTCTTTCAGTTGAATGTGTTCTCGGCATTCCAAATCGAGTCTCTATCGGCGGCGCTGGCGGATTTTACGAGATCTCTCTCTTATGACCAGATGCCGAGGGAGGGACCTGAGGCCGTCGGCATCACGATTGCCAGAGCCGAGTTCTTTAGGCTCGCACACGGACTGGACGCAGCAGGGCATGCGTGTGTTGGGCAGACATACGATATCGAGAGCGATCCATTGCCTGAAGTGAGATATGCACTAACAAACTTGGATTAGAGTCGAGTTGCTTTGCATGGGCGGTTCTTGGCAACGATCGAAATTGCGACCCAAAACTGCTGGCGGCGCTTCTTGTCCACACAAGAAACGTTCATTTGATTAGCCTCTTGGCGGCATTGCCGCGCTCTCCTTGCGACAAGCGTGCTGAGCAGGTGCCGGGCAGGGCCATATGCGCAAGCACGCTACCGGTGCCCAACCGCTGCGAGCAGCGTTCTGTAGCGCTTACAGTGGCTTATTGTCTTCCAGGACAGCACGCAGAGTCCCGAAAAGTTTGGGGACCAATGTTCTTCTTGGCGCATCCGGCCCCTCACGTCCACTCCGGCCGCAACTGGTCCTTCATCGCCGACAGGCTGACGTGCGCATAGTGTTGCTTGATCATCGGGGCACTTGTCCCGCACATGTCGGCAAGCAAGAAAACGTCAACGCCTGCGATAATCTGCTGCGTGATGAAGAAGTGCCGGAACGAATACGATGTTCGGTTTTCCCCCCTGTAGTCTTTCTTGAGGCCGGCTTTCGCCAGCAGCGCCTCGAAGCCCTTCTTGTTCGACCCCAACCGCACACCATGCCGGTCAAAGAACACGGGGTCGGTTGGCTGCGGGTCGCGGCGCATGTCACGCTTGAACAGGTCCCACAGTTGGTCGAACCAAGGGATGACAGCGTGTTTGGGTGCGAACGTGCGGTCCTTGCGCTTGCCATACACTCGTAGGTCGATGTCGCGGTCGCGAATCTGTTGCGTGCGCGTCGCCGCATAGCCAAGCACATCACCCCAGTTGAGGTTCTTGGCTTCGACCGGACGCATACCAGAGTAGGCGAGAATGCACATCCAGCAGTGCAGCACCAGCCTGTCACGTCGGGTTGCGGGGTGTAGGTCCGGCGCCGATAGCCGTTCAAGGCTGAGATCGAACAGGCGGCCGATCTCGTCCGAACTGAACGAAGGACGGGCGTTGGCCTGACCACCCGTCTTGATGCCGATAGGCGGCACCTCCCTCACCAGGCCATTCCGTTTTGCATAT
>CAIQVS010000162.1 GCA_903875345.1 uncultured Pseudomonadota bacterium | reverse complement strand
TGGTAGCGTTACGGGGTCGGCAAGCGAAGGCGCGGCAGGAGCAATGACTCCGGCGGGATCGTCGACGCCTGCTCCGGTTGATGCGAGCGGGGCAAACGGTGCGAATGTGTTGCCGATGAATCCCGTCGTCATCGACAACAAATCTTCGCCGCCGCAGGCGCCTGTATCTCCCGCCGCGATAGCCAAACAGCCGGAGCCTGCACCGGCTACTCCGCCGCCCTCAACGATGGGAACCGGCGGGTTGTATTGATTCCATCTTGAGGACATCTTTGCCGCTGTTCGATAATCATAAGTGATGGTTGGCGAAAGTAAAAAACAAAACTGACGCCATCATAACGTATTGAATTATATATAAATATTCTATGTGTCAGCGCTATTTGCAAATGGTTTTTTTTCGTATAGAACAGCCCGTACGGTGCGGTGGCAACTACCTTTTCACTCTATTATGGTTTCTAAGAAGTTCCCACTCAGCCAGCAAACACAACCGAGGTTTTCGCAACGAATAGCATATAAAGATGCTTATTTGACGAATAGGAAATGGGGGATTTTATATGTTGCGTACTATTAGTGCTGCTTTTGAGCATTTAGCGGGCAGCGTGCAGCCAGAACGGCATGATGTTCTTCATAAAGTGTTGACTGCCCTCGCATTGGGCACCAACCACATGCAAATCGACACGGTGGCCGCGCTTAGTGATGATCCTACCCTTCTTGAAGCTCAGGCAAACGTAAAGGTCGCAGCATTTGCTTGTGCCGATTCGCGGATGATTATGGCAAAGCTTTTTCATAATTCACCGCCAGGGTTTGCCATTATTTTCAAGAATGTTGGGGCATCAATAGAACGTCTTTCCAATCCCCGAATGCTCAGTCAAGACGCAAGCGATTTTGTCGGGCTCGCCAGAAAACTTAATGTTGCCTTCTATCTTGTGGGAACCCACGGTGGACGAACGGGTTGCGGTTGTCTTGGAAATGCAAAAGCTCATTACAATGAGCCTTTCCCAAAAGATGGCACTGAGGATCAAATTGGTGCTTGGATAATGGGGCGGCGCAAATGGGAGCTTATTCAACAAGTAGAAAAAGATGGGGTGGATAAATATCTGTCGAATTTACCTGAGCAGTTTAGAGCTTCTTCTCATAATGAGGCATTTCAACAAGCGCTAAGCATAGCTCTGGGAGACCATAATTATAGACTGGTAGTTGATGAACATAAACGACGCGATGAAAGCGAGGCTCGCGCACAAATTGGCTCTCACCTAGACAAATTAGGAAAGTTAGGTAGTAACGAAGCATATGGTAATTGCCTAAGGGCAATGATGGAGAGTTTTACCCAACATAAAGAGCGCCACCTTAAACATTTCCGAGATATCAGGAGGTGGTGCTTGGCAAATGAAGCCTTGATGTTATTGGATGCTCCGGATCAAGCCGAAGATGCATTTGTTCTTGTTTCACGTGAGGTTCTAAATAAAGGATATCCAAGTGATCAATACGATGAATTTTCTGAACATCGCGTGTTGATGAAGCGGATGGCGCACGGTCTGGTTGACCTTAGGGAAACAAGTAATGGAACCAGTGATGTTTCCACACGGAGAAAACAGCACGAACTTATTGAAGAAAGCATATCGTTAACAGATGGAGTTTTGCCTAAAAGGGAAGTTATGGGTTTGTATATGGATTTAGGCGGAGTTAACACTCTTGTCAGGAATGGTAATGGGTTGCTTGTACCACTAACTAATAATCCCAATCTTGATGGCATTCTTCACCATGATCATCGGCATCATCAGCATCCCGATGGTCAAGCTGCTCGCGCCGGAGCGGCTGCTCGTGTTGCAGCGGCACCTTCCGCTCTCCCATCTGGTGCGGAGGCTCCACGATAAGCGTATTTTTGTATGGCTGCAGCCAGTTGATTGCCATTGCATTCCCGCACGTTCCGGGTATTTTAGCCGCATTCGACAACGATAAATCGGGTTCCCATGCGCGCCGAGATTGTTACAGCCCTAGCAGACATCGAGAAATCGCTGGCTCTGCTGAGGAGGCATCTTTGACCTCGAACATTCGCTCGCGCGGCTTGATGAGCTGAACGCGCTCTCCGAAGACCCCAATCTGTGGAACAACCCGGCCAAGGCGCAGGGCATCATGCGCGAGCGCACGCAGCTCGATCAGGCCATTCGCGGTTACCGCGAGCTTGAAAACGGCATGCGTGACAACGTTGAACTCATCGGCATGGCCGAAGCCGAAGGCGATCAGGGGCTGGTTGTTGAAGCCGAAAACGCCTTGCTGAAACTGCGCGAGCTGGCGGGGCAGCGCGAACTTGAAAGTTTGCTGTCGGGCGAAGCCGACCGCAATGATTGCTATATGGAGGTTAACGCCGGAGCGGGCGGCACCGAGGCGCAGGATTGGGCGCAGATGCTGTTGCGCATGTATGTGCGTTGGGCGGAGCAGCACGGATATAAAGTCGAGATGCTGGACGAATCACGCGGCGAGGAAGCGGGGATCAAATCCTCAACCATTCAGATTTCCGGCATGAACGCCTATGGCTGGCTGAAAACGGAATCCGGCGTGCATCGGTTGGTGCGCATCAGCCCCTACGATTCCAACGCCCGCCGCCACACCAGCTTCGCCAGCATTTCTGTGACGCCCGTGGTCGATGACTCGATTCCGATCGAGATCAACGAAAAAGATTTGAAAGTCGATGTCTATCGCGCCTCCGGCGCGGGCGGGCAGCACGTCAACAAGACCGAGAGCGCCGTGCGCTTTACCCATATTCCGACCGGTATCATCGTTGCTTGCCAGCAGGAACGCTCGCAGCACAAAAACCGTGCCAAGGCTTTGGAGATGTTGCGCGCCAAGCTGTACGAGATGGAACTGAAAAAGCGCGAGGATGCCGCCGCCGTGATTGAAGGCCAGAAAAGCGACATCGCGTGGGGACATCAAATCCGTTCCTACGTTTTGCAGCCTTACCAGATGGTTAAGGACAACCGCACCGGAGCGGAAACCAGCCAGACGGCGGCTGTGCTGGATGGTGACATCGATATGTTCCTGCAAGCTTCTCTCGCCAGCCGCATCAAGGGGCATGTGGAGTAGGTTGCGGTTGTTTGGCCGTTTTCTCCGCTCGGACTTTCGTCAACAGCAACCGGAATGGCGCGAGAATCTTTTCCTCCAGCGTGTCGTCGTGCTGCAGAAACGCTAGGGAATATGCGGCGGCTTCGATGGTCGAGACGCTCTCGCGGCGCGGTTCTTTGCGTAACTGACCGTATAATGACGGGCGCGGTGGTTGCAAGATCAGGCGCGAACATTTCAGCATCCACGCGTTGCGCCACCATAAAGCCTTGGCTTGCGACCAACTGCCGTCCAGCAGAATGATGCCTTCAAGATTCTTCAGCACATCGCTTTGATTGGCGCTCACGCCGCCCTTGCTGTCGACGACCGTCAAAGGTTTGGTGTGCGTGTCCTTGGCGGCTTTTGCCGTGCCGAGATAGAGAATCCCCCAGCGTTTTGGATCGGCGGTGCGGCCAATGACTTTGCTTAAATTCGGCCACGAAAGGCCTGTTTTTAAAATGCTATTTTGCAGCTGCAGCGTCACAAGCCGTGCTGTGCCGAGTTTTTCGTCTTTTTCCTGCGGATGCCTCAGGATAACCACCGAAAGAGCGTTTTCAATCGGGCTTACGGCTTCGCATATGCAGAGAGGCAAAGGCTTTTCACATGTGGAGCAGGGGAGGATTTCGTCGGGCATTAATAGAGTTCCTTCAAACAAAGTCATTTACGCGATCTTTACATTCTAGCACTTAATTATCACTTCGGCACAGCGCAGAGTTTATAATTCTCAGAGGGTTCGCATGAAAGCTTTGGCCATTGTTTCAGGCGGTTTGGACAGCGTCACGCTTGCCGCGTTTCTTGCGCATCACGAGCAACTGAAAGGCATCCTGTCCTTCAATTATGGTCAACGCCATAAAAAGGAGCTGCAGTTCGCCGCCGCTGCAGCGGAGCGACTTCGTGTTCCGCACATCCTGATCGATTTAACTGCGATTACGCCATATCTGAAGGGGTCGGCGTTGACCGATAATGTCGCGGTTCCTGAAGGGCATTATGCCGCCGAAACCATGAAGCAAACGATTGTTCCCAATCGCAATTCAATCATGCTGGCGGTTGCGTTCGGAGTTGCTGCCGGACAGGGGTACAACGCCGTTGCTATGGCGATTCACGCGGGCGATCATTTTATCTATCCCGATTGCCGTCCCGATTTCGTCGAGATGTTCGAACGCATGGAACAGAAGGCGATGGAAGGTATGTGGGATATCAAACTGCTGACACCCTTTGTCACCATCACCAAGGCCGACATTGCGCGGCATGCCCATACTTTGAATGTGCCGATTGCCGAAACTTGGTCGTGTTACAAGGGTGGAGCGATCCATTGCGGCCGCTGTGGAACCTGCGTTGAGCGCCGCGAGGCGTTTGCCCTTGCCAAAATTGACGACCCTACCGTGTATGAAGATTCTACGTTCTGGCTAGAGGAATGCCGCAAGAAGGGGACGTTTGTGGGTTAGATTGGTTCGTTCTCGCCGACCATATGGCTTTGCGAGAGGATTTGCATGGCGTCGGCGAGTTCCGGCTGCTTGCGCATCACGGCGGCTTCGCCTTCGCGGATCGCTTCCTCGCAGCGATCGAATTCCAGAAGCCCAAGATGACCGAGGCGCGGCGCGATATGCACGTCGGGCGGGTCGCCCGCCAAACGCGAGCGCGTGATACGATCCTGCATGATGTTGAGCGACGAGGTCATGACGCCGAAGATGCTCGGCCCGTCGTAATCGCGGCGGAATACCCGTCGTGCCAGACTGTCCATCAGCGAAAGCTTTTCGTGATTGCCGGTTTCTTCCAGCATGTTCATCAGGTCGAATCCGGCGGCGGTGGCGATCTTCGATCCGGGACGGCGCGATTTGCCGAGCATGTCGGCGTTAAGATTGATAGCGATCACCATATCCGCGCCGAGCGCGCGGCATGCGGCGACGGGCAGTGGGCAGACCAAGGCTCCGTCCGCGAGCCAGCGGCCTTCATAATAAACCGGCGGGAAAATTCCGGGCAGCGAAAACGAGGCGCGCATCGCATCGGTCAGATCGCCTTTTTGAAGCCAGATTTCATGACCGGTGACGAGGTCGGTGGTCATTGCGGCGTAGGGGACTTTGAAATCCTCGATGTTCACGTGGCCGATTTGCCGGTGCATTTCATCGAGCAGCCGGTTGCCTCCTATCAGGCCGCCACTGCGTAAGCGCATGTCGAGATAGCTAACGATTTTGCGCTTGTTGAGCGAGAGCGCCCATTCTTCCAGCGCATCCAGTTTATCCGCGAGATAACATCCTCCCGCAAGCGCTCCGACGGAGCAGCCTGTTATGACATCAAATTCAAAGCCGAGTTTTCTCAGCGCCTTGATCGCGCCGATATGCGCCCAGCCGCGAGCCATGCCGCTGCTGAGCGCAAGGCCGATCTTGCGTTTCGGCTTGTTTCCTTTATAGGGTGGTATGGCGCGTTCGTCTGGCATGGTTCCCGCATTATCCGCTTCAAAAAACTTCTCCAGACCCTATGATAGCCTACAAGTGTTGATCTTTTATTGAACAGGCATCACAGCGTGGCGCAACCCCCTATCCCTCTCACGAATCTCACTTTGCTGCAACGCGGCAAAAGCCAAAGCACATGGTTTCTGCTGCGTAGGCTGTTTCGCGGCTACCTGCGCTCGCATATTTCGGGCTTTGTTACGGCGACGTTATTTATGGCTTTGACCGCGTCAATGACCGGTGCGGCGGCGCAAATCATCGCGCCGATCACGGATCAGCTTGGTAAACCGCATAGCGAAATGCATATGCTGATGCTGGGCGCGGCGGTCATGATGATTTTCTTTCTGCGCGGGGTGGGCGGCTATTTCCACACCATCATAATGAACAGGATAGGTCAGAGAATAGTCACCGATGTGCAGCAACAAATGTACCGGCATCTGATGACTTCCGATCTGGCGTTCTTTCATGCCAATTCTTCGGGACAGTTGATTTCCCGACTGACCAACGATGTCAACGTCATGCGGCAAGCCGTGGGCGAGTGCATGACCAGCACCTTGAAAGGCGGGTTGACGTTGATTTTTCTGGTCGGTGTCATGTTCTATCAGAACTGGCATCTTGCGCTCGGTGCGTTCGCGGTGTTTCCCGTGTCGGCTTATTTCGTGATGCGCGTCGGCAAGAGAATGCGCAAGTTGTCGGCCAGCATGCAGACTGAAAATGGAAATTATTCATCGCTGCTCAATCAGACCTTTCAGGGCATCCGGCATGTCAAAGCCTATGGCATGGAAGGGCTTGAAGATAGCCGCGTTCATGACGTGACGGAGAAAGTGTTTCGTTTGAATGTGAAAAGCTTTCACGTTAGCGCCTTGATGAATCCGATGGCTGAGATACTCAGCGGCCTCGCTATCGCAACGGTTTTCACGTATTGCGATTGGCAGGTTGCGCAGGGCACTCTTACGACCGGCGGCGTTTATTCCTTCGTCATGGCCTTTATCCTCGCTTACGATCCTATGAAGCGGACATCGAAAGTGAACGCGCAGTTCCAAGCGGGCTTGGCTGCCGCCGAACGCGTCTTTGCCTTGCTGGATGTTGAGCCGACGATTGTCGATAAACCCGTTGCGAAGTCGCTGGATGTTACGGATTATTCCGTGCGTCTTGACGATGTCGTCTTTCGCTACGCCGACGGCACGGAGGCTTTGCATCATCTGAGCATCGAGGTTCCGCACGGGAAAACCGTTGCCATTGTCGGGCCTTCCGGTGCCGGAAAATCGACGATCATCAATCTGATCCCGCGTTTCTATGACGTGCAGGAAGGCCGGATCATGATTGGCGGCGTCGATGTGCGGGATATAACCCTTGCGAGCTTGCGCTCGAAGATAGCATTGGTAAGCCAGGAAACGGCTTTGTTTGACGATACGGTGCGCGCCAATATTGCCTATGGAAAGCCGGATGCGACGTTCGATGAAATTGAAACTGCCGCCGTCGCAGCTTTCGCCGATACTTTTATCCGGGGCTTGCCGCAAGGCTATGATACGATTGTCGGCGAACATGGCGTCAAGCTGTCAGGCGGGCAGCGGCAACGCATCGCTATCGCTCGCGCCATGCTGCGCAACGCGCCCATTTTGCTGCTGGATGAAGCGACCTCGGCTCTCGACAATGAATCGGAACGCGCGGTTCAGGCGGCATTGAAAAGGCTTCAGCAAGGACGGACGACGATTGTCGTCGCGCACCGTCTTTCGACGATTGTGGACGCCGATCAGATCGTGGTGCTGGAACGTGGGTCCGTAGTTGAACAAGGCGCGCACACGGAGCTTTTGGCAAGGCGCGGCGTTTATGCCAGACTTTACGGTCTGCAAGCGGAACTCCACTAGGGACGTGCTTATGGCCAAAGGGCATCTCATCAGACGGGTATCGGGCTGGATCTTTACGTTGGCCATTGCCTATGTCGTGTTTTGTGTGGCTTTGGGGCTTATGCAGAAGCGGCTGATGTATTTTCCCGATCCGTCGCGGTTCGTGCCGTCCGAATGGGCGCTCGACGAGCTTCAACCGTTTGAGGTCAAAACCGAAGACGGGCTGACGATTACAAGCTGGTATCATCCGGCGCAAAAGCGTGACAAATTCACGATTGTTTTCTTTCAGGGCAACGCCGGGCATCTCGGTTACCGCAATTATAAGGCGCGACCGTGGCTTGATGCCGGGTACGGAGTTCTCATGGTTGGCTATCGCGGTTTTGGCAATCCCGGATCGCCGTCGGAAAGAGGCCTCTATAAAGATGCGCGCGCCGCGATTAACGGGCTGAATAAACAAGGTGTACCGGATAAAGCAATCGTGTTTTATGGCGAGTCCCTCGGCACAGGTGTCGCCACGCAGATGGCGACGGAGCATCCGGTTGCGGCGATTATTCTTGAATCACCCTACACCTCGATTCCCGATGTCGGCGCCGATCGTTATCCAATGGTGCCGGTGCGTTGGTTGCTGCGTGACCAGTATGACTCGCTTGATAAGATCAAGGACGTGCATGCGCCGCTCTTGCTGCTGCACGGCGAAATGGACACGGTCGTTCCCGTCAAGTTTGGCAAGGAACTGTTTGAGGCCGCGAACGAACCCAAGCAGGCGGAATTTGTTCCCGACGCTGGCCATAACGACGTTTACAATTTGCGGGTTCAACAACTCATCCTCGATTTCCTTGCGCGCCTTCCAACGGACTCCTTGCTGGAACAGGGGAATGGGACTGATGCGACCGTCTACAAGCCGGATTAGATTGACTGTTCAGGGCAATTCTTACTGAAATTGGCAAGAGCCGGAAAAGCTTCCCCGCGTGACGTTGATTGTCGATGGGGTCGTTGTTGATCCCGATACGGTGCAGATGCTGGCGTTCAAATCCACGAGATATTTACCGTTTATTTCGCGGACGATGCCTTGATAAGAGGGAATGGCCGTTTTGTTGCAAAGAGCCTGCGTTGTTATCATCACCTGATTGAGATTGCCGTTATATCCCACTGTGGATTTGGGCGTTCCGGCCAAAATGAGCTTGACGATACCCTGCGTGCTTACCAGCATGACGGTTGACGACGTCGTGCAGAGGGACTGCGCTTTGCTGGCCGGAATCCCCAAGCGAGTGCTGATCTGCGTGATGTCGCTGGCGGTTAAAGCTGAATTGGTTATGGTTACGGTTACCGTATGGGCTGGATTGGCAATCGCTGGCGATGATTCGTCGGCGGGCATATTGTAAACGGTCGTCGGCAAAACGAGAACCGGACCATTCGGAGTATTCTGGGTTACAGGGTGCGGTGCGGTAAGCATAGGAATCGAAGGTATAGCCGTCGTACCGGCGGGCATGTAGATGTTATTTGTGGCTGGTTGCTGATTTTCTGTCGGTATCAGATTGGGTAAAGGAGCCGTGCCCGGGATCACCGTGTCCGAATTTTGCGGTGCTGTGGACATTGGGGCTGCAGGCGAAATATCGCTGTTGGCGCTATCGTCCGGCAGAAGCACATTCCCTGTTGCGAAAGCGCCCCCGTGAGCGGCGAACAGACAGAGCGCGGTGGCAAGAGCAGTGCGGACGCTTTTCTTCATCATGGCCTCGTCAAACGGGGGAAACTGTTCTTGCGAGTTTCAATCAGTATCGCTAAAAAAACGATAAATTCAACATCGAAAGCTTCGGAACATGGGGCGCTTTTCAGCCAGATTGCAATCGATTTGTTCCGTCAGGAATGTGGTTGTCACGGCGTTTGCGATAGCGCTTGCCGGATGGCTGGTATCCTTTTGCGCGGATGCGCTGTCGGATGCGCCGTCTTTCCGTAAGGATGTTTTGACCATCCAGCATGCCGATGGGACGAAAGTTCCTTTGACGGTCGAACTGGCGCTGACTCCTGAGCAAAAGGAATACGGCTTGATGTTTCGTCATTCGATGCCTGAGGGCTTAGGGATGCTGTTTCTTTGGGATCAGGATCAGCTGGTCAATATGTGGATGAAAAACACCTATCTTGCACTCGATATGCTGTTCGTCAGGCAGGATGGCGCAATTGTTAAGATCATCAATAACGCTGAACCTCTGAGCGTTGCAATTTTGTCGTCCGATCAGCCGGTACGCGGCGTTATTGAGCTTAAGGCGGGCGTTGCCGAGCGGCAGGGCATCAAGGTCGGTGATCGCGTGGCTTATTCCTCTTTCGTGGGAGCGCTTTAATTTTGTCCAAGGGTGGACAAGTCGCCCTGATTTGCCTATAAGCCTCGGCTTCGGCGCTTTGCAGCGTTTGAGATGGTGGCATGCCCAGGTAGCTCAGTTGGTAGAGCAGCGGACTGAAAATCCGCGTGTCGGCGGTTCAACTCCGTCCCTGGGCACCACTTGCCTTGAGGAATTCCCAGACTAGAGTTTCTCCTTCAAGTAGGGTTTAGGGTCTGGCCTTATGTTTGCTTTATGACTTCCAGTATCAGTCCATTGATGCCTTTTCGCTGGCGGCGGGTTTTGTCCGTTGCCGGTCCCGGCCTTGTCGTCATGCTGGCTGATACCGATGCGGGTAGCATCATTACGGCGGCGCAAAGCGGCGCTCAATGGGGTTACAAGCTCCTTCTGCTTCAAGTTTTTCTGATCCCTATCCTGTTCGTCGTGCAGGACTTAACCGTGCGGTTGGGGGTAGTGACGGGACGCGGTCACGGCGAGTTGATTCGCGAGCGGTTTGGTCGCGGCTGGGCGTGGCTGTCTGTTTCCACGTTGGTGCTGGCCTGTCTCGGCGCGTTGATTACTGAATTCAGCGGGCTGGCAGGAGTCGCGCAACTCTTCGGGGTGCCGGGGTGGTTGATGCTTGGGGCTGTCATTTTTCTGATCGCGGGGGCGGTTTGTACCGGTTCGTACCGTTCGGTTGAACGTATCGCCATTTTGTTCGGGCTTTTCGAGTTGGTTTTTCTCGGTGTGGCGTGGCAGGCGGCGCCGCACATGGGGCAAATAGTGGCGCAGATGACGGCGATATCTCTTGGCAACAAGGATTTTCTTTATCTAGCCGCTGCCAATATCGGCGCGGTGATCATGCCGTGGATGATTTTTTACCAGCAATCGGCCGTGATCGATAAAGGGCTGAAAGCGGAACACCTGAAAGTGTTGCGCTGGGACACGGCCATAGGAGCGGTTGTTACGCAATTGGTTATGGCTTCAGTGCTAGTCGCGGTCGCGGCGACTTTGGGGCAGACCAATACTGGCGCGAGTCTGGATGACGTGCCGCAAATATCCAAAGCCCTTACGCCTTTTCTTGGCGACAACATGGGGCGCATCGTTTTTGCTTTTGGCGTCAGCGGCGCGGCGTTGGTTGCAACGATTGTTGTGTGCCTGACGGCAGCATGGGGACTGGGCGAGATTGCCGGATATCGCCGTTCGCTGTCCGATCATCCTAAGGAAGCTCCATGGTTTTACGGCATCTTTACGGTGGCGCTGATCGTCGCCGGAGTGATCGTGGAGTCAGGCGTCAACCTCGTAAGTCTTTCGGTCGCGGTCGAAGTCATGAACGCGATGTTGTTGCCGGTTGTGATGTGCTTTTTGTTCCTGCTGGCGCGCAAGGCATTGCCCGCCCCATATCGCCTGACGGGGGCTTATGCGTGGTTGGTCGGGTTTTCGATTTTGATCACGGCGGGTTTCGGTCTTTATGCCGGGTTGTCCGGCGTGTTTGGAAACATGCCTTAAGGCGGCAACATTAGATCCAGATTATGTTCCTCCGCTCCGATGTTTTGAGCTTCCGCCGGATTAAAACTTGTCTGAACATCGTCGGTATCGCCTTGCCGGATATCAATTTTCATCGTCCATAAACCGACATCAAGCATCGCTTGCGACAGGACAGGCCCGGCCTCGACCAGAATATCCTGTGTGCCTTTGGCGATCAGGTCCGTGAGGGCCGCCTCTATATCTTTGTAAATCACGGGGATAAGGCCGCGCTGTTTTGCAGACGCGAGATAATTGCCGGTGATGCGACCGCGTCGGTCGAGAATGGCGAGCCAGCGTTTCTTCTCTGGATGATCGGCAACATGCCGGATTGTGAACTCAGGGTTGTCAGCCAGTATGGTTCCACTACCTGTAATAATCGCGTCGGCTTTCTTGCGCAGCCGGTGCGCAAGCCGCAGGGATTCCGGTGAGGTAAAAGTCTTTTGGCCCGCCGGAGGTATCATCGAACCGTTCCGGTCAAAGGCGCGTTTAATCGTGATCCACGGTTTACCCGTCCGCGCATGATAAGCATAGGCGTGGATCAGTTGCTGGCATTCATTTTCGGCGACACCCAAAATAACGTCGATGCCCGCTTGTTGCAGATGCTCAATCCCGCCACCTTTGACGGCGGAATTAGGATCGCGGACTCCTACCACGACGCTTTGGATTCCGGCGCGAATGATGGCGTCCGTACAGGGAGGGGTCCGTCCGAAATGATTGCAGGGCTCCAGCGAGACGCAAAGTGTGTGGACGCGCCGCAGCAGACGACCGGAAGCGCAGGCCTGCAAAAGTTGCGCTTCGGCGTGCATCCATCCGGCGCGATGATGTGCGGCCAGCGCGAGAATCGCGCCTTTGTTGTCCAGCGCCACCGCCCCCACTGCCGGATTCGGTGACGTTGCGCCCAGCCACTTCCGCGCCTCGGCGCATGCAATGCTCATGGCGGTCTCGAGAAGGTCTGGGGCTAGGCGTTCCATGTATTCTATTTCACGTCTATCATGGAGTGTGTTATAGCAAACTCCTCATGAAACAATAGGTATCCCATGTCCGAAATTATCAACATTCATGCCCGTGAAATTCTGGATAGCCGTGGCAATCCGACCGTTGAAGTTGACCTTTTGCTGGACAGCGGAGCGATGGGACGCGCCGCCGTGCCTTCCGGCGCGTCGACGGGCGCGCACGAAGCGGTTGAGTTGCGCGACGCTGATCCTAAACGCTACAACGGCAAAGGTGTTTTGCGCGCGGTTGAAGCGGTCAACGAGGAAATCGCCAAGGCCGTGATCGGCATGGATGCGTTCGAGCAGATCGCCCTTGATGGCGCGATGATCGAGCTTGACGGCACCGCGAATAAATCCCGGCTTGGCGCTAACGCCATTCTTGGTGTCAGTCTGGCTGCGGCCAAGGCTGCGGCGAAGGAGTCCGGGTTGCCTCTGTTCCGCTATGTCGGTGGCGTTTCGGCTTCCCTGATGCCGGTGCCGATGATGAATATCATCAACGGCGGCGCTCATGCCGACAATCCGATTGATATTCAGGAATTCATGATCATGCCGGTCGGTGCCGAGACGATGGCCGATGCCGTTCGCATGGGGGCGGAGATTTTTCATGCCCTGAAAAAGTTGTTGAAGGACGCAAACCACAATACAGGCGTCGGCGACGAGGGCGGATTTGCTCCCAATCTGGCTTCAACGGATGAGGCGATCGGGTTCATTCTTCGCGCTTGCGAGAAGGTTGGATATTTGCCCGGTGAGGACGTGATGCTGGCACTCGATGCCGCCGCCACCGAATTTTATAAGGAAGGCCGTTATCAGTTGACGGGTGAGCGCAAGGTTTTGAATTCCGAGCAGATGGCGAAATATTACGCCGATCTTTGCACGCGCTATCCGATCATGTCGATCGAGGACGGCATGTCCGAAGATGATTTTGACGGTTGGGAAATGCTGACTGAGCTGCTCGGCGACAAGATACAATTGGTCGGTGACGATGTTTTTGTCACCAACCCCGCCCGTCTCTCTCAGGGCATCGAGCGTGGCTTGGCAAACGCTATTCTCATCAAGGTCAACCAGATCGGAACACTGAGCGAAACTTTGGAAACTGTGGAGATGGCGCATAAAGCAGGATACCGTTGCGTCATGTCGCATCGCTCCGGCGAAACCGAGGATTCAACCATTGCCGATCTGGCTGTAGCGACAAATTGCGGACAGATCAAGACGGGTTCTTTGGCGCGTTCCGACCGGCTTGCCAAATACAACCAGTTGATCCGCATCGAGGAAGAACTGGGGCGTACCGCGCGTTATGCCGGGCAATCGATTTTGCCGGGTTAACAAAGTCCTAAATTTTAACGCAGTGTTTGCAAAGCATTAACGATTTTTGGCTTAGCCTCCAAAGATAAGCGGTTTTTACCAACCGCTGTTAGAAACACTGTGTCATTCCGTAATTTTCGTTCGCTCCGTTCGCGGTTCGAAGAGAAAGATTTGCGGAGCGACGCTGTGAAAAATTTTGATGAATGGTCGACATGATCAACAAGCGCATCAGACATAACATCGCTTCCGTCGCCGGAGCCTGCATCGTTGGGTATTTTCTCTACCACACGATTCAGGGTGATCACGGTTGGATGGCGATGGTGCGCCTTAAGGGGGAGGTGGCGTCCGCACAGGCCAACCTTTCGCAACTGCAAAAAGAACATCAGCAACTTGAACACCGGGTCGAGATGATGCGGTCGAGTCATATCGATCCCGATCTTCTTGATGAACAAGCGCGTTCTATGCTGAATTATTCGAAGCCGAACGAGATCATTGTTTTGACTCCGCCGACGAACAAGGATCCGAATTCTTCACAATAATTCATTGTGCGTTGCAAAATAATTTCACGAATGATTGTTAGTTTGTTTTGATCACCGAAAGAAATACACCGTTAGTAATTGTCATGTAGGATTAAAAAAATTATGGAAACGCATCATCTGACTTGAAAACTGAATCCAAACGCTTTAGTCCATGCCGGTCTGATCTTCATCGCATCAGCGGTGAATCGGTTCGGCGAGTTTCAACTGTCAGGAGGGCTGATGCAGATGGCCGGTAAACCGCAATTGAAATCTGTAGCGATGGATGAACCCATGCCCCGGCGCTCCGCTGATTTGCAACATTACTATCGCGACATGCTCGCGATTCGGCGCTTCGAAGAAAAAGCCGCGCAGCTTTACGGTATGGGTTTGATCGGCGGATTTTGCCATTTGTATATCGGGCAAGAGGCGGTTGTCGTCGGCATGCAGTCGGCGCAGAAAACCGTTGATAGCGTTATCACATCGTACCGCGATCATGGTCACATGATCGCTGCTGGAATGGATGGGCGCGGCGTTATGGCTGAGCTGACCGGACGCAGCGGAGGCTACTCCAAAGGCAAGGGCGGCTCGATGCACATGTTCAGTCGTGAGAAAAATTTCTTCGGCGGCCACGGCATTGTCGGCGCGCAGGTTCCCATCGGCACCGGATTGGCTTTCGCCCACAAGTACAAAGGCGATGGCGGTGTGTGCGTCGTCTATTTCGGCGACGGCGCGATCAATCAAGGGCAGGTTTACGAAAGCTTCAATATGGCGGCGTTGTGGAAATTGCCGGTCGTGTACGTTTTGGAAAACAACCGTTACAGCATGGGCACAAGCATCGAGCGCCATGCAGCGGGCGATCTGAGTCGCCGTGGCGAGGCCTATGGCATCTCCGGCAAAAAGGTCAACGGTATGGACGTGCTGAAAGTGCATGAAGCCGCCGAGGACGCTCTGGCGCATGCCCGTTCGGGCAAGGGGCCGGTGTTGCTTGAAATGGAAACCTATCGCTATCGCGGTCATTCCATGTCGGATCCGGCCAAGTATCGCACCAAGGAGGAAGTCGAGGAATGGCGCACCAAGCACGATCCGATCGAAACGCTGCGCAATCATATGCTGAAAGAAGGCGTCATAACCGAAGATGGCCTGAAGGCGATTGAGCGCGAGATCAAGGTCATCGTCAACGCCGCCGCTGATTTTGCGCAAACAAGCCCTGAGCCGGATCCGTCCGAATTATGGACGGATGTTCTTAAAGACTGAACGAACGGCGGGGGAACGGGCATTGCTCAGGAAACTTAAAGACGCTCTGCCGAAAATGCTGCTGTTCATTCGCTCGGCGGTTTTTCTTGTCCTCAGCGTCGTTCAGTACATCGCTTATTATGAAATGATCACGGCGTATTTGCAGGATTACATAGGTCGCCTCGGCGTCATGCTGTGCATCGTGCTGACCTACATGTTTCGGCTCGATATTCTCGCGGCAGCGGTGGGATGCTGGGGGATTTGGAAAATCTGGCATGCGCCGTTGTTGGTCGCCATCTTTATCACCGCCGCGTTCGAGGTGTTGTCATTGATCGTCAATCATTGGACCGCCCCGAGTCCCCGCACGTTTTATGACCGCATCATGTCCCGAAAGAGGAAAACCCCATGACTATTGATATTCTCATGCCCGCGCTGTCGCCGACGATGACCGAAGGCAAGATTTCCCGCTGGCTGAAAAAGGAAGGCGACGAGGTGAAGGCCGGTCAGGCCGTAGCCGAAATCGAAACCGACAAAGCGACGATGGAAGTCGAAGCCGTCGATGAAGGCAAGCTTGGCCGTATTCTCGTTCCCGCCGGAACCGAGAACGTGAAGGTCAACACGCCTATTGCCGTGCTTCTGGAGGAAGGCGAGACAGGGAAGAACATAAAGAATGCTACTTCCGCGAAAGCTGCAGCGAAGTCCGAAGCCGCCAAGTCTGAGCCGCGTCCGGTGCTTTCCGTAGTTGCCGCGCAACCCTCTGCGCCGCAAGCTCCAATCGCGTCGGATGAGAAGCGCTATGACAAATTTATCAAACAGACCGTCCGAGAAGCTTTGCGGGATGGTATGGCCGAGGAAATGCGACGCGACCCGGCGGTTTTCCTGCTCGGCGAGGAAGTGGCGCAATATCAGGGTGCGTACAAAGTTAGTCAGGGATTGCTCCAGGAATTCGGCGACAAGCGCGTTATCGACAGTCCGATTACGGAGATGGGTTTTGCGGGGCTGGGAGTCGGCGCGGCGTTCGGTGGCCTGCGCCCGATCATCGAATTCATGACGATGAATTTTGCCATGCAGGCGATCGATCAGATTATCAATTCCGCCGCCAAGACTCTGTATATGTCCGGTGGGCAAATGGGGTGTCCCATCGTGTTTCGTGGTCCGAACGGCGCGGCCTCGCGCGTCGCGGCGCAGCATTCGCAATGCTATGCCAGCTGGTACGCGCATGTGCCGGGGCTGAAAGTCGTGTCGCCCTATGACGCCGCTGACGCCAAAGGGCTGATCAAATCCGCGATCCGCGATTCCAATCCGGTCATCTGCCTTGAAAACGAGATGATGTACGGGCAAAGCTTTGACGTGCCGGACGATCCCGATTTCACCGTTCCATTCGGCAAAGCGAAGATCATGCGCGAAGGTGGCGACGTGACGATCACGGCGTTTTCGCGCATGGTCGGCTACGCGCTTGACGCCGCCGAGATTCTTGCCGCCGAGGGCATTCAAGCAGAGGTCATTAATTTGCGCTCGCTGCGTCCGCTTGATACGGCGACGATCGTCGCCAGCGTGCGGAAGACTAACCGCCTCGTGTCGGTCGAGGAAAGCTGGCCGTTCGCAGGCATCGGCGCGGAAATCGCGGCGCAAATCATGGAGCAGGCTTTCGATTATCTGGACGCTCCTATTGCGCGAGTTCACGGTGCGGATGTGCCGTTGCCCTACGCCGCCAACCTCGAAAAACTTGCGCTGCCGCAGCCGGACAACATTGTCGCCGCTGTTCGCGGCGTGTGTTATCGGCAAGCTGCTTGAGCTGTTGATGCAACGCCAGACACTTTTTCCAGCGAGACAACGAAAAGCCTGCACTGTATGTGCGGCAATGGCTGTTGTTAGTTTGCTGCTGATGCTGTTCTTTGCAGGCAGCACGCAGGCAGAGAGCGTGGCGTTCCCGCCAGACTGGCTCACATGTGCCAGCGACGACGACTGCGTACTGGTGTATTACAGTTGCTCCGGTGCCACCGCCGTCAACAAAAGCAATGCCGATGCCGCCCAGAGCAAGCTCAATGAAATTTATGGTACTATGAGCGAGCTTAAATGTGCCGTCAGGAGAGCACCGCATTATGAAGCGCATTGCTCCAAGAATGTTTGTTTTTCAACCTCATTTGATGAGTAACGCCCATGCCCACGCAAATCCTGATGCCCGCCCTGTCGCCCACGATGACCGAGGGCAATCTTGCCAAATGGCACAAAAAAGAAGGCGATACTGTCAAAGCCGGACAGGTTTTGGCAGAGATCGAAACCGACAAGGCGACGATGGAAGTCGAAGCCGTCGATGAGGGACGGATTTTGAAAATCCTAATTCCCGACGGCGCACAGGGCATCAAGGTTAATACACCCATTGCCATTCTCGCCGAAGAAGGTGAAGAGGGGTTGACGGTGGGCGCCGCGTTGGCGGCTTTGGCGAAGAAAACAGGCGGCGCGAGTTCCAGTGTCACGCCCGCTTCCCCATCCGTTTCCTCAGCGGGAAAGGAGCCTGTTTTGTCGCGCGCGCAAGAGAGTTCTTCGTCACGCATTTTCGCTAGCCCGCTTGCCAAACGCATCGCCGAGCAGATGGGGATCGATCTAAAGGCCGTATGCGGCACGGGACCGAATGGGCGCATCGTCAGAGCCGATGTCGAGTCGGCGCGGAGTACCAAAAAATCGACCGCGCCGTCCCGCAGCCCCGCTCCTGCGGTCGCGCAGGGCATCGACGCTCGTGATTACGCCGACAAGCTTGGCATGGCTTATGACGCAGTTCCCAACAGCATGGTGCGCAAGGTTATCGCGCGCCGCCTGACGGAATCGAAGCAGCTTGTGCCGCATTTCTATCTCAGCATCGATGTGGAAATCGACGAGTTGCTTGCGTTGAGGAAACAAGTCAACGAAGTTTCCGGCGCGAAGATTTCCGTCAACGATTGCGTCATCCGCGCCGTCGCTCTGGCGATGATGAAAGTGCCGACAGCGAACGTGTCGTGGACGGACGACGCCATTCTCCAGTATCGAGACGCCGATGTCTCGGTCGCCGTGGCGACGCCGAACGGTCTCATTACGCCGCTCATCAAAAAGGCCGATACGAAAAATCTGGCGCAGATTTCCGCTGAAATGAAAGACCTCGCTGCCCGCGCTCGTGACGGCAAATTGCGTCCGGAAGAGTTTCAGGGCGGCGGTTTCACCGTCTCCAATCTCGGCATGTATGGCGTGCGCGATTTTGCCGCGATCATCAACCCGCCGCAATCCTGTATTCTCGCGGTCGGCGCGGGCGAGCAACGCGCCGTCGTCAAGAACGGCCAGATCGTCGTTGCCACGGTGATGACTTGCACCCTGTCGGTCGATCATCGCGCCGTCGATGGAGCCGTCGGCGCAGAATTTCTTGCCGCCTTCAAACCGCTGATTGAGAAGCCGTATAGTTTGGTCGCCTGATGCCGGAGATTGAAGATCAACTTACGACAATCCGGGAGCGTAACGCGCGTGTCGAGGCTGACAAGGCGTGGGAGGTTAGTTGGTTGCGACGCGGATTGATTGCGTTTGTGACCTATGTCTGCGCTGTGATTTTGCTGATGATTCTTGGACATGACGGCGCGTTTGAACATGCGCTTGTGCCGGTCGTCGGGTATCTGGTTTCGACTCTGTCGCTGTCGCCGATCAAGAAAATCTGGATCGAGAGAAGGCTTAAAAATGTGGCAAACGGGAAGTGAAAAGGTTACGCATTGATCACAGAGTACTGGTACGAATTCGATCTGGAAAAACTGAGGATAAATAAATGACAACATCCGATCTCATTATTATCGGCGGCGGGCCTGGCGGCTACGTCGCGGCCATTCGCGCGGCGCAGCTTGGTCTGAAAGTTACGCTGGTCGAGCGTGAGCATCTCGGCGGCATCTGTCTCAACTGGGGCTGCATCCCGACCAAGGCTCTGCTGCGCTCGGCGGAAGTGGCGACGCTTATCAAACATGCTGACGCTTATGGTCTGACGGTCAAGGAGTTCTCGTTCGATCTGAAAAAGATCGTCGATCGCTCGCGGAAAGTCGCGGCGCAACTGTCGGGTGGCGTCAAACATCTTCTGAAGAAGAACAAGGTCGAGGTTGTTGACGGTACCGCCAAATTGTTTGGCAAAGGCAAAGTCGGCGTGACTAAGGACGGCAAGCCCGTAGCGGAACTGACGGCAAAAAATATCATCATCGCCACGGGCGCGCGGGCGCGGACGCTGCCTGGGCTGGAGGCGGATGGCAAGCTGGTATGGACATATAAGGAAGCAATGACGCCAGACCTCATGCCGAAATCGCTGCTGGTCGTCGGATCGGGCGCGATCGGAATCGAGTTCGCCAGTTTCTACCGCGCTCTCGGCGCGGAGGTGACGGTGGTCGAAGTGATGGATCGCGTTCTGCCGGTGGAGGACGAGGAAATCTCCGCCTTTGCTCGCAAAGCGTTCGAGAAGCAGGGCATGAAAATCATCACCGCTGCGACGGTCAAGAAACTCGACAAGAGCGCGACCAATGTCACCGTGACGGTTGAGCAGGGTGGCAAGACGATGCAAATCATCGTTGATCGCGTCATTATGGCGGTCGGGATTACAGGCAATGTAGAAAATCTCGGACTCGAGAACACCAAAGCCAAGGTCGAGAAAGGCCACATCGTCATTAACGAATGGGCAGAGACGGTGGAACCGGGGCTTTATGCGATAGGCGATGTCGCAGGACCGCCGTGGCTCGCGCACAAGGCCAGTCATGAGGGCGTCATTTGCGTCGAGAAAATTGCGGGCGTCAAGGATGTGCATCCGCTGAATTTCGCCAATATCCCCGGCTGTACTTACTGCACACCGCAAGTGGCGAGCGTCGGCATGACCGAAGCCAAGGCAAAGGCCGCCGGGCGCGAAGTTCGCGTTGGGCGCTTCCCCTTCCTCGGCAACGGCAAGGCGATTGCGCTCGGCGAACCGGAGGGCATGGTCAAGGTCGTGTTCGACGCCAAGACTGGAGAGCTATTAGGTGCGCATATGGTTGGTCCGGAAGTTACCGAGATGATTCAGGGCTACGCGATTGCGCGGACGCTGGAGACGACCGAAAAAGACCTGATGCACACGATCTTTCCGCATCCGACCCTTTCCGAAACCATGCACGAGGCGGTACTGGATGCCTATGGGCGCGTGGTGCATATGTAACCTTGTTATGCTTGCCGGTAGATAAACACTTTCATCTTGAAAAAGTTCGTGTCCATAATTTCGACGGGTTGCCAATTACCCGTGAGCGGAATCTCGTTGGTGACGACTAGCGCTCCGGTTTTGAGTTCCTTGCGTAATTTATCGCTGACGCGCTCGATGATCGCGCCGTTGGCATAGAGGACAATCGCATCGACCCGCGAACAATCGTAAGGCCAGAAATCCAGCCGCTGAAATTCAAGATTTGCCGGGCCGAATAATTTCCGGCGCAGTTTGGACAGCAGACAGGGCACGAACGATATTTCAATTCCCAGAACTTTTGCTTTCGGAAAGGCGCGAGCGATTTTGTCTGCGAGCTGGCCATTGCCGGAGCCGAGGTCGACGATTGAGAAATCGCCTGAAACTATCCGCTCCGCGCCGTATTTTCGCAAAGCCTCGACAATTTTCTGCCGAGACCGGGGAAAAGAAGCAATCGTCGGCACGCCCGTTTTGAACGTGTAAAGCTCGTTCAAAAGAAACAGGCAAAAGAAAACGGCAAGAATGCACCAAATGATCATGATCGTTCCTCGTCAGGCAAGTCTCTGCCAATCGTTCGCGTGGCAATCCGGCTGAAGCGCTGCTCCGTGTTCCACGCTGGGAGCATAGGCACAACGTTCGATAAGGCAATCGGCAAAAGTGTTTTAATCGTCCAGACGGGCGACTACGACTTTCTTCGGATCAAGCTCGCGTCCCATTTGCCAGTTGAATTCGAATTGGCGGCGAAACGTTTCGGCGATCAGAGCGTTGTTGACCAGCAATATCCGTTGCGGCGGTCCCCAACTGATAATGGCGAAGCGGTCGGCGTAAACGTAATAGGGTGCTTGCTGAAACAGAGGACGCGGCACGACGCGGTAGGCGTCGGGACCAATCAGAACCAGAGGATCGTCTTCGGCGATCAGGAGCCGATTGTGGATGCCGAGCGCGAATTGCCGTTTTAGAGCCGCCGCCAGCTCCGGTTTGTAGTGATCCAGCCATATTTGCTCATCAATTCCGCTCATCAGCACTTCGCCGCCGGTCGCGCCTAACGCAGCGATGATGTCACTCCATAGATCGAAAACAGATTCACGACCTTCGAGCATACGGAACTGGAATTTCTCACGCCGCAGACGCACGCCGGGTTCGGGTGTGAACTCAATGCCCTCGTGTTCCAAGGCTTCCTGCACGGCCAGATGCGTCTTGCCCCGCGCCTTGCCTTTGCCCTGTTCGAGATTGGCGACCGAAGCCAGCGACAACCCACTTTTGTCGGCAAGTTGCCGTTGCGTCCAGCCGAGCAGGGAGCGGGCAGCTTTCAATTGCTCGATAGTTATCATTGCTAAATTATCGATTATAAAAATTTAAAATCACTAAATTTTTGCCATTTCATATGCAGTGAAAGTATTTTTGTAGGAGATAATTATTGCAAGAAAGATTTAATCATTAACCATTTGAAGGAGAAATAAAATGACGAAGCAGAACAAGACAGCGATTGAAAAATTGAGATGGCGGAAAATTACCCCCGAAGACGTTCCGCAGTTTCTTCAGGAAGCGCGAGATGCCCATGAAGGTGACGTTAGGGAGTTCAAATATTACGTTGGCGAGAGAATACACGCAAATATCACCCTGTGGCACGAGGATCCCGGTCATGCGGTGGCCAAATTTCTTTGGGCTGCTCTTGCAGATGGGGTCGAAGATGGTTCCGCTCCGATTTTCCATCTATCCGATGGATTAAGATATTATGGCAACGACGAGGATCCCGGTTATGGCAAAGGTAGTAAAAAGGCAAAATATCAATGGTGTTTCGATGCTGCGTTGTCACAATTAGCGAAGGCGCAAGCGAGCGGGAACTTTAAAGCTGCGATACTGATTCGCGGAGAATTGGGGGAACATGTTCTTCCCGGAGCCATTGCCCGTGGTGATCTCGCTCTTGTCCAGCGGCTTACGGAGGTTGAGGCGCGTGTTAAAGATAAGGATATAACGGCTGCGCTTGGAAAGCCCGACATATTAAAAAATCTGTTGAGCGGTTCCGCAGACGATTACTGTATCCGCCGCGTGAGAGCGGCAAGTGACGGTGACGACGGATACGAATTCACCGATAGCCGCACAAGAGGCAGTCAAGACGATATACTGGCAGCGGTCGTTACAGGACTTAAGCGCGTTATGAACGGAGAGGTAAAGTTTTCCGATGATGCGGCGAAGCAGAGGACTGTCGATCTGCTGATTTGCGCCGCCGTCAGAAGTGGAGACGTAAGAACAGCGATGTCCGTTGCCGAGTTGGCTTGCACCAGATCCGCGCCGGTCGGTATTTTCAGAGCACCGCAAACGCCCGAGTCCTTCATGGCCGCTGCTACGGAAGCCGCCGCCGGGGGTGCAGGCGTGGGGAAGTCCGAACCTGACGCCGCTGGCAATCCCACCGCGTGGCAGAAGGGAAGCTCTGCTGGACTTGACGCATAATCGGCGACAGGCGGAAAAAAGCCGGGGGCGTATCCGTCCCCGGCTTCGTTTCGAAGATACGGTTTTAACGGGAACGAATGGTGGACCTGAACGGGATCGAACCGTCGACCTCCTCATTGCGAACGAGGCGCTCTCCCAGCTGAGCTACAGGCCCATATTGACCGAGCCTGTTATGAAAGGCTCGGCGAACACTGTCAAGACGTGACCTGATGAATCATTTCTGCCATTGCGCAATTATGCTACAAGACCTTATGAAGCGATTGATTCTGGCCGCCTTATTATGTGTTACAGCCTGTTCCGGCGATACGGCGGCGGTGGGGTATACCCT
>CAIQVS010000161.1 GCA_903875345.1 uncultured Pseudomonadota bacterium | reverse complement strand
TTGTTTAGGGACTCAGCTAACGTCGAGGCTAACGAACACTTTGACCGTGAAGCACAGATGCTTGGCCTTGCAGGCTCAGACGAGATGAACCTTGCCGATGCCATGAAAGGTGAACACTACGAAAATACTACGATGTATGTAGGTTTTGCTGAACAAGCAGAAAAAGTTGGAGATACTGAGGCTGCCTCACTTTTCCGGCACGTCGCTGCTGATGAAGGGGAACACTATAATCAATACAAGGCCGCCTATGAAAAAAGCAAATACCAAGTTGCTAAAAGCCATCATCAAGACTGAAATTGAGAAGCATCCTAAATCTTATCCCACTCTACCGTTGACTGCTGAAGAATAACCGAAACTTGAATGCGCCGACGATAGACGTCTCATGCTTCTTATTTGATGAATGTCAAAGCAGCGGTTTAAATTTGGTTTATTGCTGAAGCTCAATCAAATTGAAGCTTTGATGCTGCTGCAATCTTAAGCTTCATGAAAAGGAGAGCACCATGCTTAAATCAGCAATTAATCCCATATATGAAGCCGATTTTTCGAAATTAATGAATCCGTCAAAAATGATGTCCAGCCTAATAATGCCGGGCTTTAATATGAATGTCTTAATCGACATGCAGCGTAAGAACATGGAAATGCTTACGACCATCAATCATGCTGTCATTGAGAATTTGCAATCCTTCGCGCAGCGCCAAACTGAACTTGTGCAGCACATATTTGAGGAAGCTACCAGCACAATGAATACCATGATCTCAGCTGCTACTTCTGAAGAGAAAGTCGCTTGTCAGGCTGAGGCTTCAAAGAAGATGGTCGAACAATGCATGACCAATGTGCGTGATACCGCCGAAGCTTTTACTAAATGTAACAATCAGGCCATGGAAACGGTCAACGCTCGCATGGGCGACAATTTAGTTGAACTTCGCGGCATGACCAAAACCAGAACTGCCGCGTGAAGGATAAAAGCCATGAACAAGCCTGAAGCTGTAGCGGAAGGCTTGATGTTAGAAAACGTCACTTTCGATGAGTTGAAAATAGGGCGCAAGGCGAGTCTGGTGCGCGCCTTGACACAGAAAGATATTGAGTTATTTGCCGCCATGTCTGGCGATGTCAATCCAGCACATATGGACCCAGACTTTGCCAAAAATAACATCTTTCACGGCATCGTCGGTCAAGGCTTTTGGTCAGGATCGCTGATCTCGGCGATACTCGGGACGATCTTGCCAGGACCTGGTACTATTTACCTCGAACAGGATATGAAGTTCAAAAAGCCAGTGCGTATCGGCGACAGGCTGACGGCGTCCGTGACTGTCCGCAGCAAGCGTGCTGACAAGCCAATTGTGACGTTCGACTGCGCATGCGTAAACGGCAATGGGGAAACCGTTCTGGAGGGAGTGGCGACGGTGCTTGCACCGACGGCAAAAATCCGTGTTGCTCGTCCCGACATGCCTGAGGTGGAAATTCAAAATCACGATTTCTATCGTGAGACAATCGATGACTGCCTTAAAATGCCACCAGTTCGTACGGCTGTCGTGCATCCAGTGCAAGCTGATGTGATTGAAGCTGTAGCGCAAGCGGCTTCGGAAAAGCTCATTATTCCCGTGCTGATCGGGCCTCGTGTGAGGATCGAAGCGGCAGCATTAGCCGCAAAAATCGACCTGTCGAACTGGGAACTCATCGACACCGAACATAGCCAGGCCGCAGCTGATAAAGCCGCAGAGATGGCTGCTTCAGGCAAGGTTTGCGCCATTATGAAAGGTTCACTCCATACGGAGGAACTTTTGAGTGCGATTGTTCCATCGACCTCTGGTCTGCGCACTGCACATCGTATCAGCCATGCCTATGTCATGTCGGTACCGGCTTATCACAAGCCGCTGATCGTGACGGATGCGGCTATCAACATTGCGCCCGATGTTTCCATGAAGGCTGAAATTTGTCAGAACGCCGTCAATCTGTGGCACGTCCTGTTCGGCAATAATAAAATACCAAAAGTTGCCATTCTGGCCGCCGTGGAAACGATTAACCCCAGGATGCAGGCAACCCTTGATGCCGCCGCGCTGTGCAAGATGGTTGACCGTGGCCAAATCACGGGGTGCGTTATAGACGGCCCCTTGGCTTTCGACAATGCCATCAATCTTGAGGCCGCGAAGGAAAAGAGTATCGTTTCAAACGTCGCAGGAGACGCGGATATCCTTGTCGTGCCTGATATCGAGGCGGGAAATATTCTCGCCAAACAACTCACGTTTTTTGGCAATGCAGATGCTGCGGGTATCGTTCTGGGCGCACGCGTACCGATTATTTTGACGAGCCGCGCTGACAATCTACGTGCGCGGCTGATGTCTTGTGCGTTAGCGGTAAAAATGTCAGCAGCGCGGCAAGAAGGCAAAGTAAAATGACAGAGACGATCCTCGTCATCAATGCAGGTTCCTCTAGCCTCAAGTTTAGCCTCTATGTACGCCAAGCTGACTTACGGCTGTTGGCATCGGGTGCCGTGACCGAGATCGGCGATATGCCGTCTTTTTCTGGTAAGGTTGGCGACGTTAAAAGCAACAATGTTTTGCCTGTTATATATACGCACAAAGATTCTTTACGCCATATTCTCGGCTGGGTTGAGAAACAAAATCTTGGAATCATTGTCATGGCAGCACATCGCGTTGTGCATGGCGGTGTTCAATTCAAGGAGCCAGTCGTTGTGACGCCTGAGGTTATGCAACAATTGCGCGCTCTTACTCCTTTGGCTCCGCTGCATCAGCCTCATAATCTTGCGGCTATCGAGATCTTGGACAAACTCAATCTCAGCATACCGCAGATAGCCTGTTTTGATACGGCTTTTCATGCCGGACATACACCCTTATTTAGTCGCTACGCCATACCGCAAAATTTGACGGATAAGGGTATTCGCCGTTATGGATTTTTTGGTTTGTCCTATGAATGGATTGCCCATGTTATGCGACAGGATCATCCAACACTGGCTAAAGGCCGCGTTATCGTTGCGCATTTAGGTAACGGCGCAGGCCTATGCGCCATGAAAAACGGGGTCAGTATCGATACGACCATGGGCATGACGGCGCTCGATGGTCTGCCAATGGGAACCCGCTGCGGCAGCCTTGATCCCGGCGCAGTCATTTTCATGATCCGCGATTTAAAAATATCTCCCGACGATGCCGAACACATCTTTTATAATGATTGCGGACTGAAAGGCCTGTCGGGCCTCACCAATAACGTTAAGCGTTTGCAAGATAGCGCAGACCCAAAAGCAAAGTTTGCCCTCGATTACTTCAGTCTCAGGATCGCGCAGTTCATCGGCATGATGGCCGTGGCTATAGGCGGCATGGACGCGCTTGTTTTTACCGGCGGAATCGGAGAACACGCCGAAGGCATACGTCAAAGTACCATGCATCATCTCGCATTCCTGAAACCTTTTGAAACGTTGGTCATCCCAGCAAACGAGGAAGTCATCATGGCAGGTCACGCATTTGCACTGATGCAAGATACCCTGAAACAAAGGAAAGCCTCATGATGAAAGACAAAAAAGGCCTCATCGTCGGCGTCGCCAATGAACATTCAATCGCATGGGGTTGCGCTAAAGCTTTGCATGCAGCAGGAGCTGACGTGGCACTCACCTATCTGAACGACAAAGCTAAGGCTTATGTTGAGCCGTTGGCTGCCGAGATCAAGGCGCCGATCTTGATGCCCCTTGATGTCACAAATGTTGAGCAATCCAAAACGCTGTTTGAGGCAATCAAGCAACGTTGGGGACAGCTTGATTTTTTGTTGCATGCCGTCGCATTTGCACCCAAGGCCGATCTTCAAGGCCGTTTCACGGATACATCCGGTGATGGATTCGCGATGGCAATGAATATTTCATGTCACTCTCTTGTTCGCCTCGCTAAGGAGGCAGAACTCTTGATGACACAGGGCGGTTCGATTGTGACCTTGAGCTATTATGGCTCAGAGAAAGTTATCCCAGATTACGGCCTTATGGGGCCAGTCAAGGCGGCACTCGAATCTTCCGTTCGCTATCTGGCCGCTGAATTGGCCCCAAAAAACATTCGCGTCAATGCGCTATCGCCGGGGCCGGTCAAAACGCGCGCGGCCTCAGGACTAACGGATTTTGATAAACTGCTGGAAAAAGCTGCCGATGAAGCGCCGCTACAGCAATTGGTGACGATTGAACAAATCGGGGAAGTGGCGACATTTATGATGTCCGATAAATCCAAGCACATCATCGGACAGGTCATCTATGTGGATAATGGCTACAACATTATTGGATGACAGGAGCTAACGCGCCATGAAAACAGATAATCTCGCACGACCTATCAAGCTGACCGAAGAGAAACAGTCACCGCAGGTAGCTTTACTTGCACCCCCAACCACGCAAGTGAAGCAAATCACACCCGATAACTGTTTTGATCTCATTGATAAAAGCTATCAGGCGCAGTTAGGTCACATAACATCAGGGATTAGCCCCGCCGCCATGATGACGGTCTATTGTTCATGGCTTGCCCAACTGGCGCAATCGCCGGGACGTATGATTGAGCTGGTGCTTTATCCCGTTACGCATGTGCAGGATTACCTCACTACTATCCTTGATAAAGATCACTCCGAAAATGATGCAGATCCCCGCTTTAAGTCAGAAGACTGGCGGCATCTTCCGTGAGCTGGCCCCCGAAAACTGGACAGGTAGCTAAGAGAGAGTCGCGCCCCTAAAATGGCGGAAAGCCA
>CAIQVS010000160.1 GCA_903875345.1 uncultured Pseudomonadota bacterium | reverse complement strand
TCTCCTGATCGCTGGATACAAATTGCGCAGCCTAAGCAAGGATCATGGTGGCTCGACTGGCATGATTGGCTAGCGGAAAGATCAGACAAGGAAAAAATATCTTCGCAGCCGGTCAGGCAAGGCCTGTGCGGCGCACCAGGCACTTATGTGCTCCAGAAATAATCCATTCGCTGCGACACCACAACTTCTAAACTTAAAGGAACCACCCCATGAAACGTATCGTGCTTATAACCGGCGGCACAACAGGCATCGGAGCCGTTACGGCAAAAGCTTTCAAGGCCAACGGCTATGAGGTCGCCGTCAACTATGCCTTCAACGAGGATAGCGCCCAAGCGTTTCATAAAGAAACAGGGATTGCCATTTATAAGTGGGACATCACGGATGCTGATGCTTGCATCGAAGGCGTTAAAAAGATTGTGGCTGAAATGGGAACTGTGGACGTGCTGGTTAATAACGCCGGGATCACGCGGGATCATACCTTACAAAAAATGCCGGTCGAAGACTGGAATGCTGTGATCAATACCGACCTCGGTGCGTGTTTTTACATGTCGCGGGCTGTTATTGGAGCCATGCGGGAAAAAGGATTCGGCAGGATCATCAACATCAGTTCGATTAGCGGCATGGCCGGACAGTTTGGGCAGACCAACTATGCCGCTGCCAAGGCCGGCATTCTTGGTTTCACTAAAGCGCTGGCACTCGAAACGGCGGCGAAGGGAATTACCGTTAATGCCGTGGCACCGGGCTTTACAAAAACCACGATGCTCGACACCATGCCGGAACAGGTGCTGAAAGCTCTCATCGAGCGCGTTCCAGTCAAGCGGCTTGGCAAGCCCGAAGATATCGCCCGCGCAGTTCTGTTTCTTGCCGCCGAGGACGCCGATTTCATCACCGGCGAAACCTTGGCTGTCAATGGCGGTTTATATATGCAGTAGCTTCCATGAAAGCCAACACCGCGCAGAGCACCTTTATTGAATCTATTTTTTATCTGGCAATAAATTGGGAGCAGCGTCGATTTCTGGAGCGCTCACTTTTCGATATCATTGTTTTGCGTACTATTTGTTGGCTTAGGAACAAACAGCATAAATTTGGCCAAGGGTAACTTAAACAAGAGCAGATAAGTCACATGTAACCCCACAAAGATCAGCATCAGGTTTGCAAACAACGAATGAGTTTCAGCAAGCAATCCTTCTTCTGTATCAGTTTCACGTTCACCACGTTCGTCGTCAGCATACGCTGAGGTCACAACATCGACATTTGCAAGACCGATTGCTTTACCCTTATCCATGATGAGACCGGTTGAGGTTGCAAGTATAAGGCTTAAAGCAATACATGCTATCAAGGACTTACTTATAACTGGATGCGTAAGCATGTTGTCCATCTTTAATCCCTGAAAAGACGGATAAAATCGCATCAAGCCGACCTGACGGTCTCCGCTCAACGCCCACAGCAAACGAAGAAGAATGATTGCTGCTACGCCATATCCAAGCCATGCGTGAATAATACCAAGCTCACCCGTAAGATACGCAAAGATCGCCAGCACAGCGAGCGTAGCGTGATAGGTGCGTATGCGATTTATTGTGTTCATGGCCTGTTTGCTTTCATGTTTGTAGAGAGTGTGTGATGGCGCTTGTGGCAATTATGATAGTTTTGTCTCTGCGAATATTGCTCAGTTAATCTCCATTCTCTCCAAGTGTGTGCGCCGCGTCGATATATCGGCTGTAACGTTTCATTGCTTTAGGGGAATGTTCGGCGACCGAGCCAAACACACTTATGCCGCGCACAGACATGCCGCAGAGGCCAAATAAAGTACGTAGCGCTTTGCTGGTGGGCGCGCCGGAGAGCCAGCGATACATAAAGGTAGGCATGCCGCAGGTAATTATTATGCGTACCGTTTTACCTTTAAGAACCGGCAGAGCTACTGGGCGGTTGTTTTTATATTCGAAAGCAAATCCGCGTGTAATTGTGCGCTCAATAAATCCCTTCACCAATGCGGGCGGCAGGCCATGCCACAGGGGAAACGCCAGAGCCCAATGATCCGCCTTTATCATAGCGTCACGCAATGCCTGCAAATCGGGCTCTAGCGCTTGGTCTGCGTTATAGCCCTCGTGAAGGATCGGATCGAAGACGAGTTCCGCTAAAGCGATCCGGTCTATTTTATAACCAGCCTTTGTGGCTCCATTAGCGTAAGCATCGACAAGTGCCGACGTAAGTGTCGCCCTTTCGCGGGAAGGATTGCCGTTGATAACAAGGATGCTTTTCACGTTGCTAACCTGCTTTCCGATCATTGAGATCAATCTTGACCGAATTTCCCAAACTCATGCGCAGAGCGTTTGCGATAGCAAGCACGTCAACAACCTCCTGTAATAATGCCCCCATAACGGGCGTAATAAAACCACCGGCGGCAAAACCCATGGCGATTAGACTAAAAGCCATGCCGCCGATTGCGCTTTCCAGAACGATGCGTCGCATGGCAGTACTGATGTGAATCAGTTCATCTACTTTTGCCAGCGAGTTTTCCATAATCACGGCTCCTGCAGCTTCTGCCGTCACGGAACTATGCTGGCCGAAGGCTATGCCAACTGTCGCCGAGGCAAGCGCAGGTGCATCGTTGATGCCATCCCCCATAAACAGCGTCGGGGCTTTGGCTGTCTCGGCGCGGACAATCGCAACTTTTTGCTCAGGACTTTGTGACGCTAGCGTTTCCTTGATGCCGAGCAAGTTTGCAAGATAGGTTACTTCTGAATCGCGGTCACCCGATACCAGCATGACTTTACTGAAGTGATGGGAGGGCGCGAGATGCCCGATAAAAAGCTTTCCATCCGAACGAGGCGCATCCCGAAAATGGAACGTGGCCGCATATTGACCATCCTGCATGATAATACATTCCAGCCCCGGTGCCGTAGGAGGCAGTATGGAAATAATGTCAGGAGTTGTTTGCAGAAGCTTTTTACGGTGCGTGACGCGAATTTCATGCTCTGCAACCACCCCCGTTAAACCTTGACCTGGCTTCTCGGAAACACGCGCTGCTTCGGTTAGAAGCAGTTTCTCTTTCTGCGCTGCCTGCATGATTGCTTGCGCCAAGGGATGTTTGGAATAACGCTCTAGGCTTGCAGCGCTTGTAAGAATGGCAGTTCGTTCAAAGCCTTGCGCACAAAGAATGTCCGTCAGTTCTGGCTTGCCGTAGGTCAGAGTCCCCGTCTTATCGAAAATCGCTGTGCGGCAGGTTGGCAAACGTTCCAACACGGTCGGGTCTTTAATGATAATGCCTTGTCGCGCTGCCATGGATATGGCGCTGATGAGGGTGATTGGAATAGCAATTAGCAGCGGACACGGGGTGGCTACAACCAGAACCGCTAAAAAGCGGGTGGAGTCGCCAGTAAAATACCATGCTGCAATCGCGCAAATTAAGGCGATTGGCGCAAACACGGCACCGATTTGATCACCTATACGCCGCATGGTCGGGCGTTTCTGTTCTGCTTCCTGCATGACCTCCATGATTTGGGCGTAACGCGAGTCATGTGCCAATTTTTCTGCGCGAATGACCAGCACCGCCTCGCCATTAATTGCACCTGATAAAACCGATGCACCAGGCGCTTTGGCCACACTGTATGGTTCGCCAGTCAGATAGGACTCATCCATTGATCCCTGACCATCAATGACAGTGCCATCGACGGGTGCAGTTTCATGCGGGAACACCACGATCTCGTCACCGATAGCAATATCAGAAAGCGCAATTTCTTCGCTTTTGTCACCTTGTCTTCGATGAGCGGAGGACGGCATACGCTCGGACAAAGCCAGTAGCACCGATGAAGCCTTGCGCATGGCATAGGCTTCCAAAGCCTTTCCGCCAGCCAGCATCAGGATAATAAGCACCGCAGCAAGATATTCGCCAAGCCATGCGCCAGTGACCAGCGCTAAGGCGGCTAGTAAATCCGCACCAAAATCACCACGGATCAGCCGCAGCAAAATTTGCAGAACAATTGGAACGCCACCCATTACAATAACAATAAGCAATGGAATGTCCGCAGTAGCTACAGTGTAGATCTGCGGCAGCGCAAGCCAACGAAGTGCAAAATGCACCGCAATCACCAATAGCCCAGCGACCAATAAAGCCCAATGCCACCTCGACGCAGATGGTGGTAAGATTTGTTTTTTTGAGGAAGTGTTTGGTTTGAGGGTTGTCACGGGTTTATCCATTGAAGTGTGTTAAGGGGCTGTTGGAGGCTCTTGATCGGTTGGAACCCCAATAAAATGGCGATACATGGCGGTAGCACGGTTGATGTAAGATTTTTGATGATCCCCCACGGAGGCGACGCCCTTTTCTCGAATAGCGGACAAACTATAGTAACCCCATGTATCAGGCGTTATGCGTTCAAGAATAAATATGGATTGAAGATCGCCTGAATCAAATATCGGCAACAAAAACAATCGTATTTTCGAGATATTAGCAGTGTTAATTTCCAAACTGTCCCTCGCTGTCTTCAGAACGTGCATACGATAAATAACCTTATTTGATGCGCGATTGTCGTTTTCAAAAAAATACAAATCCTTTCCACTCTTCATGTCTTCAAGCGAAAAATCATTGCGCCTGTTATCCGTATCCGCCCCATTAATGGCTGCCGCGTCTGTTATAAGTGTATCCCAACGATTATCAGTAACTGACCAATAGTGAATGCCTTTTAATGATGAAATAGAACCAAAGCGGATAAGAAGAGTATCGCCACTGTCTTTGCTGCTGAAACTACCCGTGAGTGCCACGAGCAAGGTAAAATTATGTAGATTTAATCCGACACAATCTGGAGCTGTCGATGTATTGCCCGTAATTCCTTGCCCCCATGTTTGAATGACTGGAGCTGAACCCACCGGCAGATACTTCGGTCGAGCACTTGCGTCGCACGACACGCTTTTGGTTTCAGCATGAACTACAGTTGGCAAAAGCAGTATCATTATGAGGAGCAGCTTTTTCATCACTCGAAAGCCTTCCCCAAGATTATCAGAATGAATTTACTTCAACGCATCACGTGATGTGGTGAACAAAGTTCCCAGAAGGGTCTTTACGGAAATCTATGCCGTCATTGGTGTGGAAATGATTTGCACCAGAAGCTCTTGTCACATAATCAACATGGATGCCAATTATGCTGCCGAATTCTAGTCTGCTATAAATTGCTTTCGTAATTGCTGAAACAATAATGGAAGCCTCAGAATTGCGTTCCGTTGAGGAAGCTTCATTAAGTTTGCTATTTATTATGGTCTGAGCTGGCCCCCGAAAACTGGACAGGTAGCTAAGAGAGAGTCGCGCCCCTAAAATGGCGGAAAGCCAAGGGGATAGAGATGACAAACATCCGAAAGAACCACAGCGCAGAGTTTAAGGCGAAAGTGGCTATGGCGACGATCCGGGAGGAAGGGACCGTGGCCGAACT
>CAIQVS010000159.1 GCA_903875345.1 uncultured Pseudomonadota bacterium | reverse complement strand
GCGTATAGGTTTTCAGCGCGGATTTACAGAAATGCGGATTTTGAGAAAGAAAACGATCCGGCGCGACCGCACGATTAGTGAAATTGCACCGCCCGCCTCCTGAAATTAAAATCTTTGCGCCAACCCTGTCGGTATGTTCGAGCAGCAGAACGCGCCGTCCGCGTTGTCCGGCGCGCGCCGCGCACATCAGTCCCGCCGCACCAGCACCGATAATGATCACATCGAAATGTTTCACAAGTCCGCCAACATACTCAGCGCCACGGCCTCGGCAATCTTGATGCCGTCGACGCCTGCCGACAGAATGCCGCCCGCATATCCTGCACCTTCGCCGGCGGGAAACAATCCCTTCGTGTTTAAACTCTGAAACGTCTCGTCGCGCTTGATGCGAATGGGCGACGAGGTGCGCGTCTCGACGCCCGTCAGCACCGCATCGTCCATGTCAAAACCTCGAATCTGTCGCCCGAAGGCCGGTAACGCTTCGCGGATCGCGGTAATGGCGAAATCGGGTAAACACGGCGAAAGATCGGTTGGAGTGACGCCGGGTTTATAAGACGGAAGCACGCTGCCAAGCGATGTTGAAGGAATGCCCGCGATAAAATCGCCGAGCCGTTGTGCAGGCGCTGCATAGGTTCCGCCCCCGGCGACAAAGGCCGCCGACTCCCATCGACGCTGAAATGCGATGCCGGCCAGAGGGCTATCGGGATAATCATCGGGCGTGACGCCGACGACAATGCCTGCGTTAGCATTGTGCTCGGCGCGCGAATACTGGCTCATGCCATTGGTGACGACGCGTCCCACTTCGGAGGTCGCAGCGACCACCGTGCCGCCCGGACACATGCAGAAACTGTATACGTCGCGCCCATTCGAGGCATGGTGTACGAGCTTGTAATCCGCCGCGCCAAGAATGGGATTCCCCGCCGCCGCGCCGAAACGCGCGGCATCTATCAGCGATTGCGGATGCTCAATGCGAAAACCGACCGAGAACGGCTTGGCTTCGATGTAAACCCCGCGATCATGCAACATCTGGAACGTGTCACGCGCGCTGTGGCCGATGGCAAGCACGACATGATCGGCTTCGATGCGTTCGCCATTCGCCAGCACGACGCCGCGTACGCGCCGCGCCCCTTCCTTGCCAGTTTCAATATCGATATCCGCTACACGGCTCTGGAAGCGGTATTCGCCGCCGAGCAATTCAATCGTCGCGCGGATATTCTCAACCATCTTAACCAGACGAAATGTGCCGATATGAGGATGCGCTTCGGTCAGAATTTCAGGCGGCGCTTCGGCTTTCACGAATTCGGTCAAAACCTTGCGGCCAAGATGGCGCGGATCCTTGATCTGGCTATAGAGCTTGCCATCTGAGAAAGTGCCCGCCCCGCCTTCGCCAAATTGCACGTTGGATTCGGGATCAAGCGTCGAATGACGCCACAGCCGCCAAGTATCCTTGGTGCGCTCGCGCACCACCTTGCCTCGATCGAGAATAATTGGGCGAAATCCCAACTGGGACAATATCAGCGCGGCAAACAACCCGCACGGCCCTGCGCCAACCACCAGCGGACGCCGGGAATAATTCTCTGGCGCTCGCGCAACAATACGATAGTCGATATCAGGTGCCGGCAGAACCAGTCCGCCGCCTTTTGCGCCATCTCTCGCAAGGCGCTCCAGAACTGCAGCTTCGTTTTTCACCTCGACATCGAGTGAGTAAATGAGGGTAATCGCTGATTTCTTGCGCGCATCATGCGCGCGGCGAAACACCGAACAGGACAGCAAATCGCTCGGCGCAATGCGCAACCGCGCCGCCGCTGCTGCGGCAATGGCCTCAGGCGGATGATCGAGCGGCAGTTTGATTTCAGTCAGACGGATCATGCAAGGGGATTATAGCGTAGGCTTATGCATATGTATCCTGCAATAACTGGGGAAATTCTCTGGGGTGGATGTAGGGGTAACCCCAATAACGGGTTTTTTCTGAGTTAACGAATGGGGCTGGAGTAGCTAAGGCTGGTTGATTTCAGAATGATACCAAGATTTGAGCTGATGCAACAGGGCTTTGTGGCTGCCGCCGTTGAAGCGCCACTCACATTCTTTCAAGAACCCGTAAAAGCTGTCTTTGGGGATGCCATTGAAGCGGCGCAAATGCCGCTTGGCTTGGCTCCAAAAGTTCTCAATGCCATTGATGTGATGACCTTGTTCGTTGACGTATTCCTTGCTGTGGTTAACGCGGCGATGATGGAACTCGGAAACATCCAGCACATCATAAACCTGAAAACTGTCGGTGTAGACAATGCTGTCGGGTCTCACTTTTTCACGAATGATCGGGATCAACGTCGTCGCTTTGGCATTTGGAATGATGGCCGTGTAAACTTTGCCACCACGCTTTAACAAGCCAAAGACGGGCACTTTTTCGGCGGCGCCTCGTCCGCGTTTGCCTTTGCGAACGCCGCCAAAATAACTTTCGTCAACCTCGACTTCACCCGACAGTTCGTAGCTTTCTTGCTTGCTGGCAATGAGCTGTCGCAGCCGTTGATAAAACAGTTTCGCCGTGTTCGCTTGCACGCCGACGAGCGACGCTGCGGCACGCGCGGTTGTCCCCGCGACAAAATGCTCCAGTAACTTCTCCTGTTTCATGGCCGTCATCCGGCTCTTGCGTCGATAGATCATTCGCTAAACGTAGCCCCCTTAGAGCTTGTTCACAAAGTTTTAGGATATGAGGATTCAACTGCCGATTCTTTCGTAAGAGAGGGAACGGCATGGGATACGAAACGGATATACCGGATAAGGAATGGGCAATACTGGAGCCCTTGTTAGCGCCGAAACAGAAAGGGCGGTGTCGGCTGCATTCGTTGAGGCGGATTGTGGATGCTATCCGTTATGT
>CAIQVS010000158.1 GCA_903875345.1 uncultured Pseudomonadota bacterium | reverse complement strand
TGCCTCCGCAATGTCGATGCCGGCATTCCGTGCGCGCGAAGCGACAGTTGCTCGTTCGAGGGAAAGACGGTGAGCGCCTCACCGGTCAGCGTCGTCTCCGGATGGAATGTCAGGAGCGCATTGAGGACCGACAGCGCGCGTTCGGACACGCCGAGCATGGGCCGTGCGATGCAGATCGCGCGAAAGACCTTCCATTTGTGCACGACCTTGTCCGGCGGACGTGCCGACGCGGTGAGTTGCGCCGCCACATGGGCAAGCGTCAGCGGTCGCCGCCGTAACGGTCGACACCATCACGGACGATTTGCGCCGCGACTGGATCACGACGGATGGGCGCGCCTTGATCGAAGTTTATCCCAAGGGCAATCCGCGCGATCACCGCGCCTTGATCGCTTTCACTGACGCTGTGCGCCATCTTGCGCCTGATGCGACCGGGGCGCCGATCTCCATTCAGGAATCTGGACGCACGGTGACATCGGCCTTTATTCATGCGGGAATTTATGCCGTCATCGCCATCGCCCTTTTGGCCTTGATTATATTACGTCGCATAGCGGATGTGCTTCGGCTTCTGGCTCCCCTAATTCTTGCCGGAATCTTAACATTAGCGACAATTGTAGTGATCGACCTGCCGTTGAACTTCGCCAACATTATCGCTCTGCCTCTTCTGTTGAGCCTCGGCGTTTCTTACGCCATATATTTCGTATCTTATTGGCGCGCCGGAACGGCCAACCCCCTTCAATCCAGCATGGCGCGCGCGGTGCTTTTCAGCGCTTCGACCGTGCTGGTGGCCTTCGGTTCGTTGACACTTTCTTCACATCCGGGCACGTCGGGCATGGGTAAATTATTAACCCTCGCTCTGCTATATTGTCTCTTGTCAACTTTTGTGTTTTTGCCAAGCTTGCTAGGTACGCCTAAAACCGATAGACAATAATCTTTACGCCGTGAGATTCGCGATTCTGACAACATCCCCCTGAGGTTTTCCATGCTATCTCGTCGTTCCGTTGCGTTTGCAGCCTTGTTGCTGTCCTCGTCGCTGATGTTGTCGGCTTGTGCCGATGTGCCGAAAGATCCGGCGGAGCGCGCGGAATATGAAACGACCAACGATCCGTTGGAACCCATGAACCGAGCAGTGTTTGACGTGAACGATTTTCTTGATCGTTTGCTGCTTCGTCCGCTTGCCGAACTGTATCGTGTAACGATTCCGCCGGGCATCCGTGACCGGATCGCCGGTGTCGTCTCCAACATGAAAGAGCCGGTCATTTTTGCCAACAATCTGTTGCAGGGTGAATTTAGTCGCGCTGGAACCACCGCCGAACGTTTTGGCATCAACTCGACGCTCGGTGTCGCCGGTATGTGGGACGTTGCGGGCATGTGGGGCGAATATCAGCAGGTGGGAGACTTCGGCCAGACTCTGGCTTCGTGGGGTATCAATGGCGGACCCTATCTCGTTCTGCCGTTGTTCGGGCCGTCCGATTTTCGTGACGCGCTTGGTTTAGGGGTTGACGCGGTCATGACTCCTTGGGGTTATGTCGCCAATGCGGAAGGTGGCCCCGGCACGGCGAATCGCGAACAGATCGCGTCGTTCGCGGCTGACGGGATTGTGCGCCGCGAGCAGAACATCGACGCGATGGATGCGCTTCGCGCTGGCTCGCTCGATTTTTACGCCCAGATGCGCAGCGTCTATCGCCAGTATCGTGACAAGCAACTGGGACACGAGTCGACATCCGGGATGCCGAAGTTTGAGGATGATGATTAAAGGAAAGACCTGAAGTCAGGCTTCAGCCGTCGGCTTTGATAAGCTTGAACCATCGTCCGCAACAGTTCAGTTCCTGCTTTATGGTTTCGTGCCGGTTTGTCGTCGCCGGATCATCGCCCCATTTTTCCATTTGAAAAAGCTGCTCCAACTCGGCGGCAAAGAAAACTGCGTTTGGGTCAAGATGCTGTTCGGCCAACGCTAATCCCAGCACCAGCGAACCACTGATAGTGACAGCCTGTTGCAATCCCGTCAGATGAAAATCGTCACAGGCTGCCACGGTATTGCGTAGCAAGACGAGGGCAGTTGTCTCCTGCGCAATCGGCATAAGCTCGGTACCGACGCGTAACCGCGCGCCAAAACGCGCCGCTATCCAATTCAGCAAAGGCTGCCAGAGATTCTGTTGCCGTTCGAATAATTCAGGCGGCTGTCCGGAGCGGTGACACAACAATTCGCTTTCCGCGTAGGCGACAACCCGGCTTATCATCGCATCGCGTTCGAGTGAAGCTATATCCAGCGCTGTCACGGCGAATTGGGTCATCGGCATTTGCGTTGGGTTTATCTTCGCGTCCTGTCCTTGCCATTCTTCGGCAATGGTGTCGGCGAGCGCCTGTGTCGGCACGATAAAGTTATGTCCGGCAGGCGTTACAAAGACTGCCCCGTCGCGGGTCAACAGATAGCCTTTATTCGCGGGCTTAACGCTGTAAGCAGGTTTTGCCTTCGGGATGGATTCAGCTTTGCTCATTGACCAAACAGCCCTTTAAGAATCTGACTGGCCTGACCCCCTAATTTTTGCACCAAGCCTTGTTTCCGAGGTTGTTGCGCACTCGCCGTTGCTTCCGCAGCCGGATGATTTAGTGCGGCTACGCACGCATTCTGCCCTTGCTGAACGACAACATCGGGTATGGGGTCATTCGCTTCGCGGCCTTCACCCAGAACCAACCCCGCAATAGTCTCAACCACGGCTACGGTGCTAACGCTCGTTTCGGGATTCAAAAAAGTTCCGCCTACATGCAGGGGCGGCAATAGCCCTGCCGTATCGATGGATTTGGGTTTGGCGCGAAACAACAAATCCATCGTTTCACCGCGCAAATCCACGCTGCCGCCTCCGGCAACGGTCGCGGCCACGGTGTCGAGTAAAATGCCGTTATCCTTAATAAGACCGTTGGCAATCGTAAACTGGGCAACAAGACAATTCAGATTTTGCTCCCCCTTGGGGTCTCCGCCTAACAACGCATCAATGCCCGACGAAACGCGATCCGACGTTCGTGTAACGATGTCTCCGCCTGCGCCTACAATGCTGAGCGTTCCGTTAAGATTGCTGGCAATCGCGTGAGGGCTTTCGCCGGAGCTTGCCAGATTGGTTTGCAGATCGACCTTGCCGGACAAGAAAGATTCCATCTTTCCGACATGCAAAATATCGGACAAATTGACATCTGTGCCATTGAGAGCAAGCCCCAAAGCAGGGGGCGAGGCAACGCCATTGACGTGTGTCTGTCCGGTCAATTTGCCCGCGCCGAGATAGGCTGTAAAAGGCAATAAGAGCAGGTCGCCGTCCTTGACGGCTAGTTTCGCCTCAACGTGGTCAAGCGCTACATTGCCGAGGTCCAGAATGCCGACGGCAACATCCATTTTCATATCGACGGATTTTAATTTCTCAAGACCCAACGGCGTATCGTTCAACAGCCGGACAGGCGACGCAACCGGAACGACGGTCTCGTTTTCCGTGGTCGTTGAATTTCTGTCGCCTGATTCGGGCGAAGATTCCAGTCTTAAATCAGCCAACGCCAAATGGTCGCTGTTGAGATTGCCGGTCAACGCCGGATGAGAGCCCGCCCAGTCAATAGCCAATGCGCCAGTGACGGATGAGAAGCCCGCCGAAAATGTATAATGATCCAGCAGCGCCTGTTTTTCCGTCAGGCTAACCTTGCCGTCAGTTTTTAAATGGAGGTTGGCAAAAGCAAGATCAATGTCAAAAGGACGTACCTTGTTGGGCGATGGATCATTGCCATTCGTAGTCAGCTTCAGCGTGATTGACAGAGCGTTGTATGCGCCGGAAAAATCGAGGGTCGCCAGTTCATTGTGCTGTTTAAATATAAGACGATCCGCCTTGACCGTCGTTATTTTCCCATCCTGATCGCGCATGCTGATACAGCCGTTGTTCATGATAAGCGATTCGATATGAACGGTAACTTTTTTGGCAGCAGCTTGTGTCTTTGTAACAGATTCGGTGCGCGCAGGGCTTGTTCCGCTATCGGTCATCTGGGGTAAAGATGCCCAATTAGCCAGATGATCAGCGTTCGTTTCGAGTAAAATATCCACGTCGCTTAGGGTCAATTCTTGAATAACCATTTGGCCATGCAGGAGCGGCAGGAACGCAATTCCCAGCCTGAACTTGCCGATCCGCGCAAGATCGGGACGGCTAGCCCATGAGGGATTGAGAACGGATGCTCCGGCAAGTTCCAGCGTAAGGCCGTTTGCAGAAAGTCCCGGCCTGATCGGTCCACTGAACGAGACGGTCTGTCCGATGGTTTCGCTAAGGATTTGTGCAATCGTATCGCGGGAATGGTTCGCATCAAACGTCGCAAGACCAGCGCCAAGGACTCCCGTTACGACGATCAACAGAACGCCGGAGACAATCAGGAGTTTTTTCATGCCTGCGGTTCCCTCAGGCTTCGGAGAAATCGGCTTCGGCGTTTTGGTCGAATCCGAACCAGCGCCACGTCTTACGCATTTCGACCCCCAGCGGCGCGACGACGTCGATCACTCCTCGCTTGGGGTGGGGGATCATCAGACGACGAGCGTGAAGATGCAACCCTTTGCCCAACTCGTCCCCTGGAAGGCCTTCAGGCAGCGCGCCGCCATAAGGTTGATCGTTCAGCAAGGGCGTTCCGCAACAGGCCGCCATATGGATGCGCAATTGATGCGTGCGCCCTGTGATCGGCCACAGCGCCACAAAGGCCGACTGACCTTTCGCGCTTTCCATCACCTGATACAACGTCACGGCGGTTTTGGATTCTTCGCGGTCTTTCTTGCTTTCGGCGATGGCCATGATCTCGCCCTTCTTAATCAACGGCGCGTCGATCCGTCCGCGCTCCGGCATCGGTACGCCGCAGGTCACTGCCCAATAGATTTTTTGCGTCGCGCGATTGCGGAACGATTCGGACAATTTTGCCGCCACCGAAGCTGATCGCGCGATCAGCAAAACGCCGCTGGTGTCGCGGTCGAGCCGATGCACCAGTTTCGGTTTGCCGTGCTTGCGATGTTCGAAAACGGTCAACATGTCGTCGATGTTTTCCTTCAGCCCCGTGCCGCCCTGCACCGCCAGACCGGCGGGCTTGTTGAGGACGATCACATCGTCGTCTTCGTACAGAACCAGTTTCTTCAGTTGATAGCCTTCCGGCTTCGCGACCTTGCCAGCCGCCACGTCGTCCGGAGATTTCGCCCGCTTGACGGGAGCGATTTCGGTGGCTTGCGGCGGCACGCGGATTTCCTGCCCTGCAGCTAACCGGCTTGAGGACTCGGCGCGTTTGCCGTCGATCCGCACCTGCCCCGTGCGTAACAGTTTTTGCAACGCTCCGTGTGTCAAAGCCGGAAAATGCCGTCGGAACCAGCGGTCAAGGCGAATGCCGTCATCTTCGGCGGCGACGCTGTGGTTAAAAAGTTTGGTTGACATAAAGTTCCGGATTCGGGCTTGCGCCTGCCTGTCGATTGTGAAAAGTTATCCGGAATTTACTATCATGTCCCTCTTACGGCGCCAATGACAATGACGTTTCCGCACCGCCATCTGCTCGACATCGAGCGCCTTTCGCTCGCCGAGATCAATGCGATTCTCGATTTGACCGAGCGTTATATCGAGCAAAACCGCTCGCCGAACCGGAAAAGCACGAAACTGGAAGGCAAAACCGTCATCAACCTGTTTTTCGAGCCTTCGACCCGGACTCGCACCTCGTTCGAGATCGCGGCCAAGCGGCTTGGCGCGGACGTGGTTAGCATTCCGGTTGAACACAGCTCGACCCGCAAGGGTGAAACGTTGCTCGACACAGCGCTTAATCTCGACGCGATGCATATTGACGCGCTGGTGATCCGGCATCCGGAGAATGGCACGCCGCACCTCGTTGCGACGCAGGCGAAGGCCAGCATCGTCAACGCCGGCGACGGCACGAACGAGCATCCGACGCAGGCGTTGCTGGACGCCTTTGTTCTACGCAAACACAAGAAATCCCTGAAGGGGTTGACCGTGGCGATTTGCGGCGACATCAGCCACAGCCGCGTCGCGCGGTCGAACATTTGTCTCCTGACCAAATTCGGTGCGACGGTGCGCACGATAGCTCCGCCCTATTTCGCAACAAAGAATTACGACAATCTCGGCGTGACCAATTTCGAGGATATGAAAGAAGGTTTGCAGGGCGTCGATGCCGTGATGATGCTGCGCATCCAGCATGAACGCATGGCCGAAGGCGAATTCGCCGTGTCGCTGAAGGATTATCACCAGCGTTATGGCCTTGATGCCAAGAAACTCGCCGTCGCCAAGCCGGACGCGGTCATCCTGCACCCCGGTCCCGTCAACCACGGGGTGGAGATTGTGTCGGCGCTTGCCGACGATCCGCGCCACAGCGTCATCCGCGAACAAGTCGAAGCCGGGGTTGCCGTCCGTATGGCGATACTGGATTTGTTGTTAAGCAGATAGGACATCAGCGTTGTTTGAACCTGTTTCCCAAACCCTGCCGGTCATGATCCTTTCCTACCTTCTCGGTAGTGTCCCGTTCGGATTGGTGCTGACGAAACTGGCGGGGCTCGGTGATATTCGCCATATCGGATCGGGCAATATAGGGGCGACGAATGTGCTGCGTACGGGAAAAAAAGGACTTGCCTTTCTCACCCTCTTTCTCGACGGCAGCAAAGGCGCGGTAGCCGTTCTGCTCACCCAAACCTTGACCAACACGAATGATCTGGCGCTTCTCTCCGGGCTGGCCGTGCTGTTCGGGCATCTGTTTCCGGTCTGGCTGAAATTCAGGGGCGGAAAAGGTGTCGCGACCGTCGCCGGAGTCGTTACGGCTTTGGCGTGGCCTGTGGGACTGGCGGGCATAGGGACGTGGGTTCTGACCGCTGTGATCACCCGCTATTCGTCGCTTGCGGCCTTGGTTTCTCTGGCGTTGGCACCCATTTATGCGTTGCTGCTACGACCTGTCGATGGCGATCTGGTCTGGCTTTTGGCCGGAATGGCGACGCTGATTTTCTGGACGCATCGCGCCAATATCCAGCGCCTTTGCAACGGCACGGAATCCAAAATCGGCGCGAAGGGCAAGAAATCCGATGACTCCCCGTCCGCTGAGTAATAACGAACGTCGCGATTGGCTGAGGCTGTCGCGCACGGAAAATGTCGGACCTATTACATTCCGTCAGTTAATGCGCCGCTTTGGCACAGCGGCCAAAGCGCTCGAAGTCCTGCCGGATATGGCGGCGCATGGGGGCAAGCGCTCGTTCAAACTGCCGAACCCCGATTCTGTCGCCGACGAAATATTCCGCACCACCAAGCTAGGCGGTCGGATTTTGGCGATGGGCGAACCGGATTATCCCGAAGCGCTCGCCGCGATTGAGGATGCGCCACCGCTTATCACCGTGCTTGGGCAAATCAGCGTTCTGCAGAAGCGCTGCATCGGCATTGTCGGTGCGCGGAACGCTTCGCTGAACGGGCGCAAGATGGCGGAAAATTTGGCGCGCGATCTTGGGCGGGAGGGCATCACGATTGTTTCCGGCCTCGCGCGCGGCGTCGATACCGCCGCGCATCAGGGAAGCGTGACGACGGGAACCGCCGCCATTGTGGCGGGTGGCGTTGATGTAGTTTACCCCGAAGAAAATCGCAAACTTTACGAACAAATCGGCGAGCTTGGCTGTGTTGTTTCCGACCAACCGCTGGGGCTGGAACCCATCGCCAAGCTGTTCCCGCGCCGCAACCGGATCATTTCCGGCCTCAGTTTGGGCATTATCGTCGTTGAGGCCGCCGAGAAATCCGGCTCGCTCATCACCGCCCGCATGGCGCTCGAACAGGGGCGTGAGGTCTTCGCTGTTCCCGGCTCGCCGCTCGATCCGCGTTGCACGGGAACCAACGATCTGATCCGGCAAGGCGGGGTGCTGACCGAAAGCGTGCGGGACGTTTTGACCCATATCCACGCGTTGCCGCAACGGCTGGCCGAACCGAAAGAATCGCCATTCGGAGCCTTTCCGGTCGATGACGACGAGGCGCAACTGGATTTGGCACGGGTAAAAATCATAGAGAATCTAAGCCCTTCGCCGGTTTCTATTGACGAACTCATCCGGCAATGCCACGTATCCCCGTCCCTCGTCCTGACGGTTCTGCTGGAATTGGAGCTGGCTGGACGGCTTGAACGGCAAGCAGGGAATCGCGTGGCGTTGACAGGTTGAGAACAAAGTGTCGCAAAAAATCGTCGTCGTCGAATCGCCCGCCAAGGCGAAGACCATCAATAAATATCTCGGTAGCGACTATCTGGTGCTGGCGTCCTATGGCCATATCCGCGATCTGCCGCCGAAGGACGGCTCGGTGCGTCCCGACGAGGATTTCGCCATGGACTGGGAACTTGGCGAACGCGCCGAACGTCCCGTCGGCGAAATCACCAAGGCCGTCAAAAATGCCGAAGCCGTTTTTCTGGCGAGCGATCCTGACCGCGAGGGGGAAGCGATTGCATGGCATATTCTGGAAGTGCTGCGCGCCAAGGGGTTGGCCAAATCCGTTCCGATCAAGCGCATCACCTTTAACGAAATTACCAAAAAGACCGTCACCGACGCTCTGGCGCATCCGCGTGAGATCGACCGCGATCTCGTTGACGCCTATATGGCGCGGCGGGCTCTGGATTATCTGGTCGGATTTTCGCTGTCACCTGTGCTGTGGCGAAAATTGCCGGGCGCAAAGTCGGCGGGACGCGTGCAATCGGTGGCGTTGCGCCTCATCTGCGAACGCGAATCGGAGATCGAGAAATTCAGGGCGCAGGAGTTCTGGACGATCGAAGGCCTATTCACCACCGCCAAGGGCGCAGAAATTCCGGCGCATCTGACGCATTTGGACGGCAAGAAACTTGATAAATTCGCGCTGCAGAACGAGGCCGAAGCGCAGGCTGCTCTGGCAATTCTTAATCAGCTGACGTGGAAAGTCGCCGAGGTTGAGAAGAAGCAGGCACGGCGCAATCCTTATGCCCCCTTCACGACTTCCACAATTCAACAAGAGGCGTCGCGCAAGCTCGGCCTCGGCGCGACGCGAACGATGCGCCTCGCGCAGCAGCTTTATGAAGGCGTCGATATCGGTGGCGAGACCGTCGGCCTCATCACCTATATGCGTACCGACGGTGTGGCGCTGTCAATGGAAGCGATCGCCGCCGCGCGTGAGGTTATCGCCAAGGATTTCGGCAAAGATTATGTTCCCGCCGATGCCCGTATCTATAAAAACACGGCCAAGAACGCGCAGGAAGCGCACGAAGCCATTCGCCCGACGGATATGCATCGTCGTCCGGAACAGGTCGCGAAATATCTGGATAACGAACAACTTCGCCTCTACACGCTGATTTGGCAACGCACGATGGCCTCGCAAATGGCGAGCGCGGTGCTGGATCAGGTTGCGGTGGATATCGCAGGAACTAACAATAAAGCGGTTTTCCGTGCCACGGGTTCGGTCGTCGTCTTCGACGGCTGGCTGAAAGTCTATCAGGAAAGCGTCGATGATGACCGCAAGCCGGACGACGACGGTTACGGCAATGTGCGGCTTCCGGCGGTCAGCCCCAATGATTCGCTGAACAAAAAGGACATCAAGCCCGAACAGCATTTCACCCAGCCACCGCCGCGCTACAGCGAAGCCAGTCTGGTGAAGCGCTTGGAAGAACTTGGCATCGGACGCCCCTCCACCTACGCCAGCATCATGCAGGTGCTGCAGGATCGCGATTATGTGCGGCTGGATAAAAAACGCTTCATTCCGGAAGATCGGGGACGCATCGTCACCGCCTTTTTGGAAAATTTTTTCCGCGATTATGTGCAGTATGATTTCACCGCCGATCTTGAGGAAAAGCTCGACGATATTTCCGGCGGGCGCATCGAATGGAAGAACGTCTTGCGCCAGTTTTGGACGGATTTCTCCGGGGCGATCGACAAGACCAAAGACCTGAAAATTTCCGATGTTATTGATGCGCTGGATGAAGCGCTGGGACCGCATTTCTTTCCAGCACAAGAAGATGGCAGCGATCCGCGCCAGTGTCAGGCCTGTAAAACAGGGCGCATGGGATTGAAGCTCGGACGCTATGGCGCGTTCCTCGGCTGCTCGAATTATCCCGAATGTCGCAACACGCGGCCTCTCGCCGTCACGGCTGCCGGAAATGGCGACGGCGCTCCGGCGATGCAGGGACCGCGCGAGCTTGGCGACGATCCAACGACCAGCTTGCCGGTCACGGTACGCGTGGGACCCTATGGAGCCTACGTGCAGTTGGGACCGAAGCCGGAGGACAAACGACCGACGACCGACGACGGAAAGGATGGGAAGGCAGAGGAAAAAGGGAAAAAGAAAAAGAGCAAAAAGCCCAAAAAATCAGATGCGCCGAAACCGAAACGTGTCTCTCTGCCCAAAGGACTCGATCCGAATTTGATCGATCTGACGACGGCCTTGAAATTGGTTGCCCTGCCGCGCGAGGTTGGCAAGCATCCGGAATCTGGCGAGATGATCACGGCAGGACTTGGGCGCTTCGGTCCCTATCTAAAAGTTGGTCCGCGTTATAAGACCCTGCCGCCTGATGACGATGTGCTGAACATCGGGCTGAATCGTGCCGTTACTTTGTTGGCCGAGCCGGACAAAAACAGCCGCGCTCCGCGCGAACCCGGCAAGCTGCTCGGCGAACATCCCGACGACCAGAAACCCATTACACTGAACAAAGGGCGCTTCGGACCCTACGTAAAGTGGGGCAAGCTGATGGCGACCGTCACGAAATCCTATGACCCCGACAACCTGACCTTGACCGATGCGGTCGAAATCCTCGCGGCTAAGGCTGCGAAGGGCGGGAGCGGAAAAGCCTCAAAAGGCAAAAAGACGAAGAAAAAATCGTAAAACGCCACATGTAATCATCACAATCTGAGCTTATCAGGCCGAAACTTTCCCTTTCCAATCAATGCATTATATGCATCGTGCCAGAACTTGAGCGGGGACAGGTCTGTGCTCCGGCAACTCAAAAGCATGAGAATGGGCATTAAATTTCAGGCGTTAATAAAGTTTACCATTTATTAAAATTTTCTGGCAATATTAGGTTAACGTGAAGTTACTGGAGCGCTTCGGCTCTTCATTCTTTGTCAATCTTCGCGTCAAGGGTTGTCGGTATCATCATTAACCAATGAGGCAAAGTTATGCGCGTACTGCTTGTTGAGGATGATACCTCGGTTGCCAAGAGCATCGAGTTGATGCTCCAAGCCGAGGGATTTATAGTCGATACCACCGATCTCGGCGAGGATGGCCTCGAGATCGGCAAGATCTATGACTATGACATTATCATTCTCGACCTGATGTTGCCGGATATCGATGGTTACGAAGTTCTGCGACGTCTGCGCGCGGCGCGCGTGTCGACTCCTATCCTTATTCTTTCCGGCCTGTCCGAACTTGATAACAAGATCAAGGGGCTCGGGTTCGGTGCCGACGACTATCTGACCAAGCCGTTTGACCGTCGTGAACTGGTCGCGCGTATTCACGCCATCATCCGCCGCAGCAAAGGGCATTCCGATAGCGTTATTCGTACCGGTAAATTGGTGGTCAATCTTGATACTCGCACCGTCGATGTCGACAACGCGCCGTTGCATTTGACCGGCAAGGAATACGGCATTCTTGAGCTGCTCAGCTTGCGCAAGGGGACGACGCTGACCAAGGAAATGTTCCTCAATCATCTCTATGGCGGCATGGACGAACCGGAACTTAAGATTATCGATGTGTTCGTCTGCAAACTGCGCAAGAAGTTGGCGCAAGCGGCGGGCGGTGAGAATTACATCGAAACGGTCTGGGGGCGCGGTTATGTCCTACGCGATCCGCCTGCGGTTGAAAGCGCCAAAGCGTCGGCGAAGCTGGCCTAGCGGCCTCAGATTTAATACTTTGAGAACCCCGTTCATGATGCGTGAAATTCGGCGGCAAACGCAGGGTTTCTGCGCTGGAGTTGCTTCGCGCAAGCGACGGGGCTGCATGCGGCGCATGGATTCTTCAAATTTTCTAATGTATCAATAGATTTTACCCTTGTGGTTCGGGTTCATCATGTTGTCCCGTCTTATCATTAACGATGTCGTGTTGATCGAAAAGCTTGCGGTTGATTTCAAGTCCGGCCTCAACGTCTTTACCGGCGAAACTGGCGCGGGCAAATCAATAGTGCTGGATGCGCTCGGCTTGGCGCTCGGCGATCGCAGCGACGCTGGACTGGTGCGCTTCGGCGCGGCGCAAGCCTCCGTCACGGCGGAATTCGCTTTGCCTTCTAGCCATGCGGCCTACGTTCTGGCCGAAGAGCAGGGATTGGCCGTCGGAAACCCGCTCGTGCTGCGCCGCGTGATCGGCAGGGACGGCAAGAGCCGCGCTTTCATCGACGATCAGCCCATCGGCATTGGCCTGTTGAAACAATTCGGCGAACGGCTGCTGGAAATTCATGGCCAGTTCGAAACGCACGGGCTATTGAATCCATCCACCCATCGTGGGCTGCTGGATGAATTCGGCGGGTTTGACGGGTTGCGCCGCAGCGTGGCTGAATCCTTTGTCGCGTGGCGAACCGCCGAGAACGAGCTCCAAGCCGCAAGCGCCGAGCAATCTCGCGCCGAGGCCGAAGAGCATTTTCTCCGCGCAGCGGTGGCTGAGTTGGACGATCTGTCGCCGGAGGCTAAGGAAGCTGACCAGCTCGCCGAACGTCGGACGCAGCTTCAGCACCGCGAGAAAATCCTCGAAGCGTTGCAAAGCGCCGAGCTATCCCTCGGCGGCGAGCGCGGCGCTTCTTCGGCGTTGGCGCAAGCGGGAAAATCTATTGCCCGTATTGCTGATAAAAGTGCAGACTTGCCGGAACTGCTTGCCGCCATTGATCGTGCCGCAGACGAAACCGCCGAGGCCGCGCGACTACTGGAGCAAGCGCTCGCGTCTTTGGACGCTAAGCCGGACGCCTTGCAGCGCATCGAGGAACGGCTGTTCGCCCTTCGCGCCGTGGCACGTAAACATAATGTCGCGGTAGATGCCTTGCCCATATTGCGGCGCGAGCTGGCGGACAAGCTGGCCTTGCTGACCGACCAAGGCGACCGGCTTTTGCGGCTTGCTAAACAGGCAGCCGCTGGGCGTCACGCCTATAAAAAGAAAGCCGAAGAACTCAGCGCTGAACGGACGCAGGCGGCGGCGCGACTTGAAAAGGCGATCACGCGCGAATTGCCGCCGCTTAAATTCGAACGGGCGCGGTTTGTCGTTGAGGTCGTTCAACAACCCGAAGAGAACTGGACGGCGGACGGTATCGATCGCGTGAATTTTCTCGCCGCGATTAATCCGGGGTCGGCGGCGGGGGCATTGCAGAAAATCGCCTCCGGCGGCGAGCTGGCGCGGTTTATGTTGGCGCTGAAAGTTGTGTTGGCGAGCGGCAATCCGGTTTCAACGCTTGTGTTCGACGAGGTGGACGCCGGAATCGGCGGCGCGACGGCCTCGGCTGTTGGCGAGCGTCTGGCGCGGCTCGCGCAGCATGTGCAAATTTTGGTGGTGACGCACAGTCCGCAAGTGGCGGCACGGGGCGATCATCACCTGCGCGTGTCGAAACGGACGCTCGCCAAGCAGGCGGTGACAGAGGTGATGACGCTGGACATCGAAGCGCGCCGCGAGGAAATCGCGCGCATGTTGGCGGGAACTCAAGTCACCGACGCGGCGCGTCAGGCGGCGCAAAGCTTGATGGACGATTCGGCGGGCAATGTTGATTCATCGGCAAAGAAAAAAAAGGCTATTCGATAACCGGCTCGCCGCCATGTTTGGCGACGAGGGCGAAGATTTGGTCGGCAGCCTCTTTGACGGCGGCTTGATCCGTCCCGCGTGTAACGAGCGCCGTGCCGTACCGCGCGTTCTTGACCCAAGGGTATGACCCAATATCGAGATCCGGATGATGCGCGGCAATCGCTCCAAGTTCTTCGGCAATGACGCTCTCGGCGACGTAACCGGAGACGGTGACGCTGTGAATGGTGGGACCGTGTTTCAGAGTCGCAACGACGTTGTCCAGCATCGCAGCCATGATGTTTGGCACGCCCGCCAGAACATAGACGTTGCCAATACGAAATCCCGGCGCGGCGCTGACAGGATTGTCGATCAGGCTCGCGCCTTCCGGCATCCGCGCCATGCGCAGACGCGAGGCGGTGAGGTTGGCGGAAGTGTAATGGGATTCCAGTCGGGCGCGAGCGTCAGGATGTTCGACGATAGCGACTCCGAAAGCCTTGCCGATACTGTCGGCGGTGATGTCGTCATGCGTCGGACCGATGCCGCCCGTGGTTAGAACGTAGGTATAACGCGCGCGCAGCGCATTGACGGCAGCGACGATTTCGTCCTCAATGTCCGGCACAATGCGGGCTTCGGCCAACCGGATGCCGATGCCGACGAGTTTTTTGGCAATCGCGTTAAGGTTTGCGTCGGGCGTTCGCCCTGATAAAATCTCGTTGCCGATGATCAGAACGGCGGCGGTGGGCGTATCGGATTGAGACATGGTCTGAACCATCTTTAACGACATTTTTCATAAAACATTCTTGATCGAAAACCAACAATTACCTAGCATAATTACAATCTTATTGGGGGCAATCGAGCGGTCCAGCGTGGCGTCATAACTTAATAAACGGTTAATTAAAGGCGCTTACAATGGTTCGGCTGTTTGCAACGTGGTGAAAGCCAGAAGCATCAAGTTTTCCGGTCGAGTAGAGTTTGCGCCACGCCATATCTGCCGGTCTAAAAGGATTTATGAATGGCCTTTGTGCCTGGAAACCGTCTGCACGGATTGCAACGATACGCCAAGTGCAGCGGCGTTCTGGTTGTCTGCTGCGTGGCTTTGATAAGCGGGACAGCGTCGGCGCAAGTATCGTGGAAGCGCGTCGGGACCGTCACGACCTTGACCAACGGCCAGCTCTGCAAGACCGACGGCAACGTCCTTATCTGCGATTCCACAACACCAACAATTTCGTCGGGCAATGTCGGGATCGGGACGGCGGTACCGGCCTCGGCCTTGAGCGTGAACGGCGGAGGCCTCGCGGTTGGCACCTATGCGGGAAC
>CAIQVS010000157.1 GCA_903875345.1 uncultured Pseudomonadota bacterium | reverse complement strand
GAACCCATTCACGGTTCCGCGCCCGACATCGCGGGGCAAGGCAAGGCCAACCCCCTCGCCAGTATCCTCAGCGCTGCGATGATGTTTCGTATTTCATTTGGTTGGACGAAAGAGGCCGAGATGATCGAACTGGCCGTCCGTCAGGTGCTGAACGATGGCATCCGCACGGGGGACATCCTCTCGGCTGGCATAAAACCTGTTAGCACCGAGGCGATGGGGGTTGCCGCAGTTGGGGCTTTAAACAAGCTGAATTGACCGCTATAACCTCGTTCATCGTTCGATAAAAAGAGCGGCTGGAATTCCGGATAAAATCGCGTTTTTGCAAATGCAAAGAAAGCGATTTTTCCCGAATGACGAAACATGTTTTTTACCTGATCTTCAACGGAAACAATGACACCCCAATCCCGCATCCGCAATTTTTCGATTATCGCGCATATCGATCACGGTAAATCGACGCTCGCCGACCGCCTGATTCAAACCTGCGGCGCGGTCGAAGCGCGCGACATGAAAGAACAGATGCTCGACAACATGGACATCGAGCGCGAGCGTGGCATCACGATCAAGGCGCAGACCGTGCGCCTCAGTTACACTGCTAACGATGGGGAAACTTATCAACTCAATCTGATGGACACGCCCGGACATGTGGATTTTGCTTACGAAGTCAGCCGCAGCCTCGCGGCGTGCGAAGGCTCGATCCTCGTCGTCGATGCGTCGCAGGGGGTAGAGGCGCAGACTCTGGCGAACGTCTATCAAGCGATCGACAATCATCATGAGATCGTGCCGGTGTTGAACAAGGTTGATCTGCCCGCTGCGGAACCCGAACGCGTGCGGCAGCAAATTGAGGATGTGATCGGCATCGACGCCTCCGAAGCGGTGCTGATTTCCGCCAAGACGGGGCTCGGCATTCCTGATGTTTTGGAGGCTATCGTTAAGCGCTTGCCTCCGCCGCGCGGCAATCCCGAAGCGCCGCTGGCGGCTTTGCTGGTCGATAGCTGGTATGACTCGTATCTCGGCGTCGTCGTTCTCGTGCGCGTCGTTGACGGCACATTGCGCAAAGGGCAGAAGGTGCGCTTTATGGCGACGGGCGCGGTGCGCGATCTCGACCGAGTCGGCATTTTTACGCCGAAGAAACTTGAGACGGGCGAGCTTGGCCCCGGCGAGATGGGATTCATCACGGCGGGCATCAAGCAGATCAGCGATACCAAGGTCGGCGACACGATTACCGACGATAAAAATCCGGCTTTAAAACCGCTCGCCGGATTCAAGCCTTCGGTTCCGGTCGTGTTCTGCGGCCTGTTTCCGACCGACGCCGCCGAGTTCGAACATTTGCGCGAGTCGCTTGGCAAACTGGCGTTAAACGACGCCAGCTTTCAGTTCGAGCCGGAAAGTTCTGCGGCGCTCGGCTTCGGTTTCCGCTGCGGCTTTCTCGGACTTTTGCATCTTGAGATCATTCAGGAGCGGCTGGAACGCGAGTTTGATCTGAACCTCATTACCACCGCGCCGTCGGTCATTTATAAAATACATCTGACGGATGGCGGCGAGCTGCATCTGCATAATCCAGCCGACATGCCCGATCCCGTCAAGATCGTGAATATCGAGGAGCCGTGGATCAAGGCGACCATTTTCACGCCCGACGAATATCTCGGCAACATCCTCGCGCTGTGTAACGACCGGCGCGGCGAGCAGATTGAGCTGACCTATGTCGGATCGCGCGCGATGCTGGTCTATCGACTGCCGCTCAACGAAGTCGTGTTTGATTTTTATGACCGCCTGAAATCGATAAGCCGTGGCTACGCCAGCTTTGATTATACGCTGGACACTTACCGTGAGGGCGATCTCGTCAACATGTCGATCCTTGTGAACACCGAGCCGGTCGATGCGCTCGGCATCATCGTGCATCGTAGCGCCGCCGAAAAACGTGGACGCATGCTGTGCGAGAAACTCAAGGAACTAATTCCGAAGCAGCTTTTCAAGATCGCGATTCAGGCCTCGATCGGCAGCCGTGTCATCGCGCGCGAAACCATCTCGGCCATGCGCAAGGACGTGACGGCGAAATGCTACGGCGGTGACATTAGCCGCAAACGCAAACTGCTCGACAAGCAAAAAGAAGGCAAAAAGCGCATGCGCCAATTCGGCGAGGTCGAGATTCCACAATCCGCCTTCATCGCGGCGCTGAAGATGGATGAGCGGTAGCGAAAACGACACTGAACAAGACGCGCTAAACGATTATGGATGAAAGTAATTCCCATATTATTGGTGATGTATTTATGATGTTTATGCAGTATATACTGGTTTTCTAACATATTGAGAAATAATATGCCGAAGCCATTTGTCAGTGTTGTCATTCCCACTTTTAACCGTGGCACATCTTTGCCTGCGGCGGTTCAAAGCGTTTTGGCGCAGACCTACCGGAATCTGGAATTGATCGTTGTTGATGATTGTTCCAAAGTGCCGGTTGCTGAGACCCTCAAGGATATTCAGGATTCTCGTCTGCGTGTTATTCGGCATGAAAGGAACCGGAAGGTAGGCGCGGCGCGCAACACGGGTGCAGAAAATGCTCGTGGGACGTGGCTGGCTTTTCTGGACGATGACGATTTTTGGCGGCCTGACAAACTTCAGAAGCAATTGGATTATATTCAAAGCAAACAAGGCAGAGTTGACGCCTGTTTGACAGAGTTTGGTCTTGCCGGAAGGCAAACATTATACAGACGTAGATCCTTAGCCACGGATGTTGATTGGTCGATGGTCGCAGGCGCATGCCTGCTCATGGGATCGAGTATGCTGGTCAGACGCGATGTTTTTGAACGTGTTGGAAACTTTGACGTAAGCTTGCCTAGGGCTGAGGATTGGGATTGGCTGTTGCGCTATCACAATAGTGGCCACAAGATGGGCATTGTCCCTGGAGAATTAACTATGTATTCCGGTGCGCATCGCGGTACGCCGGAAGAAGAAGCCGATAATGTCAGGCGTATTGTTGCCAAACATGGGAAGGATTTTCGTGGCAATGGCCGATTGAGCAGAACGTTTCGTGCCGCAGCCGGATGGAAACTGGCGCGTACGGAATTTGCCAAGAGGCGTTATGTATCTGGGACAGCGCGCCTTGCAAGCACGGCAGCGTGTCATCCCATACATTTCGGTAGGTATTTGCGAATTGTTTTGGCTGGACCTGCGCGGCACATCTTGCGTCAAGGCGTTCCTTTCCAATCCCTCTTTCGCCGAGATCGTTCGCCGTAGAGTATTGATGCGCTGAGATACCTCTTCTATATGAGGTGGATGGTTGTTACCCGCTTCGCGCCTAGCCCGACTGGGTATCTGCATCTTGGACATGCTTGGTCGGCGCTGTTCGCCTATGAATCGGCGAAGCGTGAGGGCGGCACGTTCTTGTTGCGGATCGAGGACATCGATCCCGTTCGCTGTAAGCCTGAATTTGCCGCTGCGATCATCGAGGATTTGCGCTGGCTTGGCCTGACGTGGGAGGAACCCGTCCGTTATCAGTCGCAACATCTGGACGACTACGCCGACGCGTTGATGCGGTTGCGCGCTATGGGCGTGATTTATCCCTGTTTCTGTACGCGACGCGAGATTGCCGAGGAAGCAGCCGCAGCAGGTCACGCGCCGCACTTAACCGAAACGGAAGAAGTCATTTATCCCGGCACATGCCGGAATTTATCGGCAGATGAACGCGCGGCGAAACTTGCGGAATATAGGGAGGCGAATTGGCGGCTGGATGTTACGAAAGCCCTGACGATAACGGGCGCATTGACGTGGCATGACCGTGAGCGCGGGATGGTCGAGGCACATCCGGAAAAATTTGGTGACGTGGTATTGGCGCGGAAGGACGTGCCGACAAGCTATCATCTTAGCGTCACAGTCGATGATACTTTGCAGGGTGTGACGTTGGTGACTCGCGGCGAGGATCTGTTTCGCGCCACCGATATTCATCGCTTGTTACAGGCTTTGCTGGGATATCCGACGCCAGACTATCATCATCACGCGCTGCTGAAAGACGCGAACGGCAAACGCTTTGCCAAGCGCGATAAAGCTTTGACTTTGCGCGCGTTACGTGCCGAAGGCAAAACGCAGGAAGACGTCAGGGCGATGATGACGGATTTGGCGTTAACCATGTTTAGACAGCCATAAAATCATGAAAGTAATAACGTTGT
>CAIQVS010000156.1 GCA_903875345.1 uncultured Pseudomonadota bacterium | reverse complement strand
GCGGCAGCCGTTCACCTGCTTCGCGCCATCGAAATCATGCTCAAGCTTTATTTCGAAACCTTCGCCGGTTCGTTGGGCACGAAGGGCGAGCGCAATTACGCATCGTATCTCAAGCGCCTCGCCATTCTCGCCGACGATGAAGAAAAAACGGATCGTCCCGATCGCCGCGTCATTCAAATGCTGGCGCAGATCAAGGATCATTATCGCAATCCTCTCGTCACGCCGGATCAACCCCTGTCGCTGGACGAAGCGACGCAACTTCTCGGTCTGTCGTCGGCGCTGATTTCGCTGATGGCCGAGCAGATCAAGAGCCGCAAGAAATCACAGGGCAAAACCAGCGAACTTTCCACTCTCGCCGCCGAAGACGACGAAGAAGAGACAACTGAGTTCCCCCTGTCGCAGGCGGGGTAAGCCCCTCCATCTTCTCGCCGTTCGACGTTAAGTCTGAATGCTGTGGCTTCATCAAACCGGCCACGCAGGATTATGGAAATATCGCGTTGGCGATTATCGCATTGTCGCCAGCATTAATGATAAATCCATCAGAATAATAGTCGTGCGGATCGGCAACAGACGCGAAGTCTACCTTTGATTACAGCAGGATCAATCCTCAATCTTCCGCGCCTCATCGACCAGCATGATCGGGATCCCTTCACGGATCGGGAATGCGAGATGCGCCTTGTCGCTGATCAGCTCCTGCCGCGCGGCGTCATAGCGCAACGGAGTCTTGGTCACCGGACACACCAGAATCTCCAGCAGACGCGGATCGACTCGGCGGGCATTGGCGGCAATTTTGTCGGACATGATTGATACCCTCGCTTTCAAACACCGATATAGCCCTCGCAATTCAAGAGTTGGCATCCTGTTTCGCTTCACCTCCGATTTTCTTGGCACATCGGAACGGGATGCCATTTCTTGAATTACGAGTGGCATACCCTATCATCACCGCCACGCTTTTGCATATTTATCGTTGCGCTTGCGTTAGGACTCTTCCTCCTGCGGCGCAACATTCACTTCGCACACCAACATATTGCAATGACTCTCTTTTCCAAAAATTTGAATCATCGGCAAAAATTTTCGCGCATGGATTTCGTCAAAGTCAAATCGAAATCCGACCATAAAATTCAAAAAAACATCATATCTATCTGATTGTTTCTCTTGCACGAATCAAAGGAAGAGATTCATATGATGGCTTCAGTTTACGCGATTGCAGCGAGCGCTCAGCACGGAGGCACTAAGGTCATGATCAATTTATCGATGGTCGATCCCGAACATAATTTACGTCCGTGTCTGACGGTAATGGGCATCGGCGGCGCTGGCGGCAACGCCATCAACAACATGATCCGTTGCAATCTGGAAGGCTGCGACTTTATCGCCGCCAATACGGATTCACAAGCTCTGGCGATGTCGCTCGCGCCACGCAAAATTCAGCTCGGCATCAACCTCTCGCGCGGCCTCGGCGCGGGTTCGCGCGCCGAAATCGGTCGCGCGGCGGCGGAGGAACAAGTTGCCGACATTCTCGCCTGCCTTGAAGGTTCCGACATGCTGTTCGTTACAGCGGGCATGGGCGGCGGCACAGGTACAGGCGCGGCTCCCGTTATCGCCCGCGCGGCGCGCGAAGCCGGAATCCTGACGGTCGGCGTCGTCACCAAGCCGTTCCATTTCGAAGGCAACAACCGCATGCGGCAAGCCGAAGCGGGCATCGCCGAATTGCAGCAATATGTCGACACGCTGATCGTGATCCCGAACCAAAACCTTTTCCGCATCGCCAACGAGCGCACGACATTTGCGGAGGCTTTCCGCCTCGCCGACGAAGTCCTGCACAGCGGCGTGCGCGGCATCACCGATCTGATGGTCATGCCCGGCTTCATGAATCTCGACTTCGCCGACGTCAAAACCGTGATGAGCGAAATGGGCAAGGCGATGATGGGCACCGGCGAAGCCGACGGCGATAACCGCGCTATTCGCGCCGCCGAAGCCGCCATTTCGAACCCGCTGCTCGACGACGTGTCGATGAAGGGCGCGCGCGGCGTTCTCATTAACATCACTGGCGGCATGGACATGACCCTGTTCGAAGTCGATCAGGCCGCCAACCGCATCCGCGAAGAAGTCGATCCTGAAGCCCAGATCAAGGTCGGATCAACGCTTGGCGAAGACCTCGACGGCAAGATCCGCGTTTCCGTCATTGCCACCGGCATCGATGCCGCCGTCGTGCAAGGTCAACGCACCGGTTCGGGCGCTTCAGCCGTTAATGTGCGCACAACGTCTTCTTCCGATAATCAACGCCGCGTCGCACAGCCGATCCAGACGGTGCCAGTCGCACAGCCGCAGCAAGCGTCTGCGCATGTTGTTGCCGCCCCCGTCGCCGCAGCAGCCCCTCAGTCCCAATATTTTACGATGCCTCAGGCAATGACTCCGCAGAGCATGGCGCAACAGATTTCCATTGCTCCGCAGGAACAATCCAGACCGGTAGTACAGCAGCAGGAACCCGAACAAGTTTGTGCGCCCGAACCGCAGCCCGCGCCACAACCTCAGCAGCCGGTCGCGCATGTTTTGCAAGCGGAACCGCAAAGCTATGCCGCGCAGCCGCAAATTCAAGCGCGTGTTGCCGAGATCGCCGCCACGGTCGCTCCGCCACCTTCGGCACCGCAGTCCTCGCGCCCGACGCAACAGGCATATTCACCGCGTCCTGCCACCGTTCCGCCCGCGCGCATAACGCCGCCACCGCAAGCGGCTTCCCATTCCAATCCGCCGTCCCAACCGGCGGCAAGCGTTCCCGGCCATTCTCCGTTCGATATGCGCGTAACCCAGCTCACGACTCCGGCGCAGCAAGCAACCGCCGATCAACGCCGCATGCGTCGTTCGGAATCCTTGTTCACGCGCATTACAGGCTTTGGGCTTGTGCGTCCGTCAGTTCAAAATCGCCATGAGGACGAACTACATGATACGGGCACGTCCGAAGAGATGATGGCGAGTCCTCAGCCCCGTCTGGGCATTGATCCCCATGACCGTCCAGCCCTGTCAGCGGAACAGCAGGCGACCGATCTGCTTGACATACCAGCGTTCCTCAGAAGGCAGACCAACCACTAATCGGTCGGCCTTATCCCGGTTGCGAAAAAGCTAAACTCGCCTTATCTTTGGGCGTCGTCAACTTTGGGGGAACCTATGTCTACATCCGCGTCTTTCTTCGCACAACGGCTGAACAAGGTTAAGCCTTCCCCGACTTTGGCAATGACGCGCATGGCGCTGGAGCTGAAAGCGGCGGGGAAGGACGTTATCGGCCTCGCAGCGGGCGAGCCTGATTTCGATACCCCCGACCACATCAAGGACGCGGCCATCGCGGCGATGAAGCGCGGCGAAACGAAATACACCGCCGTCGACGGCACGGCTGCCCTCAAGCAGGCGGTTTGCGACAAATTCAAACGCGAAAACGGGCTGACCTACAAACCATCGCAGATCACCGTCGGCAATGGCGGCAAGCAGGTTATTTTCAATACCATCATGGCGACCGTCAGCGTCGGCGACGAAGTGATTATTCCAGCGCCTTATTGGGTTTCCTATCCTGATATCGTCAATCTTGCCGAAGGGACTCCCGTCTTCGTCACGACCTCGCCGGAGGACGGCTTCAAGATGAAGCCCGAAGCGCTTGACCGCGCGATCACGTCACGCACGAAATGGCTGATCCTGAACTCGCCGAGCAATCCGACCGGTGCGGCCTACACGCGGGCGGAACTTCGCGCTTTAGCCGACGTTCTGCTGAAACATCCGCATGTCTGGATTTTGGCCGACGATATTTATGAGCATCTAATTTATGACAATTTTGAATTCACGACGCTCGCGCAGGTCGAACCGGGACTTTACGACCGAACCTTGACGATGAACGGCGTTTCCAAAGCCTACAACATGACGGGCTGGCGCATCGGCTACGCAGGCGGCGCGGAGCCTTTGATCAAGAAAATCGCCGAGATTCAGGGACATTCCACCAGCAACCCGTCGTCGATCAGTCAGGCTGCAGCCGTCGCGGCACTGAACGGACCGCAGGGGTTCATGGCCGGACAGGTCAAAACCTTCAATGAGCGGCGCGATATGGTCGTGGCGATGTTGAACGACATTCCCGGCATCACCTGCTTGAAACCGGAAGGAGCGTTTTACGTTTATCCGAATTGCTCAGGCGTCATTGGCCGCAGAACTTCGGACGGCAAAACCATTCAGAGCGACGAAGATTTCGTGCGCTATCTTCTCGAAAGCGAAGGCATCGCCGCAGTGCATGGCGCCGGATTTGGCCTCAGCCCCTATTTCCGCATCTCCTACGCCACATCGACCGAAGCGCTGCGCGAAGCGTGCGCACGCATCAAGAGCGCCTGCGCGAAACTTGAAAACGGCAGCAAGGAAGCCGCCTGAATCCCGCCCCTTATCCGCCATCATTATGACAAAATAACTTCGGATAAAAAGAGCGGGACACATGTTCTTACGGGTCGGGCATGAAACGGGAACATTGGAAAATTTCGGACTTGCCATGGGACCGGTTCGTCGCATCCTGCGCCGATCCTGAAATTCTGAAGATCATCAAGGCGGCGGCTTTGGTCGAGTTCAACGCGCATGATTACGCCACTTATCTGCGTCACGTATTCCCTGACGACGCCGTTTTCCACGAAGCCGTCCGAACATGGTCGCTTGAGGAAGTGCAGCACGGGGAAGCCCTCGGCCTCTGGGCGGAGCGCGCCGATCCCGCCTTCAATTTCCGCAGCGCCGTGGCGCGTTACACAGCGGGTTATCGCATCGAAACCGTCTGTGAAAAATCCATTCGCGGCTCGCGCGCGGGGGAATTGGTCGCCCGCTGCATCGTCGAAATAGGAACAAGCTCCTATTACACGGCACTCGCCGACGCGACGGAGGAACCCGTCCTCAAAGCGCTCTGCCGCCACATCGCCGCCGACGAAATTCGCCACTACAAGCTGTTTTTCAATTACCTGAAACAATATCTCGACCGCGAAAACCTGACACGGCTGGAGCGTTTGAAAATCGGCCTCAGCCGCATTCAGGAATCCGAGGACGACGAATTGGCCTACGCCTACTTCGCCGCCAACTCTCCCGCCGACGCGTCGTTTGAACGCGAGGTCTACACGTCAGCCTATATGATCCGCGCCTATGGCTTCTACCGGCGCGAACATCTGCGACGCGTTGTAGCAATGGTCTTCAAGGCCTGCGGATTCAAGCGGCATGCGGTCCTGCAAGGCATGGCCAATCACGCGGCATGGTGGCTGATGCAAAAAAAGACCAAACGCGCACGACGCAAAGCCGCCTGACGCTCGACAGCCACTTTACGAGGCACGATTGGTATTCGTTGATGTCGCGTCCGGCACATGCAGCATCCCACCCGTCATCGGTTGCGGAACGCCAGTCGTACCGGGAACGCTGAGCGGCAAACCAAGCCGTGAACGAACCGCGAGATAACCGAAAGCCTCAGCCTCAAGCCCGTCGCCGCTCCAGCTTAACTCGTCGACCGGGCTGACCGGAACATTCGTCAAATCGGCGATCCAGCGCATCAAGGTGTTGTTGAGCCTCCCACCGCCCGTCACGTAAAGATGCCTCGGCTGCTGCGGCATAAATTCTAGACCGCGCGCAATCGCCCGCGCCGTGATCATGGTCAAGGTCGCCGCGCCGTCCGCCACATTCAGGTCATTCGGAATCGGGACTTCAAAAGCATTGCGATCAATCGATTTCGGCGGCTTTTTGCGGAAGAAACTTTTCGCAAGGCATTTTTCGACAATGGCCGGAACGACATGTCCCGTCGCGGCAATCAGCCCGTACTCGTCATAGGCAAGCCCGGTATGCTTCAACACCCAATCGTCGATCATCGCGTTACCGGGGCCAACATCATAGGCGATGATTTCGTCATCGCCGTCGCCGCCTATCCAACTGACATTCGAAACGCCGCCGATGTTCAGAATAGCGACAGGCTTCGGCAGCTTCGCCGCAAGGGCGCGATGATACAACGGCACCAGCGGCGCGCCATGTCCGCCCGCCTTGACATCGGCGGAGCGAAAATCGTTGACGACCGGAATCCCGGCAATACTGGCAAGCAACGCCCCGTCGCCAATCTGAATCGTTATATGTTTGGCCGGATCATGAAAAAGGGTTTGTCCGTGAAACCCAATCAGATCGACATCGCGAGCTTTCCCGTTCAAGAGAACAAGAAATTTTTCGACCACGGCGGCATGAAGCTCCGTCAAATCGCGTTCCAAAGCCGCAACTTCCGGATTCTTTGTTCCGCTGGGATCGCCGAAAGCCTGACGGAGGCGCTGACGAAACGAGGATTCATACGGCGTCGGCATAAAAGCCAACGGCCTGACCAGATTCATGCCGTCGGTTTCAAGCAGAGCGGCGTCAATACCGTCAATCGACGTACCGCTCATCAATCCAATAGCTTTATAAAGTTTTGGTTTCATAACGCCCGATTTCGCCGTAGAATATAACAAAGAAAAGCTTGGAGTTCCAGTGATGTCTCAGTTTAAATCGGATTTACTTAACCTGTTACTTGATAGAGGTCACGTCCACCAATGCACAGACATGGACGCGCTCGACCGTCAGGCCTGCCAAGGCGTCGTTACCGGCTATATCGGTTTTGACGCGACCGCCAACAGCCTGCATGTCGGGAATATGGCCGTCATCATGCTGTTACGACGGCTGCAACAAGCAGGCCATAAACCTATCGTTTTGATGGGCGGCGGCACGACGAAAGTCGGCGATCCTTCGGGCAAGGATGAGTCCCGTCAACTGCTGACGGATCAAACCATTCAAGAAAACATTGTCAGCATTAAGACCGTCTTTAGAAATTTTCTTAACTTCGGCGAAGGCAAAACCGATGCCGTTATGGTTAACAACGCCGACTGGCTCGACACCCTTGGTTACATTTCGTTCCTGCGTGAGGTTGGTCGCCACTTCACCATCAACCGTATGCTGAGTTTCGACTCTGTGAAACTGCGGCTTGAACGGGAGCAACCGCTTACCTTTCTCGAATTCAACTACATGATCATGCAAGGCTATGATTTCGTCGAGCTGCATAAACGTTATGGCTGCACTTTGCAGCTGGGCGGTTCCGACCAGTGGGGAAATATCGTCAACGGAGTCGAACTTGGGCGGCGCATGCACGAGGTCGAACTGTTCGGCCTGACGACGCCGCTGATCACCACATCGTCGGGCGCGAAAATGGGCAAGACCGCCGCAGGCGCCATGTGGCTGAAGCCGGAACGTCTCAGCCCCTATGACTATTGGCAATACTGGCGCAACACCGAAGACGCCGATGTCGGGCGTTTCCTGCGCCTGTTCACCGATCTCCCGCTTGATGAAATCGCGCGGCTTGAGAAATTGCGTGACGCTGAAATCAACGAAGCCAAGAAAATTCTCGCGCTCGAGACGACTAAACTTGCGCATGGCGAAGCCGCTGCAAAAACCGCCGCCGACACCGCGCGCGAAACTTTCGAAGGCGGCGGCAAGGGGGGCGACCTTCCGACCTATCAACTTGCATCGGGAAATACGGCGGCGATTATCGATATTGTTATTACACTTGGTTTTGCGACCTCACGCGGCGAAGCCAAAAGATTGATCGAGCAAGGCGGATTGCGCCTCAACGATCAGCCCGTTACGTCCCTGACGGCGACGATTACGCCGAAGGATCTGGATGCCGATGGCATCGCCCGCCTCAGCGCCGGTAAAAAACGCCACGCGCTGGTCAAGGCCGGTTAGCGAGAAATATTGTTGATCGTCGCCGGTAATTGCGGCGCGGGCAACGGCAGCGGTTCCGTTTTCTGACGGTCTTTCGGCGTATCGAAATCATCGCTATCTCCGCCGAAAAACAGATTGCGCAGGAAGCCCGGCGTCAGCAAAGACACGGGATTAACGCTCACCTTTGGCTCCGCAAGCGTGCCGTCGATGCCATAGGACACGGCGAGAATACCGCCGCCGCTTCCGCCCGTCAGGACATCGCCGAGCAAAGGTATCGAACCGAGCCAACCGTTCACCGTGCTGAAAGGCACCAGAGTGCCGTTCAGCTTGACCAGTCCCGTATTCATGTCGGCATGTCCCTGAATATTCATGCCGACCGACGTTCCCGCAGCCTCGACATCCTTGAGATCGATCGCGTCGCCCTGCCAGCGAAACCTGCCCTTCAGCCTATCGAAAGATGCCGTGTTGGTAATGATGTCGAAAAACCCGAAGGGCGATGTCGCATTCAACAAAAGTACCAAGGCGGGAAGATTTTTAACTTCGAAATGGCCGATCTTGACCGTGCCTTCGATCATATTCGGCTGATCGGGAAGGCTGGCGCCGTGAATTTCCACTTTTCCGTCATGCACGGAATCCGAAAACCCCAACCCCTTCAGCGCCTCGCCGAAATCGTCGCAGGTTGCCGTAAACTCACGGCCTGAATCTTTCGGCTCCAGCCTGATATCCAGCTTGTGCGTCTCGTCAATCATCCCTTGCAGACTGATCGCGCTCCACCCCTCCTTGTCACGAACAGCGAACCCTTCGGCGTGCGCGATCGTGCCAGTGGCGCTGGTATAAAGCCTGTCGACCTTGATGCGGTATTCCTTCGGCTGCGGCGCGGAACGGTCAGGATCTTTACCGCCGCGCAAACCGCTGACGTCAAGCGCGGCGCCATAGGCCTCAAAACGCAGCGCGTGGGTATCGTCATCGGCGCGCGAGAAATACAGAGACGCATTCGTCCGTCCCATAACCAAAGGATCAAGCTCTAGAGACTCCAGCTCGCCAGTATCGGAAATGTCCGCATTGCCCCTGACATTCGCTTGCGGCGCGCGCAGTTGAATATCCTTAACGGCAATGTCGCCGTCTTTTGAAACCTCAGCGTTGAATTTCAAATCCGTCGTCACGCCCATCGGCTTGCGCCAGTTCATCTGATCCAGATGAACCTCCGCCGACGTCATGTCGACATCGCCCGAAGCGAGAATCTTGCCCGAAGGATATTGGTTTATTTGAAGCAGGGTCGGCCACGATCCGCGCGTTCCATTGAACGCTTCCAGCCCCAGCGATTTCAGTTGATCGTCCCTGATGACGCTCTTGATGACAACCTGTCGGAACGGGTTCGCAGCGTCCCGTTCAAATTTTTCGTTCCAATCGATTTGCGAAGAGAACCCATTGATGAACGCAGGTCCCTTGACGGAAAAACCTTTCTTATCGACATTCAAGGACAAGGTTCCTTGCGTGACATTGAACCCCTTGGCCAATTTATCGGAGGCGATGCCGGTCAGCTCGGCACTCCCTTGTACATCCATATCCTTGATAGCGAGCGTTTTTAATAATGGAAAATGCAAATTGACATTGACGATGGCCTGCCCCGCGACGGCATCCGTCGCAAGGCCAATCGCCTGCGCGTAGCGCAAGGGCGGGGTATCAATCAGCTTCATAATATCAGAAACAGATCCCGAAAGCTTGAGCGGAATATCGGCATATTGATCGGACTGATCGAGACCGGAAAGGATCAGCGTGAAGGGAACGAGGCGCAAATTCTTGATCCCGCCGCTCGCAATCTGAACCGACATTTTGCTGAGATTAAAGTCGGCCGTCGCCGATACATCTTCGACGGGCGGCATGCCGTCGATATAACCGACCGCCATATGCGACGCCTCGACCTTCCCGTGTCCTTCGCTGATTTGAATGTCCGCAAGATCATTCCACGCCAGATGCCCCTTGAACGACGCACTCCCGGCATCGACCTTACCTTTGGACGTATGCGTCTCAAGCCATTCCAAGGCATTCGGAACAATCGGCTTCGGCCACAGCGCGCTCAATTGATCCGCTGGCCAATCTTTCAGATGAACATCGAACGTGAAATCAAAACCGTCCCGATGATCGGCAACAGGCGCTCCCTGAAGATTCACATCCAGAGTCGGACCGCCGAAATCAACGGTTGCGACAGGTATTTTCAGATCATTTTTGGCGCGGTCGAAATCGGCCTCTATGGAAATTTGCTTGACCGTTCGCGGCTGATTCCAGAATTGCGGCACATTGAGCGTACCCGCGTCGCCGTCGAACTTGACCGATGCCGCCGCGACGTTCAAATCCTCGTCGAACGAAAGACTCATTTCTCCCGTCAACGGCAGATTGAAGTCGGACGCAACACCAAGGCCAACAATCTCAGGATGACCGCCCGCGAGACTAGCCGGAGTAATGTTGTCGAAACGCGCGACCAAACGATGAATCCCCTTATCGTTGTCAAAGATGTAATGCGCCTCCAGCGTCGAAATCTTATCCTTCTGGGTCAGATCGACGATCAGATGCCCGCTCAAATTCTGATGCGAACGGATCAAGGTAATGTCCGGTACGCTGATCGACCAACTCTCGCCCACCTTCGTGCCATTGCGGATTTCAATGACGGTTCGCGTGATCACAACGCGCCGCAGGAAATGCAAGCGCGGCAACTGATAGGCCAGATGCTCAAGAACCGAATGCATATCGTCGTTCTTGTCAGAACGGGTCGATAATCCCCCGAAATAAAGCTGCCCATCATCGCGGCGCTCCAGATGGATTTGGGGGTGATCGATCATCAGCTCGGTCGGGAAAAACTGTCCAAACAGGATTCCCCAAAGGCTTAGGCGAAAATCGAGCGTGGGCAATTCGGCGACCGGGTTATTTTGACTATCGCGGATAACAACTTGCTCGGCATGCAGCGCCAGCGCTTGTTCCTCGTTGTCCCATGTCAGCAGGCTATGCTCGATTTGCGCGTGGCTGTCGGGAATGATGCGCTCAATCCCGGATTCGATGTAGGGCGTCATGAAAGTCGAACTGACTGGGCTGACATTCAGGCGCAAAACGACGCCGAGCCCGATCAGCGCCAAAACGCCGATCAGGCCAAGCAAAAGCTCGATGAATATGCGCAGCGAACGAAGCATGAATCCCAACATAAAGATCGTCGGCGATTATGTCATGCAGGGAATTGCCTTTGTATGATGGTTTTCATGGAATCTTGACATCAAAGCGGCAGGGGTTTTAGCTGGATTGCATAATCGTGGAGAAACTTGTCATGCCGACCGCCAAAGTTAAAAAAGCCGCCGCGCCAAAGAAGCCCCCTGCGGCCAAGACAGCGAGCGCGTCCAGCGCGAAAATCGGTGTCGGTTCGTCAGCGCCGGATTTCTCCCTGCCCGCGACGCAAATCGGCACCGTCAGCCGCGCCAACCTGAAGGGCAAAGCTTGCGTCCTCTATTTCTATCCCAAAGATGACACCTCCGGCTGCACCGCCGAGGCTTGCGGCTTCCGCGATCAATTACCCGCTTTTAAAAAACTCGGCATCACCGTCATCGGCGTTTCCAAAGACAACCTCGCCAGCCACGAAAAATTCGCCAAGAAATACGATCTGACTTTTCCTCTGGCTTCCGACGAAAGCGGCGAGGTTTGCGAACGGTTCGGCGTCTGGGTTCAGAAAAGCATGTATGGCCGCACCTACATGGGCATCGAGCGCTCGACCTTCCTGATCGACGCCAAAGGCATCATTCGCGCCGTCTGGCGTAAAGTCAGCGTGCCGGGGCACATCGAAGAAGTGCAAAAAGTTATCGCTGACTTGTGACGATTATCAATCCAACTGTGTCCAATTCTGCCCTTATCTCCGAAGCCAACGAGGCGTCCATCGCGAAGGCTGCAGCTTTGCTGCGCGACGGAAAGCTGGTGGCTTTTCCGACAGAAACGGTTTACGGCCTCGGCGCCGATGCGACCAACGACCATGCCGTCGCTGCGATCTATGCCGCCAAGGAACGCCCGCAGTTTAATCCGTTGATTATCCATGTCGCCGAAATTTTTGCACTCGACCCGCTGATTGTCTGGAACGACACGGCGAGGCTTCTCGCCACCCAGTTCTGGCCGGGCCCCTTGACGCTTATCCTGCCGCGTAAATCCGATTGCCCCGTTTCGCTGCTCGCCAGCGCTGGGTTGGATACGCTCGCCGTGCGGATTCCATCGCATCCGGTCGCGCAACGCCTCCTGAAAGCCGCAGCCCTCCCCGTCGCCGCACCGAGCGCCAACGCCTCCGGCAAGCTCAGCCCGACGACGCCCGTCCATGTCGTCGAATCTCTGGGCGATAAAGTCGATTTTATACTGGCGGGAGGACGTTCACAGATCGGAGTCGAGTCAACCGTCCTGAATTTGACATCGGCTCACCCCGTGATCCTGCGTCCCGGCGGCATTACACGCGAACAGATCGAAACGCTCATCGGCTCTGTGGACGAAGCCACATCCGTGGGCGACGAAAAAATCCTGTCTCCCGGCATGCTGGCGAGCCATTACGCGCCCAACATCGCCCTGCGCATGAACGCTGACTCGGCCTCTTCCGACGAAGGATTTTTGATGTTCGGGCCGGATGTTTTCGCCCAAGGCGGCGCGGCGCGGCTTAATCTCAGCGAAACCGGCGATCTGAACGAAGCGGCAGCCAATCTGTTCGCGATGTTGCGGCAACTCGACCAGCCACATTTGCGCGGCATCGCCGTCATGCCGATTCCGGATGCAGGGCTAGGCGCCGCAATTAACGACAGGCTGAAACGCGCCGCTCATTGATTGCTGCCGCATCGTTCGTTGTTTATCGAACCGAACGTTTTGCGGCGGCGGCGCTTCGCGACTGAAAGGCGCGCGCGGTACCGCAAATGATACCCACCCCCACGCCGGAGGCCATACAGAATATGCCAAAATCCGTAGCTTCCAGAGACGTGGCCATCAATCCCACCCCGAAAAGCGAAGCCGAGCAGGCCGGGCACAATTCGACGTAAAAATTTATTTTGTTGTGATGGCTCTTGTTCATGTGATTTCCCCATAAAAAGGCCGTAAAACTATAATAATTGGACTTTATGAATATGCTCTTAAATTTTGTCTAAAATTATTAACCGCCTGAAAAATCAGGACATTGCGCTCAAAGTTGCTTCCTGACTCTTGCGTCCCGAATACCCCGAGTCAGGCAACTTCAGGAAATCCGCCAAGTCGATGCCGCCCAGATTCGACTGCGCCAAAACCATCGTCGAGAACAACGACGAAGAACCGGAGGCTTGCGCGCTGCCTGAGAACGGCGAGGGAGTATATCCCCCCGTCGTTCCCGTCCCGGCATCCACTCCGCCCGCCGAAGACACGGCATAGGAAGGATAAGACGAAATCTGCGTACCGCTTCCACTCGTCCCAAGCGAGGCAAGCGCTGTTGCCGCCGAAGACGAATTAAATCTCTGCGCGAAATGATGATAAATCTGCGACAGAGTTTTCGGCTGTCCGTCAGCGCTATAAAAAACAGACGGATTGGCCGATGCCGCGTCGGGCAAGACTGTCGCCGCCTCGACGTTCGGATTGACCTTCATTTCATTGAGGAAATCGCTTGCGCCGCCCGCGCCGAGAAAATGCGCCAGATACAGCTCGGTCGCGCCGATCTTGCCGCCAACATCCTGCTTCAACTGCGAACTGTTGAGCTTATCAAGCTCGCCCGCCATAAAGGCCGAAACTTGAGGATCCTTGCGCAAACTCAAAATGGCTTTTTTCCATGTCGGATCGCTGACATGCGCCACGCCGTCGGAATCAATCGAAATTTTGTCGGCATAATTTCCCAACCCATACTGAGCGCCATAATTTTTGATCATGGTCAGCCAAGTCTGCTTGGTAAATTGGTACAGACCCGTCGCGCTGCTCGAACTGGATTTGGCGTTCGGATCGAAGCTGCTTTCCTGCGCCGCCTTGTTCACCAAATAGGAAAAATCTACCCCCGTCCGCGCCGAAGCGGACTGAATGGCCTGCAGCACCTTCTGCGACCAACCGACTGTATTTGCTTGATTATCGAGCGACTGCACATCGCCTAAAGCTGCCACGGAACTAACCACGTCTATCCCCCTCTGCTTACTCCCGCAGGTGTAATTGCAAGGGGTGTGCCAAGTGTGATTTGCACTCAATCCGATCTCTGGATTGGGCGATAATCTTGAGGCAAGTGCAGTCTGTCCCCTCCCGCTCGCATGAAGGGGAGTTTACCGCTTTTGCCTTACGCCTTGTTATTTCCTGTGGCTCGGATTTCTTATATTTTTTTTACAAACCCGGCGCTAGGATTAAAGCATGTCTGCCTATACACCACCCCTCGACGATATCCGTTTCCTGCTGACCCATTTAATCGGGCTTGATCGGCTGGTTTTTTTGCGCGGCTATGAGTTCGTCAATGAGGAGTTGGCCGAAGCCATTCTGGTCGAAGCCGGAAAAATCGCCGCTGAGAAATTCGCGCCGTTGAACCAGGGCGGCGACCGACACGGCGCGACATTCGAAAACAATCGCGTCACGATGCCGCCCGGATTTCGCGACGCCTATCAGGCCTATGTCGATGGGGGCTGGAACGGTCTGCCCGTGAGAAGCGCGATAGGCGGTCAAGGACTGCCGTGGTCGCTCGCGATGCCGGTGCAGGAGATGATGCAGGCGGCCAATCTCAGTCTCGCGCTCTGTCCGCTGCTCAATCAGGGCGCGATTGAGTTGTTCGACGCGCACGGTTCGGAAAGCCTGAAGAAAAAGTTCCTACCCAAAATGATCACCGGCGCGTGGACCGGAACGATGAACCTGACCGAGCCGCAGGCCGGGTCGGATCTCGCCGCGATAAAATGCAAAGCCGTCAAGGACGGCGATGCCTACCGCATCACGGGACAGAAGATTTTCATCAGCTACGGCGATCACGATCTTTCCGAAAACATCATCCATTTCGTGCTGGCGCGTTTGCCCGATGCGCCGGAGGGAACCAAAGGCCTGTCGCTGTTTCTCGTGCCGAAAATTCTGCTTAAGGATAACGGCTCGCTCGGCACAGCGAACGATGTGCGCGTGGTCTCGATCGAGCATAAGCTTGGGCAACACGCCAGCCCCACCTGCGTCATGTCCTTTGGCGACGCGAGCGGAGCCGTCGGCTATTTGGTCGGCGAAGAAAACGGCGGCATCGCCGCAATGTTCACGATGATGAACAACGCGCGTATCGGAGTCGGCGTTCAGGGGCTCGGCCTGATGGAACGTGCCTACCAATCCGCGCGCGACTACGCCAAGACGCGAGCGCAAAGCCGCGACATCGGCCAACCGAAACAGCCCCCCGTCACGATTATCCATCATCCCGACGTGCGGCGCATGCTGCTCTCGATGAAAGCGCATATCGAGGCCGCACGGGCGCTGGCCTATTGCTGCGCCTATGCCGTCGATGTCAGTCATGCCTCGCCCGACCCTGCGCAAAAAGCATGGGGCGCAGCGCGGATGGATTTACTGACTCCCATCGTCAAGGCGTGGCTCACCGACCTTAGCAACGAAATCGCCTCGCTCGGCGTGCAAGTCTGGGGCGGCATGGGCTATATCGAGGAAACCGGCGCGGCGCAGCACATGCGCGACGCCCGCGTGCTGGCGATCTATGAAGGCACGAACGGCATTCAAGCCAACGATCTGGTGTTCCGCAAAATCGCACGGGACAAGGGCGCGGCGTTCAATGCTCTATTGCGCGAGATCGAAGAATTTCTGCCAAGCTTGCGCGCGCAAAAAAGCGACGAGCTGGCCGCAATCGCGCAACAGCTTATTCCGGCGGTGAAGGCCGCCCGCGACGCAGGGGCGTGGATGCTTACAACCGCCGCCAACACCCCCGCCGACGCCGCAGCCGGAGCGACACCGTTTTTGCGCCTGATCGGAAACATGCTCGGCGGTTATTATCTGGCTAAATCCGCCGTCATCGCTCAAGGCCTTTTGGCTTCGGATACAGGCGACGCGCCGTTTCTATCCGGCAAAATCATCACCGCGCGTTTCTACGCCGAACATGTCCTGCCGCAATGCCTCGCCCTGGCCGTAACGGTCATGAGCGGATCGCGCGCCACGCTCGCCGCGACGGAGGAGTATTTCTAACCGCCTCGGTCCCACGCAAGATAACGGCGCAGCACAAAATATTCATTAAACGGCCTGTCGTCCGTGATCGCGAGTGCGGTGGCGGGATCGGAAACAAGACGGCTGATCGGAATACGCCCTTCCAAAATAATATTCGCCATGTCTTCCGGCGTTCTCGCATGTCCCCATTCCACTAAATCCTGTTGCGCGGCTTTCGGCAAACGGGAGACGAATTCTTGCGCCGTCAGTTCCGGAATGGGCTGCATCGACGCCAGAAAATGCACCCCCCACCCCTCGACCGAGCGCAGCGCGATCACATAGGGAAACGCTTGCATCAAGGAGCTAACCATCGCCTCGACGGTCTGCGGCTCGGCGACAGGAACCCATTGCTGAAGGATGCCACCGGAACGCAAATGCCGCTTCGCCGCTTCGTAGAATCCGGTCGAATAGAGCAGACTGGAACCCGCAGCTTCTACCGGCGGCGGTGGATCAATGACGATGGCATCGAACATCTTGTCCGTGCGCAGCAAATAGCGGCGGCCATCGTCGATGACGACGTGAGCGTTGGGGTTGGCAAGAACGGCGGCGGCGTCTTCATGGAAGAAGGGGAAGGACTCCACAACGGAGCGGGTCAGATCGACGACCGTCGTGTCGATTCCCCAACTCACCATCGAACGAAACGTCGTCCCCATGCCAAAACAAATCACCAACCCGTCGCGGGGATGGTCGACCAGCGCCAAAGGCAGATGTGCCATGACTTTGGTAATCGGGGTCAGAATGGTGATGCCAATGCCGTTTAGCAACAGTTGCCGCTGCATACCGGTGCCATACGCGATCGCCGTCGCCGCAGGGTCGCGATGCACTTCGCGAGGAACGTCGCCTCCGGCATCGTCTTCATAACTGTGGCTGGCGACAACGCCAAACAGCAGGAGCAAAGCCATCGGAAACAGGCGCGAAAAGGTGGCCGTCGCGTCCAAAGCCTTACGTCCCACAGCCGCCACGCCGAGCCCACACAAAGGCAAGGCAAGCGTTATCAGGGCAAACCGCACAGGCATCACCACGACCAGAATATATCCAGCGAAAAGCGGCCCCAAAATGCCGCCAAGGATATTGATCGCGTAGCAACGCCCCGCCAGCTTGGGATCGCCACCGGCGTAATCATCCACAAGCTTCGGCGTCAGATAGCCCAACACTCCACACAAGGGCGCGATGCTGAGCAACACGCCGACGGCGCTAAATTGTATCTCGGGATCGTTCAACACCACGGGCAGCAGCGCGAAAGTTCCTGAGAGTACCAGCAACGTTTCATCCGCCAGCACTCGACTGCGCCGCAAGGCGTTACGGTACAGCGCAGAGCCGACCCACGTCGCCAGCAGATAGATCGCAAGAATGGCAGCGAAGGAGTAGATCGTCGTCTTGAGGACAATCGTAAAGCCGCGCGTCCACACCACCTCCATCGCCAGCGAGCAAAAACCGGTCGTGAATAAAATCAGCTCGCGCCAGCGCGTTGGGGCGGCGTTTTGCCCCCTCCGGATTTCCGACGCTTCCGAAACGGCTTTCGCAGGATAGAGGCGCGCAAGCCGGAAGCTCACCGTCGCGATCACTGCGTTCAGAATCGCGGCAGTCAGGCTCGTGCGCGTAAACCCAAGCAGCTCAATCAGCACCGTGGCGCTGATGATCGTTCCGGTCATTGCGCCGACGACATTCGCGAGATAGAGGAAGCTGAAACTGTTTTTCGGGTTCGGACTAACCGACCGCACGAACGCCATCATTAGCGGAAACGTCGCGCCCATCATCACGCACCAAGGCAGAAGCGCGACTGTTATCACCAAGGCCGACAACCACAGGTAAAGGGATGAACTGGCTGCGCCGACCTGCAACAACAAAGTCTCGCCGAATTCGAACAACACTGGCACGACCAACGCGCCAAGGCCGATCATCAATTCAGCCGCACCATACAGCGCGGCGGGCGAAACGTTGAATCGACGCGCCAGAGGCGCGCCCCAACGCCCAGCCAGCAACGCGCCCGCGCCCAACCCCAGCATGAAGACGGAAAGCACCACCGACAAAACGGGTGTCACGATGCCAAAATGGCCAAAGGCCAAACGCAGCCACACAACCTGATAAACCAGACTGCAAAAGCCCGACAGGAAAAACAGCAGAAATAAAACGGCATTCAATCGTTTGGCTTGCGCTTCTTCACCGGCGGGCGGCATGACGTTCGTCCTCGTGCAAGAGAGCATGAATCTTTCCGATCACGCCACACGGCGTAACGCCGTCACAAAGGCAAGCATCGGAACGGAGTTGAGCGGAACAATTCAGGTGGGATATGGTGCGACTTACTGCGATCCGACCCTAACACAGGGGGCCGGTCTCATCAAGGCGACCGTTCATTCTTGCATCACTGAAAATTCATCCGAGGACGCGCCGCTGTCGCCATTCCGGACGCCAGAAAAGAGGCAATCCGGAGCAACGTTGTCTTTTAGTTATGGAGTTGTGAAACAACCGCGCTCGACTTAATTTTCGGATCTTTTTTTAGACGACACGCGCTGTCAAAAGGTAACAATCACAGGCTGATCCCGCACCACGCTCGCCGCAGCAAGGGAGCATTCTGAGCCTCAGGCTGATTATATTCGCCACAGGACGTTTTATAAAAATCATTATTTATCAATAAGATGGGACGTTCTTCCATGCTTTCACCACCGGGGCTTCAGCCATTTTTAATGCCAGCATGTCATACTGGCCTCGTAACAAAAATCAAAGTATACTGCGCCTGTACTGATTCCGGTAAACGGAGGGTTATATTATGACGACGATTGCTTCTGTTCTTCCTGTCAGCGTGAGTTACACGCCAGCCAGCAGTTTTTCTCCGCCGCCAGCACCGCAGGATGACACGGTATCCGCCACTTCCAGCGACACGGCCACCAGCGCTTCATCTGGGACCCAAGCCGCCGCTGCGCCGTCTTCCGACACCCCCGACAACAGCTCGAACTCAGGAGCCTACAACGCAGTCGCACAGGCGAACGCCTCGACCATCCGTGGTGTCAGCGTCAATACAAGCGCCTAAACTTTTTCCGCATACCGGTTTGTAATCGGATAGCGCCGGTCCTTGCCGAGATGCCGTCGCGTGATTTTGACTCCGGGCGGTCCCTGTCGGCGTTTGTATTCCGCCCGATCCAGCATTCCCCAGATATGCTTGACCATAGCCTCATCGTGGCCGTGCGCGATGATTTCCTGCAACCCAAGATCGCGTTCAATCAGCTTATCCAGAATATCATCGAGAACATCATAGGGCGGCAAGCTGTCCTGATCGGCCTGGTTGGGACGCAGTTCCGCCGTCGGCGCTTTCGTCAAAATACGTTCTGCGATAACCGCGCCCGATGGACCAAGCGCATCCGCCGGTTTGTGAACGTTGCGCCAGCGCGCCGCGCGGTAGACCTCGGTCTTATAGACATCCTTCAACACCGCGAACCCGCCGCACAAATCGCCATACAGGGTCGAATATCCGACCGACATTTCGGATTTATTGCCGGTCGAAATCACCATCGGACCGAATTTGTTCGACAGCGCCATAAGCGTTATGCCTCGGCACCGCGCCTGAATGTTTTCTTCCGTCACGTCGGCGTCGCGCCCGGCAAAAACGCCCGTCAACGCCACGTCAAAAGATTGCATCATCGGCGCAATCGACAGGGAGTCGTAACGGCACCCTAGTGTCCGCGCCAAAGCCTCAGCATCCTCGACGCTTTCCGCCGAAGTATAGGGCGACGGCATCATCACCGACCAAACCTTGTCCGCGCCCAAGGCATCGACGGCCAGCACAGCCGCCAGAGCGCTGTCGACGCCGCCCGACAGTCCTAACACCACGCCCGGAAATCCGTTTTTCGTCACATAGTCGCGCAAGCCGAGCATCAAGGCGCGATAGGTCGCTTCCTCTCTAAGTTCGGCAGGTTCGGCGCACGCAGGCAAAAGATCGATGCCACCAAGCGGCAGGATAACCAAATCCTCTTCCCATGATTTCGCTTGGCTTACACATTCGCCCCTTGCGTTCAGCACAAACGACGCGCCGTCAAAGACCAGTTCATCCTGACCGCCGACCTGATTGAGATAAACCACCGGCAATCCGGTCTCGGAAACACGCGCCCAAGCTATCGATTTGCGTTGATTGAGCTTATCGCTCTCATAGGGGCTGCCGTTCGGCACCAGCAAAAGATCGGCGTCATTTTGCTTGAGGTAACGCGCGATAGTCGGCGTCCACATATCCTCGCAGATCATGATGCCAAGCCTGCGCCCGTGGAAATACACCGGCTCCGGCAGCGCGGCGGAAGCGAACACGCGCTTTTCATCGAAGGGGCCGTAATTCGGCAAATCGTGCTTAAAGATTTTTGCCGTTATGCGCCCGCCTTCCAGCATCAACACGGCGTTATGGAGTTTGTCCGCTTCCCGCCACGGCGTGCCGAGCAGGATCGCCGGACCGCCGTCTGCGGTTTCCTTGACGAGGCTCTCGACCGCGTCACGCAAGGCTTCCTGAAAACTGAGCTTGAGAACAAGATCCTCCGGCGGATAACCGCAGAGGAACAGCTCCGGCGTCATGATCGCATGCGCGCCTTTCTCAGCTGCCGATTTTCTTGCGGCGCGAAGCTTGGCCAGATTTCCTGCGATATCGCCAACCGCCGGATTAAGCTGCGCCAGGGCAAGCAGCAGATGTTCCGGCATGGGATTTCCCTAGTGCTTGGACTTCAGCGCCGCATTCAAGGCCGAGACTTTTTGTTGAGCCTTGTCGATCTGCTCCTGCGCCGAATGCGTGATCGCGTCGTTTGTCGCGCTGGCATCGGTTTGCGCTTCGTTGCTGAGGCAGTTCATGTAGTCTTGCATCGCCGGAACATATTGATTGTACGCGGCAATCGTCTGATTCACGTCGTTGGCTCTGCTGTTGGAACTGAGCGCCATCAGCGACGCGGGCTCAACCGGTTCAGTGCATTTGGTCGATTGCCATGTCGCCTGACCATTCGTAACATTAAGCGTACCGGCGCGGGACGTTTGCAGAGTCATGGCAAACGCGCCAATCAAAGCCACAACAAAGAGAAAACGCATGGAAACCTCCTCGGCTAGGGGAATAAAAATCTAAGTTGGTAGTGTAGGCTTATTAGAAAAAGGATGCTAGAGGATATGCAATCTGTTCAACCCCTGCAAAAACATGGATTAAAGGCATGATTCCCCGTTATTCCCGCCCTGAAATGGCCAAAATCTGGGACCCTGAGAACAAATTGCGCATCTGGTTCGAGATCGAGGCGCATGCCTGCGACGCGATGGCCAAGCTGGGGGTTATCCCTGCCGCAGCCGCCAAAGCCATATGGAAAAAAGGCAAATGGGACAGCCAGCGCATCGACGAGATCGAAAAGGAAACCCGCCACGACGTATTGGCCTTCCTGACCAACCTCGCGGAATCCATCGGCGAGGAAGCCCGCTTTCTGCATCAAGGCATGACCTCCAGCGACGTGCTGGATACCGCGCTCGCGGTGCAAATGAAGCAAGCCGCCGATCTGTTGCTGAACGATCTCGATGCCCTGCTGATCGCCCTGAAAAAGCGCGTCGAAGAAAATCTGGACGTCATCACAATCGGTCGCAGCCATGGCATCCACGCCGAGCCGACCAGCTTCGGCCTAAAATTCGCCAGCCACTACGCCGCCTTTGTGCGCGCACGCACGCGGCTTGAAGCCGCCCGCGCCGACATCGCCACCTGCGCGATTTCGGGACCGGTCGGAACTTTCGCTACCGTCGATCCGCGCATTGAGGCGCATGTGGCCAAGAAACTTGGCCTGACTCCGGAGCCGATTTCGACGCAGGTGATCCCGCGCGACCGCCACGCGATGTATTTTGCCACCCTCGGCGTCATCGCCAGCTCAATCGAAAATCTGGCGCTGGAAATCCGCCATTTACAACGCAGCGAAGTGCGCGAAGCCGAAGAGCCGTTCGCCAAAGGCCAAAAAGGCTCCAGCGCGATGCCGCACAAGCGCAATCCGGTGCTGGCCGAAAATCTCACCGGCCTCGCCCGCATCGTCCGCGCTTCGGTGACTCCGGCTTTGGAAAACGTCGCGCTGTGGCATGAACGCGACATCTCGCATTCCGCCGTGGAGCGTATTTTCGCGCCGGACGCGACGATTGCGCTCGACTTCGCGCTGTCGCGCCTGACCGGATTGATCAACGGCATGGTGGTGTACCGCGAACGTGTCGCGGAAAATCTCAATTCGCTCGGCGGGCTTCATTTCTCGCAGCGCGTCTTGCTGGCCCTGACCCAAGCGGGCGTCAGCCGCGAAGACGCCTATAAAACCGTTCAGTCGAACGCGATGCAAGTCTGGCACTCGCTGCAAAAAGGCAAATCCGCCGACTTCGCCAAACAGTTGAGAACCGACCCGACCGTGAAAAAGAATTTGTCGGCGGAAAAACTCGCGGCGTGCTTCGATAACGCATTCTATATCCGCCACGCCAAGACGATCTGGAAACGGGTGCTGGCGAGCAAATCTTAAGCCGCGCGTTTCCCTTTACGGGTTCGTTACGAGCGCGTCGCCCAATGCCGCAAGAGATGGTCGGCCAAAGTCACCGCCATCATCGCCTCGCCGACCGGAACGGCGCGAATGCCGACGCAAGGATCATGGCGGCCTTTGGTCGCAATCTCAGTTTCATGGCCGTGAATATCGATGGTCTTTTTCGGCGTTAGAATTGAGCTTGTCGGTTTGACGGCGAAGCGCAGCACGATGTCCTGACCGGTCGAGATGCCGCCCAGAATGCCGCCCGCATGGTTGGACAGAAAGACCGGCTTGCCGTCCTTGCCCATCCGCATTTCATCGGCGTTGTCCTCGCCAAACAGCTCGGCCACGGCGAACCCGTCGCCGATCTCTACGCCCTTGACGGCGTTGATGCTCATCATCGCGGCGGTCAAATCGGTATCGAGCTTGCCGTAAATTGGCTCGCCCAAACCGACCGGAACGCCGGACGCGACGACTTCGACCACCGCGCCAACGGACGAGCCGCGCTTGCGCACGTCCTCAAGATAATCCTGCCACTCGGAAACAACGGCGGCGTCGGGACAAAACAGAGGATTGTTATCGACCACGTTCCGATCGATCCGCCTACGGTCTATCTTGCGGTCGCCGATCTGGATCACGGCGGCACGAATGCGGACTCCGGAGCCGAGAATCTTTTGCGCCACGACGCCCGCCGCGACGCGCCCCGCCATCTCACGCGCCGAGGAGCGTCCGCCGCCGCGATAATCACGAATACCGTACTTTGCCCAATAGGTGTAATCGGCATGGCCGGGACGGAATTTGTCCTTGATCTCGTCGTAATCCTTCGAGCGCGTATCGGTGTTTTCGATCATCAGGCTGATGGGCGTTCCTGTCGTCTTGCCCTCGAACACGCCGGAGAGAATTTTAACCTGATCGGCTTCCTGCCGCTGCGTCGTGAATTTCGATTGCCCCGGACGGCGGCGATCCAACGCGGGCTGAATATCGCTTTCCGTCAAGGGAATGAGCGACGGGCACCCGTCGATCACGACGCCAATCGCCGGGCCGTGGCTTTCGCCCCAAGTCGTAAAGCGGAAGATGTTGCCGAAGGAGT
>CAIQVS010000155.1 GCA_903875345.1 uncultured Pseudomonadota bacterium | reverse complement strand
GTGGCCTTGGCGATTTGGCTACCCAGTGGCATTTGGCGGCAAAAGAGGTTTGCGAACCGAGGAAACAATAATCCAGAGCCAGCCGCACACACCATAAACCGCCGCTTCAGCCGGAACGGCGGTTTCTTTTTGCTCTGAGATTATCCGGCTCAACTGACCATCAGCTTCATCATACCCCGTGCGGAACATCACATCCGTTCACGGGATTTTTTATGCCTTTTTGGAGGAACCATGACCGACACACCCAAGACTTTATCGCCCATACAGCAGGCTTTTCGACAGGTCGGAAAATCTGTCTGCAATCGCTATGCGACATTGAATGATGTGGCTCCCGTTCAACAGATTCCATCTGTCAGACAAAATGTTGAACAGATATGTGAAACGGGTAAAAGCTACGCGCAAGTTGCGCCCTCCGTTCAACGGCAAGCCGTTTCACTGAGGGCATGCGGGCTAAAGCCCGTGGAATCCCGCGTTTCACATATCGGCATTCGCTTCGCGCCGCAGGAACGGGAATTCATCGTTCAACAGGCCAAGAAGACCTGCCTGACGCTCAGCGAATATATCCGCGCCTCGGCGCTGGGGCCGGGCTATGCCTCGACCATCGACCCGATGAAGCGGCAGCTGTTGCAGGACGCCATTCGGGAGCTGAACCGGCAGGGCAACAACCTGAACCAGATCGCCCGCCATCTGAACGCCGGAGACATGGAACCCGATCAGGGGGAACGGGAACTATCCCGGCTGGAACAATCGCTCATCGCCGCGCAACGCGCTGTGCGGACGGCCTTGGCCGAAGGCAAGAGCTATTGAGCGAAAGCCAGTGATAATCAAATCCCACATCCGGGGCGGCTACCGATCCGCCGCCGACTATATGAAGGAGCAAGGCCAGAACGAGAAGACGCGCCTTGTCGAGCTTAGCGACCCGTCGGCCAAAAACCTCGATCAGGCCTTTCAGAATATGTGGGTGATCGCCGGTTGCACCAGCTGCACTAAGCCGCTGCATCATATCAGCATCAACCCGATGAAGGGCGAACACCTGACCGACAAGCAGGTTCTTGCCATCGTTGAACGCTGCGAGGAGAAATACGGTTACAAAATGTTCCATCACCAGCGGGTGATCGTTGAACACGTCAAGGACGGGCGGCAGCATTTTCATGTGATCTGGAACCGCGTCAGCCTTGTGAGCGGCAGAGCGGTCTGGCCCGGCCATCACTGGCTGAAATCCAAGGAAGTCTGCCGGGAGATGGAAAAGGAACTGGGGCTGCAAACCCCGACGCCACGACAGCACAGCAAGCTACGCGGCGCGACAGGCAGCGGCAAACCCCGGCAAAGGCCTGCGGCGACAACAGGGAGGCACGGTGAGGTCAAGACGCCACTTATGGCAACGCCGCGCCGCATAACCAGCAGCCGCATCCGCTTCACAGGCGGCAGCCGTCAGACCAGCGCGAAGCCTCCGGCGACGCCGAAAATGCCCATGCAGCGCATTAGGACGCCAAGTGCAGAAAACGCGAAGCCATCGCCTGCGCCGTCACGCCCACAGGCACAGGCGGGAGGCTGGCCGATGGAAGCGGTTCTTGACTGGAAGACATGGGGCAAGAAAGACCCCCGCGCTTTTTTTAGGAAATGGCCGGAACTGGCCAGCTGACAGCAATCCCACATCACCGAAAGGAACGAACATGAAGCAGCCCTGCATTCGTGCCGACAGCTTTGTCCTCAAATCCCGGCGCATCCGCATCTATCGCGTCCGCCAACGCGGCAGCGGCACGGTGCTGTGGACATCTCCGACACAGGCGCTGCGTTACCTCAAGGACATTCAGCGCCAGAGATTACAGGCCCGCGACAAGGGCCGGTAAGACCGTGGCGCATCAGCGGCACGGATTGTTTAACCCAGAGCAAGGAGACATTTGATGAAGAATGGCAAAAAGAACAGCGTCAAAATCGGCAGCTTTAACGTGGACAAGGACGGCTTTCTGCTGGGCCGCATTTACGGCCTCGGCATGGGCAGCACCCCGGTGCTGTTCGAGCCGATGACCAGCCGCGACGGCAAAAGCTATTTCCGCCTCATCGCCGACCCAGCCAAGGAAGGCTATGAAATCGGCGCGGCCTTCCCGAAAGACAAGGACGGGATGCTCTGGCACACGGTCAGTATCGACTCGCCCGTTCTGCCCGCGCCGATCAACGCGGCGCTATTCCCGGACAGGGAGGGCGTCGGCTATAATCTAGTCTGGAACCGTCAGGACGGTAACGATCTGAAAGCCGATGCTACGCCCCAGCCGCAACATCAGGCGCAGAGCCAATCCCGTGGCTGGTCGCATAGGCAGCCGTCGCCGCAGTAAAGGTTTGCATACCCCCGCAGGGCGATAGCTCTGCGGGGGTATGCTTCTTGACACTTTTGCCAGTATGTTTGAACGTATCTAGGATAAGAAACATAGATTCTCTGGGGATATTCTCGTGATGATCAGAGAGATTCACATATGCGATGAAGCCAGCTACTCGTCTGAGGGAGCAAAACTCTCTGGCCTCGCTAAGGTCAATTATGTCTATGGGGCAAATGGATCGGGTAAAACCACAATATCAAGGGTGATTGCAAACCCATCAAACTATTCGAGCTGCATCATCAATCCGAGAGAAACTAGTTGCCAAACCTTTGTCTACAATAGAGATTTTGTTAAAGATCACTTCAATCCCGACAAAAAGTTAAAAGGTATTTTTACGCTTGGCGACGGCAACGATCAGATTATTGAAAGCATTGACGACAAGAAAGCTATTGAAACGAGATTGCTCAGCGACAAAGAAAAACTAACAGGGTCTTTGACAGCAGAACGCGATAAGGAAGCGGCTCTAGAGAAAGAGTTTGAGGATTATTGTTGGGAATTCAAAAAGAAATATGACGAGTCTTTCAAAGACGCCTTTACAGGATTACGCAATAGCGCCAGCAAGTTTAAAGAGAGGTTTCTTCAAGAAGCTCTAACCAATAACAGTGAACTAATCTCGCATGAGAAACTTGTTGAGAAGGCAAAAACGGTATTTTCTGACAATCAAACAAAAGAGCTCATTCATCCCCTGCCAGATGCATCGAACCTGATCAAAATTGAAAGCCTAGACGCCTTAGCAAAAAAGATCATCGGCAAACGTGATGTAGACATCGCCTCCATGATCGAACGTCTGGGCAACAGTGATTGGGTTAAGGAAGGGCGGCAATATCTGAAAGGAACCGATGACCATTGTCCTTTCTGCCAACAAGAGATAAATGCTGCCTTCGCAAAAAGCCTAGAAGAATATTTTGATGATAATTTTGAAAACGGCGTTTCAGAGCTAAGAACCATAGCAACAAACTATGAGGCCTATTCGTCGTCAATCATCGCACAGATGAACGATATCCTAGCAAAGGCGAATCGTTTCCTTGACGCTACAGCGTTTAAACAGCTCTGCGACGCTCTTGAAACAAAAATAAAAGCGAACAAGATGCACCTTGGCCAAAAACTTAAGGAGCCCAGCACCATAATCGCACTTGAGGCGATAAACGAAATCATCTCACATATTTATGAATTGATTTCTGGAGCAAATCAAAAGGCATCCGAACACAATCGATTGATCGATAACATATCATCCGAAAAGAAGTCTCTTATCGGCTGTGTCTGGCGCTTTGTGCTCAGCGAGGCAAACATTGGCTACACAGCGTATCAACAAAAAAGCACTGACCTCAAGCGAGCCATTCAAGGCATCGAAGCCAAGCTCTCAGCTAAGGAACAAGACATCAAAAATAACACAGATCAATTGCAAGCCTTGGAGCGTTCGATAACCAGCGTTCAGCCAACAATTGACAAAATTAACGGACTTCTTGGGTCCTTTGGATTTACAAATTTCAAGCTAGCCAAGGCCGAAAAAGAAGGCTTCTATCAAATCATTCGTGGCGATGGTGTTGATGTAGGAGATACATTAAGCGAGGGAGAAAAATCTTTTATCACATTTCTGTATTTTTATCATTTACTCAAAGGCAGCAGCACGGAAAGCGGCACTGTGTCAGATCGGATTGTTGTCATCGATGATCCTGTATCAAGCCTAGATAGTGACGTTCTCTTCATTGTTAGCAATCTTATAAAAGGCCTCATCAGAGATATTCATAAAAACATTGGCCATATAAAACAGGTGTTCATTAGACCTGTTGCGAAAGTCGGAGGGAATTGGGCGCGGGTGGGCCTTGGGCGGATGAGCTGGGTTCAGAAACCGGCGATGAGATTGACGATGCCCGCGATGGAGGAGAACTTGGCGGCGTAGGTTGCTTTGGAATAGCGG
>CAIQVS010000154.1 GCA_903875345.1 uncultured Pseudomonadota bacterium | reverse complement strand
TTGCGCACGATTATCCCCGCCAACGCGATAAAGCCGATCATCGAGGTCGCGGTGAATGCAGCTCCGAAGAGCAAATGGCCGAAGATGATGCCAATCAGCGTCAACGGAATGGGGGTGAGGATAACCAGAGGCAATTTAAAGCTCTTGAACTGCGCCACCACCAGCACATAGATGCCAAGAATGGCGATGGCGAAGGCAGCGCCCATATCGCGGAAGGTGACATAGGTGACTTCCCACTCGCCGTCCCACAGCAAGCTGGGGCGCGATTCATCTTCAGGCTGCCCATGCAAACCGATGACGGGTTTGGACAGATTACCCCAATCATGCTTGTCGATTAACTTGGCGGCATCCAGCATGCCGTAGATCGGCGCTTCATAGGTTCCGGCCAGTTCCGCCGTCACCATATCCGCATAAACGCCGTCGCGCCGGAATATTACAGGCGAGCCGTTCTCATTTGTCGCATGAACAACGTCATTCAAATCGACGATGCCACGGTTGCCCGGCAGGGCGTTGGCAGGAACCGGCGTTGCGGCCAGCCGTTGCGACCACGCCAAATCCTGTTTTGGCAGACGCATAACAATGGGTATCGGGTTGCGATCCACACCGCGATGCGAATAGCCGATGGTTGTTGCCCCCATCAAGGCGCCGATGGTGTTATAGGCATCGCGTTGTTCGACACCGAAATACTCCAACTGATCTTGATCAATCGACAAGCGCAGGCGAGGACGCGGCAGGCCATAGGAGTCGTCAATATCGACGATGTAGGGAACTTCATGAAAAATCTTCTTCACCTCTTCGGCCACGGCGCGGCGGGTCTTGGAGTCGGGGCCGTAGATTTCGGCCAACAGGGTCGAGAGTACGGGCGGGCCGGGTGGAACTTCGACTACTTTCACGACAGTGCCTTGCGGTAAATCGAGAGCGGCGAGTTGTTTGCGGATATCGAGCGCGATCTGGTGGCTGCTGCGATGGCGTTCGGATTTATCAGCAAGGTTAACTTGCAACTCGCCAAGCTCTGGAGCCTCGCGCAGGTAATAGTGGCGAACAAGGCCGTTAAAATTGAAGGGGGCTGCTGTGCCCGCATAAGCCTGAAGGCTGCGTAATTCCGGCGTTTTCTCGACTGTCTGCGCGGCATTGAACAACGCTCGTTCCGTGTCCTCAAGGCTTGCGCCTTCGGGCAGATCAACCAGAACATCGAGTTCGGATTTGTTGTCGAACGGCAGCAATTTGACCGTCACGCTGCGCGTCGCGAACAAACCGCATGACAACACCGTTGCCACGCCGACGATGATAAGAAAGCGTTTCGCGTTCCGACGCGAACGCACAATCGGTTCGGCAAAACGACGATAAAGCGCACCAAGCTTGTTCTCCTCTGCGTGACTTTCATGCCCCGCGTTCCCATGCGTGGAAAGCCGCGTCAGTAGCCATGGGGCGACGACCATGGCGACGAAGAAGGAGAAGATCATCGCGGCGGAAGCATTGGCCGGAATCGGAGCCATGTATGGCCCCATCATGCCGGACACGAACATCATCGGCAGCAG
>CAIQVS010000153.1 GCA_903875345.1 uncultured Pseudomonadota bacterium | reverse complement strand
GGATTGAGAAAACCGAACTCGGTGATGCTGGCGGCGATCTGGGCAATCTGCTCTGTCGAATGTGTGCGCGGATTTTTGTCGTAGGGGACGAGTCTTTCCACCGGCCAAAGCTCGATGCGCTCGGCCATGCGTGTTTTTAAATCAGGCATGGTTGCTCAGGGATAGAGTTCAGCTTCAATTGAGAGAGTGTAAAACGCATAAGCTGCAGCCAGCGGGACGACCCCGTTGCCGCAGACACGCAATCTGTCCACCCGATGGGCCAGCCCATCAGAGCCTCCACGAACAGCGGGTTCAAGGTAAGGGGTGCGTCTGAGCAGCCGCTGCCACCCAGCTTCGTCCGCGGGGCCTGGCGGGAAAGGTTGCTCCGTGTCGCCGTCTTGTTGTCGATGAGCACGCCGTCTTTCCAATCCCGCGCCGTCGGCGTCGACCATGACTTCATCAATTCCGAACGGTTTGCGCCGCTTGATCTTTTGCCGCTGCATGTCCGTGGTGTCGACCACATCTTCCCCACCTCGTTGAGACTGAGACCATGATCGGAGCTTGTGCTGCCTGGTTCCTGCGCGCGCGGTGTCGGCCAATGGACGCGAGTCGTCCGGTAGGGTTTTCCCTGCAGCGCCAATTCCAGATCCTCTTTGCTGTACGGATAGGCTTCCGGTTGCAGAACCGTCTCCGCCAATCCTGGCGTCCGCAGTACGTTGCGGCGATCCTTGCGGATCATCTTTTCCGGCGCACGGGCGTATTTCACTTTGGCATCCATCGCCGTAGCTGTCGGCCAGAGAACTGTCTGCGCCGTGAGCGAGCCGGAGCAACGCGCTGACCTGTCGCCGTTGCGCTTCAAGAACGTCTCCTGTTTTTCGCTGCTCTCCTGCGCCCTTGGCGTAAGCCAGGATGAACAGCCGTTCGCGCTTGTGCGGTGCACCGACTTCCTCCGCTGTAAACAAGCCCGCCTTAACGCCATAACCCATTGATCGAAGGTCATCGTGGACTTGTTCAAACCCCAGTCGTAGATGTCCGCCGACATTTTCGAAGAAGCAAAGCGGTGGTGCGATGTCGCTAACGATTCTGGCGATGTGTGGCCACAAATGTCGCGGGTCTTTGTCGCCGAGCTTGCGTCCGGCGACGCTGAAGGGCTGGCAGGGATAGCCGCCATGGACGAGATCCACGACGCCACGCCACGCTCGGCCATCGAAGGTGGCAACGTTGTCCCAGATAGGAGCGCGATCCAGCCTCTGGTCTTCCATCCGCGCCACGAGAGTGGCCGCAGCGTAGGCGTCCCGCTCGACGTAACCCACAGTTCGATAGGCGGGTGCGGCGATGTGGAGGCCGAGATCGAGTCCTCCGGCGCCAGCGCAGAGGGAAAGTCCGCGCAGGCTTCGCCTTCCGCCGCGCGCATCATCGCGTCTGGCGGAAGGTAAAGCCATGTCATTTAATCCTCTGTGCCTTTTTGTGTAACCGGCGTCGTAACCTGTAACCGCCTGTAACCCGTTTAATTTTGCTAACGCTATCAAACTGCCGGGCCTTGCCCGCCCGCTTGCGCTTTCGGGCAGGAAGGACCCAAAAGATTTCAAAGGGTTGTGGCATTGATCTGCCTCAATCGGCGGGGCTGGTTGGCAAGCAGGCCGGAAGGTTTGAGCTGCGATCGCACAGCCCAAACCAACCTGGCTGCGGCAGGTCAGGCGGCGGGCAGATAAGGTTTGACCCGATCAAACTTGCTGTCCTCTTGCTGGTCAAGCGTATCGAGCTGCTGTTTGTAGGCGGCCACGGTTTGCGCTGCCGTGGTCAAGGCGCTCTGCGCGACATTGAAGGCTGCCAGCTTTGTGTCGAAATCGGTCAGCGCACTTTCATAGTTCTGGATGACCTGTTCGAGAGTGGGGGACGTGTCGGTTTGGGACTGGCTGCCGGCATCGCTGCCGTTGCCGCTGTTGGTACCGGTGGTGTCCGTGCCAGCGCCTTGGGCGTTGGGGTCGGTCGTGTTGGTCTGGGGATCGGTCATCATCATCTCCTTGAGGTTGCGTCCGGACATGCGCATGCGCAACCGACGGCTCAACGCGCGGCAAAACATCACGAACATCCAGAACTGTGGGTGGGGAAAACGCTGCGCCGGATGCATTGCGATGCAATCCCCGCAGCGTGAATTAAAAAGTGACAAAAAATGTTTCATTTGTCTCGCACAAAAATGTCTCATTTTCATTTTCTTTGTTAAAGACCGT
>CAIQVS010000152.1 GCA_903875345.1 uncultured Pseudomonadota bacterium | reverse complement strand
GCGAGGATCAATTTCTGGATAGGCTTGAAATTTTTCATAAGCAGGTAATTATGAAATTTTAATTCTTTTTACAACATATAGCTTAAGAATACGACCATTGCGGTCCATGAGTTGCGAGAACCATGCCCTGAACAAGCCTGTTATCCTGAAGGAAGCCATGTCCAGCACCCTAATTTTGAAAGTGTTGATCGCAGACGATCATTTTTTGGCGCGGCAACTGGTTATCGAGGTTCTGAGCAGCCACAATGTCAGTCGTGTCGATACGGCTTCCGATGGTCAAGAGGCGCGCGCAATGATTGCTGACGCAAACAGCAAAGAAGTGCCTTATGATATCGTGTTCCTTGATTGGAATATGCCGGTCATGTTGGGAATTGAAGTCCTGAGGTATTTCCGCGCGCAACCTGCTTACGGGACAACAGCCTTCGTCATGTTGACGGCGGAATCAACGCAAAGTCAGGTTCTCGAAGCGCTCAAGGCTGGAGCGACAGGGTATATCGTCAAACCCGTTTCAAAAGAAACTATCAGCAGGAAATTCTATGATATTCTGGATTGGCTGAACAAGAAGCGCGCCGGAAAAATCCAATCAGCCTAATCGTACAATTCAAACAGTCAGCACCTGTTTTTGCAAGGCGGACAATTCGGAAATGCCTTTCTGCGCAAGCTGCAGAAGATTCTGAAATTGGGATTCGCTGAACGGTGTTTGTTCGGCGGTTCCCTGAATCTCTACAATTCCACCTCTCCCTGTTATAACAAAATTGGAATCAGCCTCGGCGTTGGAGTCTTCGGCATAATCAAGGTCGAGAACCGCAGCGCCTTTGTAGAGTCCGCAAGAAACGGCGGCGACGGTGTCGGTTAAGGGATCCGTCGTGATCTTGCCGATTTTCTTCAAATAACGGCAAGCCAGAGCCAGCGCGATATAACCGCCGGTGATCGAGGCCGTTCTTGTGCCGCCATCGGCTTGCAACACGTCGCAGTCGACCTTGATCTGAATTTCGCCAAGCGCCTTGCGGTCAACGACGGCGCGAAGCGACCGACCGATCAAGCGTTGAATTTCCTGAGTCCGGCCGGATTGTTTGCCCTTGGCGGCTTCGCGATCGGTGCGTTCATGCGTCGCGCGCGGCAGCATGCCGTATTCGGCCGTCACCCAGCCGAGGCCGGTGTTGCGCAAAAAGGGCGGGACTTTTTCATCGACGCTGGCCGTACATAAAACGTGCGTTTCGCCGAATTTCACCAAGCACGACCCTTCGGCATATTTGGCAAAACCGGGGTGCAAGCTTACGGAGCGAAGTTGATCGGGGGAGCGATTGGATGGGCGCATGGGATTAATGAATATCCTTCCATATTTGACGTTTCACGCCGTACATTACGCCCGCGAAAACAAAAAGAAAAAGAAGAACTTTGAGTCCCGTGCGCTTGCGAATCTCCATTTTGGGTTCCGCCGCCCAACTGAGAAATTGAACAACATCGCGTGCTTCCTGCCCGACGTTCGCTTTGGTGCCGTCGGCATAGGTCACGGCGTCATCATGCAGCGGCGGCGGCATGGCGATTTGATGCCCCGGGAAATAGGGGTTGTAGTTCATGCCGTTCGCAACCGTTTCGCCCTCCGGCGGGGTCAGGTCGAATCCGGTCAGCAGAGAATAGACATAATTCTCATGCCCATGTCTGGCCTTGATAATGAGTGACAGATCCGGCGGCAATCCGCCTCCATTCGCCGCGCGCGCCGCCTTGTCGTTGGCGAAAGGCGGAACAAAATGATCGGCGGCGTAGGCGGGACGTTGATACATGTCGCCATTATCATCGGGACCGTCCGTTACCTGACTATCGGCGGCAATCGCCTTGATCTCCGGAGCGCCGAACCCCAAATCGGCAAGATCGCGGTAGCTCAACAGTTTCAAGCTGTGACAGGCGGAGCAAACCTCTTTGTAAACCTGAAATCCGCGCCGCAGCGCCGTGCGATCATAGGTTCCGAAAATTCCCGCCTGAGGCCATCCCACAGACGGTTCATGCGGCGGCAAGGCTTCGTGCGCGGCCAAGGCCGGGGTGCCGGACATCGCCAGCAGCCCAAAGGCCAAACAGAGGACATTGCGGAACATCATCATAACCTCAGGATTTCTTGAGCACGGCTTCCGAAATGCTGTTCGGAAGCGGCAACGTTTTTTCGACCTTCGGCAACAACGGCAACGCGATCAGGAAAAAGGCATAGTAAAGCGCCGTCGCGACTTGCCCGATCTGGACGTAAGGCGCTTCGGGCGGTTTGGCTCCGATCCAGCCGAGCGTGATGCAGACAAGAACGAAAAGCCAGAAGGCTATTCTGTACAGGGGGCGGAACACGGCGGAACGCACGGGGCTGCGATCAAGCCAAGGCATCAGGACGATCATCGCCACCGCGCCGAACATCAACATCACGCCGCCGAGCTTGGACGAAACCAACACGATATGCGTGAACGGAATACTGATATCGATCGTGAACGCGCGCAAAATGGCGTAGAAAGGCAGGAAATACCATTCCGGAACGATATGCGCCGGAGTCACCATCGGATTCGCCGGAATGTAATTATCGGGATCGCCGAGGCAATTCGGGGCATAAAACACGATCGCGGCATAAAAAATCAGGAAGACCGTCAGCCCGAACATGTCCTTGGCGGTGTAATATGGATGAAAGGGGATCGTGTCCTTTGGTCCCTTGGGTTCGATGCCGAGCGGATTGTTCGATCCCGTGACATGCAGTGCCGCGACGTGAAGAAACACGACGGCGACGATCACGAAAGGCAACAGAAAGTGCAGGGCAAAAAAGCGGTTGAGGGTCGGATTATCGACCGAAAATCCGCCCCACAACCATGTGACGATGCTGCTGCCGACAAGGGGGATCGCCGAGAACAGATTGGTGATAACCGTCGCGCCCCAGAAGCTCATCTGACCCCACGGCAACACATAGCCCATGAACGCGGTCGCCATCATCAACAAGAGAATAACGACGCCCAGTATCCACAGGAGTTCGCGCGGTTTCTTATAGGAGCCGTAAAACATGCCGCGAAAAATATGCACATAGACAACGACGAGAAACATCGACGCGCCGTTGGCGTGCAAATAACGCATCAGCCAACCCCAGTTGACGTCGCGCATGATGCGCTCGACCGAGGTAAAAGCGTGATCGGTGGAGGGCGTATAATTCATCGCAAGAAAAACGCCGCTTGCGATCATCGCGATCAGCATGAACAGCGACAGCGCGCCAAAATTCCACAGATAATTAAAGTTACGCGGCGTCGGGAACGCGCCGTATTCTTTCTGCATTAAACTGAAGACCGGAAGTCTTTCGTCAATCCACTTGATAACGGGATTCTTGAAGTCGACGCGCTCGCCGTGAGACATGGGATACCCTTCACTCAAGCTCTAACCAATCAG
>CAIQVS010000151.1 GCA_903875345.1 uncultured Pseudomonadota bacterium | reverse complement strand
GTAAGAATTTCCCGCGCAAGCGGGGACAGAGACAAGCAAGAACAGCTCCCGTCGCAAGGCGGGGGCTGTTTTTGTTATTTTAACCCGAGCTATGGTTTTATCCGCGCCATTGAAAAAAAGAGTCATTCCCGCTTTCGCCGGAATGACGCGTGTTTTTTACTTTTCCCCGCCCCAACAACCACCGCCCCTCCTGAATCTGCCACGCGATCAGGCCGGGGGTAAGAAGCAGCACATCGCGGCAGCGGCGGATGACGGCGAGCGCGACGGCGATGTCGGGCGGCAAGCCGAGCATCTGGCCGAACAGCAGGAATCCTGCTTCCTGCACGCCGAGCGCGCCGGGGACGACGAAGGCCGCGTTGGATGCCGCCTGAACCAGCGCCTCCAGCATAAAGCACGAAGCGAAGCTGATCGGGAAGCCGAGGAAATGCAGCCCCAAAGCGACCTCGCCGATGCCCGCCGTCCATCCCGCCAGAACCCAGACAAAGCACAACAGGATTTGTTTTTTGCGGCGGTACATCGCATGCACGGCGCGGTCGAGCTGCGCCGCCGAGCCGGTGAATTTCGTCCAGCTCTCGCGGAACATCAGCTTGAACATTTTATCGAGCGTGCCGAAGAAGCCGAATTTCTGCACCACGATCAATCCGGCGATGGGCGGCAAGGCCAGCAGCATGCTTCCCGCCAGCTTCCAGCCGATGTTGGAATCCGCCACGCGTAGCAGGAACAATCCGATGCCGACGACGTCGAACAAAAACACGGCGAGGACGGAGATCGTCAGCTCGCCGACGGTCGAGGCGACGGCGACGGTCTTGCGGAGGCCGCGCTTCATCATCACACGCACGGCGACGATCTCGCCGCCGATGCGTGCCACCGGCATCAGATTATTCACCGAGGAACGCAGCCACATGACGTAGAGCAGATACCAAAAACCGGGGCGTTTCTTGCCCGGCATCAGCGCGCGCCAGCCGACTGTCGAGGCCGCGAGCGAGATCATGTGATAAACGCTGGTGAGAACGATGCCCCAACCGGCGACGCCGAGCGCGTGCAGCACGTCGCTGAAGCCGCTGCGGACGACGACGAAGGTCGCGGCGGCGAGGCCTAGAAGCGCGAAAAGGGCGGCGAGACGCAGCAACTTACTTCGGCAAGGGCAAGGGGTTGTCGGACAGGCTGTTCAGCCAGACGATGACGTTGGCGCGGTCGGCGTCGTTCTTGATTCCGTCGGTGCCTTCACAACCCTTCATGATTCATATCCGCGCCAGAATACCCGTTGCCGAAATCGCAGTCTTTGCGAACGATCCGACACAGGCGGGAAATTAATCTTAACCGCAGGTGATGTCGAGTGGGGAAAGCGGGATTTCAAACAGCGTCTAGCTAGGTAGGCTCTCGATTTGGCTTGTGGTGTCGTTTCTTAAACTGCGGAGTCGAGGCTTTTGTCTGAGCGCTGTCCAGCATAGTTATTATATCGTTGAGTGCATCCCTTGTTTCAGGATCGGGGGTTTGTTCCCGCGAAAGCATCAAATTATTGAGGTAGCGTTCCGTTATGGACGGACTTGGAATCACTCCTTTCCAAATCACGGTCTCCAAAAGGGCGCGACTCTTTCGCCGAAGTTTTTCCCCCGCCCCGTCTATCCTCAAGGAATAGATAAACAGCTCTGTCGCAGAATTGATTTCATATGTGAGCCTTTCCTGAGAAAAACCCAAGAAATTGGTTATTTGCAAATGACGAAGGTGTCTTTTGATTCGCTTGCATGCCGCATCCTTCGCTGCTTTGCTAATTTTGGTTCCCGATTTGCCTTTAGCCATTATAAAATTTCCAGACTATTATAAGTGACACGAACTGCGGCGCACTCTAAATGCTTTTAATGAAAGTAAAAAGCGCATTTTCTTGACTTAAATCCGCAAAAAAGGCACTTCCGAAGCATGATCTCATCTCGCCACCCTCCGAAAAACCCGATCATTATTATTCCCTCGCGCATGGGATCGACGCGCTTGCCCGGCAAGCCTCTGGCGGATATTCACGGTTTGCCGATGATCGTGCATGTCTGGAATCGCGCGCGCGAAAGCGGTATCGGGCCGGTGCTGGTCGCTTGCGACGGTGTGGAAATCGCGCAAGCGGTGGAGCGGGCGGGCGGGAAAGCGGTCGTGACCCGACCGGATCATCCCTCCGGCTCGGACCGGATTTGGGAAGCGCTGAACGCGCTGGCGGATCACGCCGCCTATGACGCGGTGATCAATGTGCAGGGGGATGAGCCGACGTTGGATCCGGCCGTCATCCGCGCCGCGTGGGCTTTGCTCGGCGACGCGGACGTGGACATCGCCACGGTCGCGGCGGCGATTAAGGACGAATCGAAAAAGCAGGCGCGGCAGGTGGTGAAGGCGGTGGTGGATCTCGCGCCGGATGCGACGCATGGGCGGGGATTGTATTTCTCGCGGCTGCCGGTTCCTGCGGGCGAGGGCGACATGTATCATCACGTCGGGCTCTACGCCTATCGCCGCGACGCGCTGGAGCGGTTTGTCGCGGCGAAGCCGTCGCCGCTGGAGACGCGCGAAAGTCTTGAGCAGTTGCGGGCTTTAAGTCTGGGATTGCGTGTCGAGGTGGGAATCATCGACGCCGTGCCGATGGGCGTGGACACGCCGGAGGATCTGGAGAACGCGCGGCGGGCGTTGGGGGGAAAGTCTTAGAAATGTTCCAGCAGTTTATGGTTGACATTTGTATATACAAATAGGTATAATCTATACGGTGAGGGATGGAAATGGAGTTTGCCGGATTCGACTGGGATGCGGGCAATCGGAATAAATGCCGGAAACATGGGGTTTCTCTGCATGAGGTTGAAAGCCTGTTTTCCGGAACCGTTCTGGTAAGTCCCGATCCGCTGCATTCCGAAGACGAGGAACGTCTGAAGGCGTTCGGCTCAACGGAGCGTGGGCGTAAAGTGTTGGTCGTTTTTACTTTGCGCGTGAAAGACGGCGAGATTTTTATTCGTCCGATCAGCGCGCGTTACATGCACAAAAAGGAGGTTGCCGTTTATGAAAAAGAAACTTCCGAAATTGAAAAGTGACGCCGAGGCCGAAGCCTTCGTCGCGCGCGCCGATCTCACGGACTATGATTTGTCGGGGCTTGTTCCGATGCGCTTCGAGATGAAGCGGAAGGACAAGGCGGTTAATTTGCGTCTGCCCGAACAGCTGCTCGATGCGGTGCGGAGCCATGCGAAGCGCGTCGGCATACCCTATCAGCGTTTTATCCGGATGGCGCTCGAACGCGCGGTGCAGGAACGAGCTTGAAGAGCGCTGCGGACTGTCCCCCGCCTCTTGCCGAAGGGGTTCAGGGCAGGGTACAAGAAATGCACAAACTGTTGAGTATTCAATCATGAAAAAGAAAATCGCGTTTCAGGGAGCGGCGGGGGCATACTCCGACCTTGCGTGCCGTTCAGTGTATCCGGACGTGGAGACTTTGCCGTGCCTTGGTTTTGAGGAAGCGTTCGCCGCCGTGCGCGAGGGGCGCGCCGACATCGCGATGATCCCGATTGAAAATTCGGTGGCGGGGCGCGTCGCCGACGTGCATCATCTGCTGCCCGACGGCGGCTTGCACATCATCGGCGAGCATTACCAACCGGTCGTGCATCATCTTCTGGCTTTGCCGGACGCGAAGCTTAATGACATCCGCGAGGCGCACAGCCACGTTCAAGCGCTTGCGCAATCGCGAACTTTTCTGCGCGCGAACAACATTCGTCCGGTCGTGACGACGGACACGGCGGGCTCGGCGGCGGAAATCGCTCGTCGCGGCGATAAAGCGATTGCCGCGATCGCCTCGGAACTGGCGGGGCAGATGTACGGTCTGCAAAGCCTTGCCACGAACATCGCCGATCAGACGAACAACACCACGCGCTTTTTGATTTTGTCGCGCGAGGCGAAACGTCCGGAGCCGACATCGCAATGCGTGACGACTCTGGTGTTCCGCGTGCGCAGCGTTCCGGCGGCGCTGTACAAAGCCCTCGGCGGTTTCGCCACCAACGGACTCAATATCACCAAGCTGGAAAGCTATCTGGTCGGCGGGTCGTTCACGGCGGCGCAATTCTATCTCGATGTCGAAGGGCATCCCGACACGGTGCCGATGCGCCACGCGCTGGAAGAACTCGACTTCTTCGCCCACGAGGTCAAGATCCTCGGCGTCTATCCGGCGCAGGGGTTTCGCAGAAAATCCTGACCCGCAGCGTTTACCACTCTTCAAATTTAGAAAGAATTGTCATTCCGGAAAAATCGCTTTTTTGCTTTTGCAAAAATGCGATTTTATCCGGAATCCGATTTTCTGTTGAGCCAAAAGAAACCAAATCGGATTCCGCACAAATTTTCTTTCGTCGGCTTCGCCGCCGAAAAGAAGATTTTGCGGAATGACACCGTTCTAGGATTTGAAAGATGATAAGCGCATCCTAGAATCCTGACCCTCCGTCTTCGTCCTACAACGCCACGTTCTTTGCGATCACCGATGCGGCATTCGCGGCGACGAGCAGGTTGAGCGCCGGGGAACGGTGCGTGCCGTCGCCGGTCGCGTAGCCTCCGCTTCCGTTCACCACCCATTTGCCGGAGCCGACGGCGCTTTCGACGATGGGAGCGTTGTCGATGAAGAAATCATAACCCGCGTTCCACGTTCCGGCTCTCAATCCGGCGTTACGCGCCGTGATGTTGGCGATGTAGGCGTTGGAGGTCTGGTTGCCGAGCGTCGCGAACGTGTCGGTCGATGTGGCGACCGGATCGGTCGTGTCGGTGAAGACGTATTTCACGCCGCAGCCGCGAATTTCCTGCACGAATTGCTGTTCGTAGGCGAGCGCCGCCGCCGTGCCTGTCCCCGACGTGAAATCGTTGACGCTGAGATTGAGATACACCGCCGTCGGCTTGATCAGCGCCAACAGCTTCAGCCGCGCCATGCGTCCGGTCAGTCCGGCGTTGGACGGCATCGCCAAAGCCAGCTTGTCGCTGCCGCGTCCGAAATTCGCCCACGGCCAGAAACAGGTTCCTTGCGTCGCGGACAAGGCTTTCTCGAACCAGCCGAGATTGCCATCGCCATCGCAGGGATCGTAGGTCGATGACACCACACCTGTGCCGGAGGCGATGCCGTAAAGTCGGCTGTCGCCGATTGCAACGATGCTTGGCAAAGGAATTTTGGGAATGCCGAGGATCGCGGCGGGCTGGAAAATACATTTCGACGCGCTGTTGCTGATCGTGTGCTGATAGCTTTCGTCGTACCATGTGCTGATGTTGTTTGCTTCTTCGTAATTCGCGGATGTCGGTCCTCCATAGGCCGCCAAGTTCGGCGTGCGGCCAAGGGAGAAATTGTTGTAAAGAAAATCCGCGCGCAGGCCGATCGCGCAGCCGACCGGAACATCGATCGGCATCAACTCGGAAACATACAGATCGCCCATCGGCACCAGCACGTTCCAGTTCACTTGCCCGTCGGGACGCAGCCCGTTGCGCACCAGCTGCACCGCGTTCTGTCCGGCGAAGATTTGGCTGTTCCACACCGGCTCGATGCCGACATGACCGCCGACGGCATAGGCTTGCCACGTGAAGGTCGCCGTCGCGCCCGAGCCGCTGCCGGTCGTGCTGGCTTGCGCCGCGCCCGAACTTAGGGGCGTGTTGTAGAGACCGCCGCTGACGACCTGCCATTGCGTCGGCACGCCGGACGATACCGCCGTGACCATGACTTTGACCGCGTCCGCGCCGGTGGAGGTCGTGAGCGCATAGGTCATGATCTCGCCGACGGCATAGCCTGTGCCGCCCGACAGAGTCACGCCGACGGCGGTGAACACGTTCGGGGCGATAGGAGTCTCGGTCGGCAGTTGCGCCATGCCGGAATAAACGATCTGGATCGCGTCCGCGCCGCCCGGCAGCAGATGCCGCGAGTGCGTGTTGAGATAGGGGCTGCCGGAGCCGACGGTGCCTTGCTGTCCGTTCTGGCCGCAACGCTGGCCGATGAGTTGCAGCTTCGGCTGACCGCCGAGACGGCTGAGGGTCGGGGGTGGAGTGATGATCATGTTACCACCTCCGCGCGGTGATTTTTTGCGCCGTGACGGCGCCGATCACGCTGACCGCGCCGATGGGTTTGCATCCGGGCGGCGTCTCGTAACCACCGCCGTTGGCGACGACGCGGATGCTGCCCAAACCGTTGGCCGCAGCCGTCGTCGTGTCGGAAATCCACAAATCATTGACCGGATCGGGATTGTAAATCGCGAAGCCGTTAGTCGGAGTCGCGCCGCCGAAAAGGTTCTGCGCCGTGCCGCCGGTCGTGATCGTGGCGCTGCCGTCCGATGCGGTGTCGGTGTTGATGGGATCACCGATTTGCACCAACAGGGCGAAGTTGGTCAGGTTTGACACAGCGCCCGCCGTGTTCGTGACCGTCAGCTTGAACGAAGCGAAAGGCTTGCCGTCCAGAACATCGAGGTTCGCGGCGGCGTTGGCCGTCAGCGCGACTTGCACGATTGCGCCTTGCGGCACAGAGCCTCCGGCGTCGAGATAACGCTGGATCGACATCGTGCCGTTCTGGCTCGCGGTGATGCCCGCCGAGATCAGCGAGAATCCCTCGGTGACGATCAGGCTGGTCTGCGCCGAACCGTTGGCGGCAATCGATGCCGGTAAATTATGCGCTGTCGCAGGCACGGGCGCTTGCCTCACCGACCAGTTTGCGAAGGGCGCATAACTGGGGTTGTAGGATGTATCGGTCATGGGAACTCCGGATGAGAGGTTGGGGGTTAGGGATCGGTGGTCGAGAAAATGTGGAAAGTTTGAGAGATTATTTTTCGTCAAAGCGGTGGTGTCCCCTCCCCCTTGCGGGGAGGGTTAGGGAGGGGGCGATAAGCTGGAGCGAGGGTTCAGATTCTGAAATAAATCGGCAAGCCTCGCTCCCCCACCCCTGACCCAATCCCTGCGGGCATTGAATGCCTTCGCATTCGATCCCGCAAGGGGAGGGGAACAGACCGCTCCGGCCTCGATTTATCGGCACGCTTTCGCCGCCGCTTCCAGCCGTGCCTCATACGCTTTGCGCAAATCAAGCTCGGCGAGGAGGGTTTGCGTTTCGGCGAACAATCCGGCTTGCGGCGTCAGGCTTTGCGTCGGCCACGTTGGTTGAGGAACCTCCGGCACGTTGCACGGCATCGCGACGGGAGCCGCGACCTCGACCGGTTGATAGATCGGTTGCGACGAGCAGGCGCTTAACGACAAACAGAACAAGCATAAACGCATAAACCACTGTGTCATCCCCGCGAAGGCGGGGCTCCAGCGCCGCGTGTCAGCGCGGCGTATGAGTCTTATGCTCGCAATCGCTTGCGCTGGAGCCCCGCCTTCGCGGGGATGACGACTTGTCTTGGTATTATTTTTGTCCCACATACCCATCGATCAATCCTTTCGCGGCGTGGCATTCGTCGCCAGCGGCTTTGCGTTTCATCAGGGCTGCTGCGGCGCGGGTGTAATGCGCGGCGGTCGCGGCGGCGGCTTTCTCGGCCTCGGCGGACTGAAGGGCGCGCGCGGCGGCTTCGGTTTGCAGAGCCTTCACCGCAGCGTTCTGTTTTTCAACTTCGGTTTTGAAATTATCGTTGACGATGTGGCATGTGGAATTATTCGATTCCGCCGTCGCCAGCTCGGCTTTCAAATGCGCGTTGGCGATGCTGAGCCACATGATCACGACGGCGATAATCAGAGCGACCGCCGCGCCGAGTCCGATCAGAATGTTATTGGGCATCCGCGCCTCCGCCGACGGGTTCCGTGTGCGCCTTCGCGCCGAGGCCGACTCCGCCGCCGCCGAGCAACGCGCCGAGGCCATAGCCGAATTTTTCCATGTCGAACTCCAGCGAGTGCAGCACGGCGATGAAGGTGCAGGCCAGATAGGCGAAGCCGCCGAAGAACATCAGCACGCGTCCGATGTCATAGGTGACATTGTCGCGTCCGGTCAGAATGTGTTTCAGGAATGTGGGCATGGGGTTTCTGGGGTTGGGGGGTAGAGGGCGGCATTCAGGGGGCGGCAAAATGCGGCAAGCATGAGAGATCATTTTCCGCCGGAGCGGTGGCGTCCCCCTCCCGCTATAGCGGGAGGGGTTAGGGGTGGGCGGCGGAGGTCAACGCCCTTCGGGATCTTTCCGATTCTGAAACTTCGGGATGTGCCGCGACATCTTGGCCCACCCCTTACCCCTCCCGTGAAAAACGGGAGGGGAATCCTACCCCTCCCGCCGCGCGCGCGTTAACCATAACGAACCGTGGAAAGATAAAATCGCGCGTGGTATTTCGTTGTTAGAACCTGTTCATGATCTTTTAACGGGAAATTGATTCAAGGATTCCTCACCAGCGGAGGAAGCCATGAAGCGCAACTACCCAAGCGACGTTAGCCGAGAG
>CAIQVS010000150.1 GCA_903875345.1 uncultured Pseudomonadota bacterium | reverse complement strand
CTGGTAGAGCGCTCCACGCTGTTTACCTTGCTGGCCAAGATGGATAACCCAGGGGCCGATGCCGCAGTTGCCGGCTTCAGCCGTGTGCTGGAACGAGTGGATGCCCAAAAGAGGCTTTCGATTACCTATGACCGCGGCAAGGAAATGTCCAAGCATGAACAACTTACGGCCAACACCGGCGTTCAGGTCTACTTCGCCGATCCGCACGCGCCCTGGCAGCGCGGCATCAATGAAAATACCAACGGGCTGATTCGCCAATACCTTCCCAAGGGAGAAGACCTCAGTCATTACTCACAGCAACAACTCGATCAGTTCGCATGGCTGCTCAACTCAAGACCGCGTAAATCACTGGATTGGAAATGCCCGGCCGAACTGTTTCTGCCTGACTTCGACTTCGTGGCATACTACTCTCGGTTCTTTGCACTTCGAACTTGAAACCGGCCTGCTCTCGATCATGCTAAACCCATCGGAAGCGCAATTCTAAGATTCCCTTGCGACACCTGCGCTAACCGGAAGAGTGGTTGCTTTCCATTACCAACCGCGAGAATCCGCGTCAAACATGACACCACACCACAGGCCGCTGTAGCGGGCACTCCACTGAAACGAGGGGAAAGATGGCAAGCGACTCGGATAGGTCTCAACGCGAATTGTCGCAATTTCATGCGTGCATTCACTGTGGCAGCGTCTTTCGTCGAGATGAATTCGACGGTACGGCTGTCGCCACCGGCATTTATCCCTGCACAAAGTGCGGCCAAGACGCTCCACTCAATATTGTCATTCGAGATGTGGATGCCGCTGCGACCAGCACTAGCGGGCCTGCTTCCAGCAATTCAGCAGGCTAGTGATTTGCCTTGACGTGGAGTGTGCTGCACCTTGACCAGCTTGCGTCCAGCAGCGCGAGCGAACTCGCGCGTCAGCCGATTCTTTTCGTCGGCTCGCGTTGCCAATCCGGTCACGAGTTTCAGGTTCTCTTCCACCAGTGGACGAATTGTGATTTCATCGCAGGAAATTCGCCACGCAGCTTCGCGCGTCAGAAACGCCGATCCCTTGCGCGCCAATACGAGCGCCGATGCCTCTTCAGCCGTCGTGAACGTATGCGTATCGGAAGGTACGATTTTCTTTGCAGAGGCCGCCGTCTGAATCATGTCGGAGATGTACGGGTTGATGTGGCGCTCTGGGACAATCCACTCGTGCGCGCGCAAATCTTCCAGGTTGAGTCCGTCGCGGCTGGCGATAGCGTCGCTCTTCGGCAAGGCAATATAGCCAGGCTCTTCTGCAATCGATAAAAGACTGAGAACCTGCGTATCGGGGATGGAAATCACCAGCGCCATGTCCAAGGTTCCGGCAGCGACCATGCGCGCGAGTTCGTGCGAGAAGTTGCTCGATAGCTTGACCTTCAGGCTGGGAAAAAGGGGAAGCTGAATCGATTGGATAGCTGTTACCAAATATGGATCGGCAAAAGCAGACCTGCCGATGTGAAGCACTTCGTCCGCTCCATGCAGCGCGGCCCTTGCGTCTGCGATTGCACGCTCGGCATACAACACGGCACTGCGAGCATCTTCCACAAAATGCCGACCGGCGTCGGTAAGTTCCACTGTTTGATGGTTTCGCACGAAAAGGCGTATATCGATCTGAGATTCAAGCTCGGCAATTCGCTTGCTCAGCGTCGATTGGTCGATGCGCAGCCGCGCGGCTGCACGGGAAAAGTTCAGTTCTTCGGCTAGCACGATTGCTGCTTGCAGAAGTCGCATCTCCGGTAGTGCCATACCCGTCCTCCCGGCTAAAAGTCCAAGGGCAAGTAATGGTTATTTCCGAGCAACACAATCGTGACGGCTGCTTCGTTTCTCTCTACTGGACTCCTGAATGGCGCGGCTACCGATCTGGACGCAATGATTCCGCGCCGGTTTCTCTTATTGACGCTTGACTGAAAAGAAAGTTGTGGT
>CAIQVS010000149.1 GCA_903875345.1 uncultured Pseudomonadota bacterium | reverse complement strand
TGGTCGAGCGTTCCTTCGCGTGGCTCGACAAATGCCGCAGACTTTGGAAAAACTGCGAGCGTAAACTCAACACCAGCCTGAACATGGTCGCTCTCGCTTTCCTCGCTCTGCTCATAAAAAGATCATGAACAGGCTCTTAGATTTTATCAAGACCGTTGCGAAAACGCTTCAGTATTGGGTCAGAAGTTATATCCATGGCGGTTATTCTAACATTTTTTATGGTTTTTGGCCAAACATTTGTACCCCTCGACTCCTACGCGATAATCCGCAAAAATGCTCCTTTCAAGGGAGCTTGCGCTATGACCAAAACTTTGGCCGACATCCGGTCGACATATCTGAATTTCTTCGCCGGACAGGGGCATACGATCGTCGAATCCTCGCCGCTCGTGCCGCGCAACGATCCGACCCTGATGTTCACCAATTCCGGCATGGTGCAATTCAAGAACGTCTTTACCGGCGCGGAAACCCGCAGCTACAAACGCGCGACGACGGCGCAGAAATCGGTGCGCGCGGGCGGCAAGCATAACGATCTCGAAAACGTGGGCTACACCGCGCGGCACCTGACCTTTTTCGAGATGCTCGGCAATTTCTCCTTCGGCGATTATTTCAAGCCCGACGCGATTGAGTTCGCGTGGACTCTTGTGACGAAACATTTCGGCCTGTCGAAGGATAAACTGCTCGTGACCGTCTATCACGAAGACGATCAGGCGGCGCAGTTGTGGAAGAAGGTTGCGGGGTTTTCGGATGACAAGATCATCCGCATTAAAACCGACGCGAATTTCTGGCGCATGGGCGACGTGGGTCCGTGCGGCCCGTGTTCGGAGATTTTTATCGATCTCGGCGACGCCATCGCCGGTGGACCTCCGGGCAGTCCGGACGAGGACGGCGACCGTTTCCTCGAATTCTGGAATCTCGTTTTCATGCAGTTCGAGGAGCAGGCGGGCGGTACGCGCATCAACCTGCCGAAGCCTTCGGTCGATACCGGCATGGGGCTGGAGCGCATGGCCTCCATCCTGCAGGGCGTGCATTCCGTTTTTGAAACCGATTTGTTTCAGGCGCTCATCGGCACGACGGCGGACATCATCAAGGTCGATCCGCGCGGGGCGCACAAGGCCTCGTTCCGCGTCATCGCCGATCATTTGCGTTCGACTTCGTTCCTGATCGCCGACGGCGTTTTGCCGGGCAACGAAGGGCGCGGCTATGTCCTGCGTCGCATCATGCGCCGCGCCATGCGCCACGCCCATATGCTGGGGGCTAAGGGGCCGCTGATTTATCGCTTGGTGCCGGAACTGGTGAAGCAGATGGGAACGGCTTATCCCGAACTCGTCCGCGCCGAAGCCCTGATCGAGGCGACGCTGAAGCTGGAGGAATCGCGCTTCAAGCAGATGCTGGATCGCGGGCTTAAGCTTTTGGATGAAGAAACAGAAAAATTGAATAACAACAAGCCGTTGCCGGGCGAAGTTGCGTTCAAACTCTATGATACGTTTGGCTTTCCTCTTGATCTTACGCAGGACGTTCTGCGCGGGCAGGGCAAGCAGGTGGATGTCAGCGGTTTCGAAGCGGCGATGGCAAAGCAGAAGGCCGCCGCGCGCGCCGCTTGGGCGGGGTCGGGCGAAACCGGCACGGCCAAGCTCTGGTTCGATCTGCGCGAGGAACTCGGCGCGACGGAATTCCTCGGCTATAGCACCGAGAAAGCCGAAGGCCAGATCAAGGCGTTGGTGCGCAATGGCGCTCGCGTGGCCGATGCGAAACCGGGAGAAACAATACAAATTATCGTCAACCAGACTCCGTTCTATGCCGAATCCGGCGGGCAGATGGGCGACACCGGTATCATCACGACCGCGAGCGGCGCGGTGGCGCGTGTGACCGACACGCAGAAGGAAGCCGATACGGTCTGGCTGCATCACGCGCAAATCGAGAAGGGCGTCATCAAGACGGGCGATCTCGCGGTGCTGGAGGTTGACGGCAAACGCCGCGCGGCGTTGCGCGCGCATCACTCGGCGACGCATCTGCTGCACGAAGCTTTGCGGCGGAATCTGGGAACGCATGTGGCGCAGAAAGGTTCACTCGTCGCGCACGACAAATTGCGCTTCGATTTCAATCAACCGACGCCCATTCCCGCCGAAGTTCTGCAAAAGGTCGAGGATGAAGTGAACGCCCGTATCCGTCTGAACGACGAGATCCTGACACGCCTGATGTCGCCGCAAGGCGCTATGGAGCAGGGCGCTATGGCGCTGTTCGGCGAGAAATACGGCGAAGAGGTGCGCGTGCTGTTCATGGGCGGGCGCGAAGAGAAAACCGAAAACGGCAAGGAATATTTCTCGGTCGAACTTTGCGGCGGCACGCATGCGCGGCGGACGGGCGACATCGGGGTGCTGAAGATCATTGCCGAAAGCGCGGTGTCGGCTGGAGTCCGACGCATCGAAGCCAAGACGGGCGAGGCCGCTCTGGCGTGGATACGCGACAACGAGACGATGCTGCACAAGGCGGCGGAGGCGATCAAAGCCTCGGCGGAAGATTTGCCGGTGCGGATCGGGCAGTTGCTGGACGAACGCAAGAAGCTCGAACGCGACGTGGCCGATTTGCGCAGGCAGCTTGCGCTTGGCGGTGGTTCGTCATCGACCGGCGCGGCGGAAGCGCCGAAATCGATCAACGGCGTCGGCTTTATCAGTCGCGTTCTGCCGGACGTTCCGGCGAAAGACCTGAAGCCGATGGCCGACGCGTTCAAGGCGCAGGTAAAATCGGGCGTCATCGCGCTCGTCGCCAGCTTTGAGGGCAAAGTGTCGGTCGTGGTCGCCGTGACGGAGGATTTGATCCAGCGCATCAGCGCCGTCGATCTCGTCAAGCTTGCCGCCGAGCAGGTCGGCGGTAAGGGCGGCGGCGGGCGTCCCGATATGGCTCAGGCCGGAGGTACGGATGTCAGCGCGATGCCGAAAGCCATCGCCGCGATCGAGCAGGCTTTGGCGGGGACGGCGCAGGCGGCTTAATGTTCAAGTCGGATGACGATGAAGGTGATTGTAGCGACAATGCCAAGAATTGCAGCAAGCAACCACATCTGAAACCCCACCACCGCAAACGCAATCATGCAGCATAACCCCGTCGCCAATTCGATGAGCGGATAACGGGCGCTGATTTTGACGCCGCAGTGGCGGCATTGGCCGCGCGAGGCCAGCCACGACAACACCGGCAACAGGTCGCGCGCCGTCAGCGGCGTTTTGCAGACGGGACAATGCGAGTCCGGCTTGATGATCGACAGGCGCAGCGGCAGACGGTAACTCAACATCGTCACGAAACTGCCGAGCGCGAGGCCGACGACCAACCCCGTAATCATCCGGAACCACAGCGCGTCGAAAGGCGGGGGCAGGTCGATCATCACGCGAATCCGAACCAGACGGCGAGGGCGCGGGTGACGGTCAACAAAGCCGCATCGTCGAGCCGTCCGAAAACGCGTCCGATTTTTTCGCTCGGGATCGTCTGCGCCTTGTCGATCATGACGTGCGAGAGATGCTTAAGGCCGTTTCCGGAGGTCGGTTCGATCGCGATCCGGCACAACGGCGTGTTCCGCAATTCGTTCGTCACCGGCAGAATCGTCACCGAAGGATGGCCGGAAAACAAATCGGACTGGATGACCAGCGCGGGGCGGGGCTTGCCATAAGCGCCTTGCACGGCGACCGTGACGAGATCGCCGCGCTTCATGCCGTCCAGCCGTCGCGCGACGCGATCTTGCCGTAAAGTTCGAGAATTTCCTTTTCGTGCGGATCGTTCTTCAGCATTGCCGATTGCCTTCTGCATTCTTTGGCGAAGCCTTTCTTCCGCGTGTCGGGAACCCAGATTTGCACCGGGCGCAATCCGCTCTTGCGCAAGTTCATCCGGTGCTTCTGCACGCGCTTGGCGACGGTGGCCATAGCCCTCTCCCTTTTGTTACATGTAACTGTACGCCGAAAGAGCGTTACATGCAACATTTTATTTCTTATCGAGATCAGCGGGTTTCCGAAGGGTTGGCGATCACGGCCACGCCGTGCTTCAGCATCCAGCCGAGGCAGCGCCAGATGCGGTTATGTTCCGGCGCGGGGATGGAGGCGAGAACGGCGGAAATCGGCGGCGCTCCGGCGTTGCGAATCGCTTCGATCAAATCCCGCATCGATTCTTTCGGCATCAGCAATTCGGGGATGAAGAAATTCATCTCATGCCGGATGAGATTGGCGATTTCGTCTTTGCTGAGGACGATTTGAATGCGTTCATCCGGTCTCAGAGCCCGATTGGGGAAACTGTCGAACATTTTCCACGGATTGATGTAGGACGGATGCACTGCGGACCAGTTTTTCGGCACCGCCGATTTCGCCGTGCGCGTCAGGCGTTGCTGCGCCAGTTCCTGCCAGAAATCTTCATAGGCTTTGATGATGTGCCGCCAGTCGAACACTTGCTCGGCGCGAGCGCGGCCATTCATGCCAAACGCGCGGCGCTTGGCGTCGTCGGTGATGAGGTGTTCGATTGCCGTCGCGCAGGCTTCGATATCGACCGCCGTCGATTGCGCCGCGCCCATCAGCCCGATGCCGTAATTGTTCTCGTTGTAATAGGCTTCGGCAATCGCCAACCCCGCCGAGGCGGGCGGGGTGACGGTCGGGATCAGGTAGCCGTCGACGCCGTGACGGATGCTGCCGCGATAGCCGTCCCAATCGCTGAGGATCGTCGGCAGCCCCGATGCCATCGCCTCGATCGGAGTCAGGCCGAAACTTTCCTGCACATTGTCGGAGAGCGAAGCGAACAGATCCGCGCCCGCCCACAGCCCGTCCGGAAAGCGCGTGTCATCGTTCATAATGAATTCGATGTTCGCGGTTTTGCCGATGTCGGCGGCGAGTTCGCGGAAATGTTTCTCCATGTCTTTGGGCTTGAAGTAGCCGTACATCACGACGCGCAGTTTTCGTTGCGTGCGCGACGCGGCGCGTTCCGCCGCTTGCCACAGCGCGAGCGGGTGCGCCTTGGTGGCGAAACTCAGGCGGCCGACAAACAGCAGAATGATTTCATCCGGCGCGGCTTGCAAAGCCTGCCGTTGCGCCGCGCGTTTGTCTTTGGTGGTCAGGCGGCGGAATTTCTCCGTATCGACGCCGAGAGGAATGACCCGCGTCTGTACCGGACATTGGAACGCGGCGTTGCCGAAACGATGTTTCAGGTAATCGCCATAGACCTCCCACAAATTATGCACTGTGTTGCGAATGGCCTCCGACGGGCAGACCAGCGCGTCGGCTCGGTCGGTCGGCGCGAGGCATAGTTCGCCGACGGCGCGAGCGATGCGCTCGCCGCTCATCGTGTGGACGATGCCGCAGGTGGCGTAGCCGACGCCTTGCAACTGTTGCCGCGTCCATGCCAGATCGGCGATCAGAGGGTCGGGGCGAAACAGGCAGGAGATGGACTCAAGATTGTGGCGCGGATGCCGGGGGTCGAGGCCGACGCAACGTTCTTCAGGGTTATGCCCTGCGGCGGCGGCCAGCGCTTTGAAATGTTCGAAACTCGGAAGGTCGGTTGGTCGACAGATGAACTGCTCTGCGGTGCCATAGCGGAACCACGCGCTCAACAGGGTGTTGACCGCGACGTCGAGGCCAAAGACCTCGCCTTCGCCCTGTCCGGACGCGGGACGCGCATAATGGAGGCAGAGGGTCATCGGTTCGGTGGGGTTAATGAGGCGGTTTGTCCAACCGGAACATGCGGACAGTGAGATTATAGGGACGGGTTGGCGTTTGAGGAAGATAAGATGTTACTGCCTGCTTTATGGAGAGGGGAACTTGTAGCAGGTTTCGGTATTTTATCGGCTCTTTGTGAGGATAGATATTGTCACGATAAAGCGAAAGGACGGTTTCCGCGAGGCATTTCAGGATTAGAGTGCGATTTTCCTCGGAAAGTTCGGGACAGTTGAGAACGATACAGGCCATTCCCGTCCGGAGCTGCATATAATAGCCTGAAAAATCGGTTGTAGGCCTGAGAAGGTCGGAAAATTTAGGGTTAGGGCGTAGAGCCTGTGCGGTTTCATCTATGAACGCGATGATGCATTTTTTGTCAGTGATATCTTGAACAAAGCTATCAACAAAGCTCTTTGAATAGAGGTCGGATTGGAGGTTTGTCCTATTGTTCCTTATGAAGGCAACGATTTGATTGAACAATGCTTTCCGCAACGTCAGTCCATGTTCGCGTAAAACGGTTGCCAGTTCAGAACGACGGAGAGGGGCAGGAAATACCCTGTGGGTGTCTGCGGGTTGCCCGATGTCTTCAGAAAAAGGCAGCCACAATTGTCGTTCCATAAATATCTTCCTTCCAGTTAAAGCCGTGCTATCTATTTCACGTGTCAAAATGACGCAGCGCGGCTATGGGGAAAACCGAAACCTTTCCTCTGTTTGTCCAGCCGGTTGCGCACAAGTCATTTATACCTAGGCGCTTCGACGATGGCAATTCAAAATGTGACGATTTTCGGCGGTTCCGGCTTTATCGGGCGGCACATCGTCCGGCGGCTGGCGCCGACCGGAGCGGTGATCCATGTCCCGACCCGCGATCCTGAAAAAGCCTTAATACTCAAGCCGATGGGTGATGTCGGGCAGATCGTGCCTATCCCTTGTTCCGTACGCAGCGACGCCGCCGTGGCGCGGGTCATCGGCGCGTCGGATGTCGTTATCAACCTGCTCGGCATCCTCTATGAAAAAGGCCGCGACACCTTCCAGTCGATCCATGTCGAGGCGGCGGCGCGGATCGCGCGTCTGGCGCATGAGCAGGGCGTGAAGCGTTTCGTCCATCTGTCGGCGCTCGGAGCGTCGGCGGAGTCTCCATCGGCCTATGCCCGCAGCAAGGCGGCGGGCGAGGCGGCGGTTCGCGCCTTCTTTCCGGAAGCCACGATTCTTCGCCCCGGCATCGTGTTTGGAGCCGAAGATCATTTCTTCAACATGTTTTCGAATCTGGCGCGCTTTTCGCCGGTTCTGCCGCTGATCGGCGGCGGCCACACCCGCTTTCAGCCGGTCTATGTCGGCGATGTCGCCGAGGCAGCGCTGCGCGCGATGACGCGGCCTGAGGCGCGCGGCGCGATCTATGAACTCGGCGGGGCGCGGGTTTACTCGTTCCGCGAATTGCTGGAATTGCTTTTGCGCCTGACACGGCGGAAACGCTGTCTCGTCGATCTCCCTTGGCCTCTGGCGACTGTGCAGGCTGCGGTGATGGAGCTGTTCCCGCATCCGCTATTGACCCGCGATCAGGTCAAGCTACTCAAGTCCGACACTATCATCATAGATCCGGAGGCGAAGACACTGGGTGATCTTGGCATTACGCCCGCAGGGCTTGAGATGATTTTGCCGACCTATGCGCGTTAGGATCAAAAGCTACGGCTTGGGTTCTTTCGGCCATTCGATCTGCGGAAAAGCGAAGATTCTGACCGGGCCGAGGAACAGGCCGCCGAGTTGAACCGCGATCGGGATTTCGACGCCGTCGATGTCGTCGCTCTTTGATGGCTTGGCGAACAGTTTCATCGCCGATTGCAGCATGGTTTCCTGCGTGGCGGCGATAAATCCGGCGTTCATGAGTGCGCGAAGCGCCTGCGCGTGATTGCCGAGCGTGCTGGAAAATGCGCCTTCCGGCTGGAGGTCGTCGTCGAACCCCATCGTGCCTTTGGCGGCCAGCAGCAGGGGACCCCATTCGATATGCAGCGTGTCGAATTCGACCACGCCGCTGTCCTTGTTCCATGCATCGACCGAAGCGGGTTTGCGAAAATCCGGTACGGCATCCATGACGCGGAGATTGACCTCAAGCTTTTTCGCCGTCGCGCCGAAGGATTGCGGCATGGCTTTCGGTAAAACGATGTTCTCGGCGGATCCGGAGAGCGTTAGGCCGACATCGTGGTGCGTCTTGGGTTCGGCGTCGGGACGTTCCGCCGTCGCGGTGACGCTGTCGGCGCCAAAGACGTAATCGGGGCTGCGCCCGATCCGGGCGTTTTTCAGAGCGATGCGGCTGAATCTCCAGAAGCCGTCTGCGCCGATGCTAACTTCGGCTGAACCGGATTCCCCCGCAAGGAGCAAGGATTGCCCTTTGGCCTCAAGCGGCGCGTCGATTTCCGCATGCCCCTTGAATTTGGCGGCGAAGTTTTGATGCTGCCAGAGCGTCGCGCCGATATCGATATCACCCGCCTGAAAGGCGATGCCGTCGGCGTTCTTCCAACGCAAGTTCACAAAGCGCAGCACGACATGGCGCGGAAATCCGAATTCGGTACGATCGTCATAAGAGATTTCGTAGCCCGCTTTGCGTCCGGCTTCGATCCAGCCGTCGATCGTCGCCGTGTATTGATGGGCGGCGATAAGCCACGCGATCCACCACATTCCCGTCAACGCCAAAAGAACGGCACCATAGAGGATCGCCGAACGTTGTTTGGTCGGTATGGCAAAAGTCATAGGATGACTCTACCCTGAACAGGCTTTAGGATGAATGAAATTGGTGCGCAGCAAAATGGAATTCATCAGGAGGAGCGCATCGGGCTGGGGCGAGGCGCTGGTTGCAACCAGACGCCTCAACCCCGGCAACCAATGCCTCAAAGGTGAAGGAGGTCACGTCCACCTTTGCTCTACTCTAGGCAGACAAAAGCTAGACGGACAGGGTGGCAAAGTCAATAATAGTTCATGTTATGTTCCAGTATATTTTCTTGCTTAAATTATTAAAGAAAATCCGTTAACCTATTGAAAGAAAAGGATCCTAAATGCCAGTCGCTCTTGACGTTGTGTCTGAAATCCTGATGGATAACATTATGCAGCCGTTTCAGCTGGAATCGGGCGCTTTCCGGGGACGGCTGGTTCGGCTCGGCTCCGCGCTCGATCTGATCCTCCATCAGCACGCCTATCCGTCGCCGGTTGCCGCATTGCTGGCCGAGGCGATGGTGCTTGCCGCCGCCTTGGGTTCGTCGCTGAAGTATGAGGGCGTTTTCACGCTTCAGGCCAAGGGCGACGGCGCGGTGCGTCTTCTGGTCGCCGATGTGACCAACGATGGCGGCGTGCGCGCCTACGCCAAATTCGATCCGGAGGGAATCGCGCGGGATGTCGATGCGGTGCGTCTGCTCGGCAAAGGCTATCTGGCCTTCACCGTCGATCAGCAACTGAACGACGATCGTTATCAGGGGATTGTGGAGCTGGGCGGCGGCAGCCTCGCCGAAGCGGTGCAGCATTATTTCCGCCAGTCCGAGCAACTGCCGACCGGCATCATGGCGGCGGTGCGGCGCGACGAGCAGGGACGCTGGTGCGGCGGGTGCCTGATGTTGCAGCAGATGCCGCGCGAAGGCGGCGCGGCGGTCGAACGCGACACCTCGGTTGCGGATGACTGGCATCGCGCCATGATGCTGATGGGCACATGCAGCGCCGAAGAATTGACGGATGTAGCGCTATCCCCCAACGATCTGCTTTATCGGTTGTTCCACGAAGAAGGCGTGCGGGTCTATGAACCTCACGGGTTCCGTCCTCAATGCCGTTGCTCCGAGACGCGCGTGACCAACATGCTGCGCTCCCTGCCGCGCGAGGAGATCGAGGATCTCGCCGTCAACGGTGTTGTCTCCGTCACTTGCGAGTTTTGCAACAAGAGCTACACTTTCGACGAAGCGCAGCGCGAGGAGTTGTATCGGTAGGTGGTTGGGTGCGTTGGGGATTAAGAAACAACGTCATTCCGGGAAAATCGCTTTTTTGCTTTGGCAAAAATGCGATTTTGTCCGGAATCCAGTTTGGATTTCCGCTAGCGCATTTCCGTCCGCTAACGTAACTGGATTCCGGATCAATTTTCTTTCGTCGGTCGTCGCTTCGCTCCGACCCGACGAAGAGAAAATCGTCCGGAATGACGGAACTGTTAGAGATTCGGGAAAAACAGATTATGCATGCGCAACGCGCGCTATCCCGCCCGCAGCAACGGCACGGCGGCGTCGCGGCGGAAGAGGTAGAGCAACGTGCGCAGGGCTTGGCCGCGTTCGTTTTCGAGGCGCGGATCGCGGGACAGGATCATCTCCGTGTCGTCATGCGCCATTTGCAGCAAATCCTGATCGCGCAGCAGGTCGGCGAGCCGGAATTCGGGCAAGCCGCTTTGTTTGGTGCCGAGCAACTCGCCCGGACCGCGCAGGCGCAAATCTTCTTCGGCGATGCGGAATCCGTCCTCGGTTTCGCGCAGCAGTTTGAGCCGCGCCTTGGCGATTTCGCCGAGCGGTGTTTGATACAGCAACAGGCAATTCGACTTTTCGCTGCCGCGTCCCACGCGACCGCGCAACTGGTGCAATTGCGCCAGACCGAAACGTTCGGCATGTTCGACGATCATCAGCGTCGCGTTCGGAACATCGACGCCGACCTCGATCACGGTCGTGGCGACCAGAACCTTGATCCCGCCCGCCGCGAAAGCCGCCATAACGCGGTCCTTCTCCGCCGTCGGCATTTGGCCGTGAACGAGGCCGACAATTTTTCTCCCCTCCCCTTGCGGGAGGGGTCGACTTGGGTGTTCTTCCGG
>CAIQVS010000148.1 GCA_903875345.1 uncultured Pseudomonadota bacterium | reverse complement strand
GGCATTGGCGGCGGCACGCTGCGCGACCTGCTGCTGGGGCGCAAGGTCTGGTGGACCAGCAATCCCGACGAATTGATCCTGTGCCTGGTCGCCGCCTTGGCCGCCTATTTTTTCATTCGGAATTTTACCGAGCCTCATAAAGGCATCGTCTGGCTGGACGCCATCGGTCTCGGCTCCTTTGCCGTGGTGGGGTGTCATATCGCGCTTGTTTCCGGCGCCCCCTTCGTGGTCGCGGTCTTCATGGGCATGCTGACGGCGACGGGGGGCGGCGTGATCCGGGATGTACTGACCGGAACCCGGCCGATGATCCTTTCTCCAGGGGAACTCTATGCCACCGCGGCTCTGGGCGGGGCCTTTGTCTACGCGCTGGCGGTCTACCTGCAAGTTTCCGCGCTGACCGCTCAACTGCTCGGGTTTTTGACGGTGTTGCTTCTCAGGGGCGCATCCATTGTGTTCGGCGTGCGAACGGCGGCGCCCGGCCAGTTTCCGCGTTGACGGTGACTCCGCACCCCAGATAGCGGCCGTCCGCATATGACGGCTTGCCGGCCGCTCAGGGTCAACTTGGGTCACCGCCGCATCGCAGGAATGAGCTATTCCGCCTCATGACCAGCCGATCACGGCAACGTGCCCACCATCGCGTTTGAGACGAACCCGGAAATGGGCGAATCCAATTCGGTGTTTGAGTTTTGCTGAAGGCGTGAACGACACGGCGCCTTCCGGCGCTCGCCAGTGGAATTCGCGATTGAAGCTCTTGGCGAACGACAGCTTTTTGATAACGATGGCGCGGCTTCGGCGTGGATGGGAAGGGCCGTCATTGACAGATCCGACTCCGCCTCGCCGAAAATGGTCGCCTTGAGATGAATGGCCAATCCAGCAAGCGTTTCATGACTACCTCGCGCCGGCAGAATGGTTGCCGCAGAGGGTGTTCGGTGAAGTTCGAAATGCCGCTTTTAGGGTCGCTTGCAGCCCAGGCTATCGGCTCCTGACAAGCGATATGGGTGAGGTCGCCCATAGATCGCAAGGGGAGCGGTGAGGTAATTTTTCGGCCGCTGGTCATCCCGCGCGCTCCATCCCCGCAGCATGAGTTTCCCCTGCATCAACCCGCCGCCGAGCGCGACGAGATCGCGATAAAACGAAAGCGGCGTTTCGTGCGCCATTTTATGATCGGCTCGTTGCCGGCATCCGTGTTCATCCGCGCTCCCGCGAGGACGAGAGAATTGAACTTGTCGGGAAACCGCGCCGCGATCATCGTCGCCACCCTGCCACCCTGAAGGGTTTACGAGGATGGGGAACATGATAAGTCACGAACACATATTACTAGATATTGACATTGTGTCAGTTGAAGGCGATAAATGCGTGTCGTTGAGCCTTTGAGTCGGCATTTTGGTTATCGCGTGAATAAAAGGTCCCACAGGCTCGACGGAGGAAGTAGGCGACGTGGTCGTTGTAGTCATCATTGGCTACGCGTATCAGGGTAAGCCGATTTTTACTGGAAAGGGTGCAAAATGACAATCACTTCTTGGTTTCACTCAGTCGAGGC
>CAIQVS010000147.1 GCA_903875345.1 uncultured Pseudomonadota bacterium | reverse complement strand
CCGTTCCCACCAACGCCTCCTTCAAAAATTGAAAGAAGCCTTTGAATCAATAACTTGTGAACGATTCGTTAGCACCACTGAAAATCATGGGGTGGTAAGGGCAAGGCCGAGTGTGCATTGCATGACGAATTTAACCTCGCTACGGTTGGATTGATTTTTCTGTTTATGGTTCATCAATGCCTTCCAGATCGAACAAGTCAGGTTTTAAAGTCATGGCGGCTCTGACTCCGATTGAGGCGGCGGCGGAGATGGCCGCGCTCGCGCAACAGATTGCGCATCACGACCGGCTTTATCATCAAAAGGACGCGCCGGAAATTTCCGATGCCGACTACGACGCTCTGCGCAATCGTTACCGCGCCTTGCGCGAGCAGTACCCGCATCTTGCGCCGAAGGACGATCCGGAGCAACGCGTTGGCGCGGCTCCGGCGGCGGGATTCAGTAAGGTCATGCACAGCATAGCGATGTTGTCGCTGAACAACGCTTTCACCGATGAAGACGTTGAGGATTTTGCGACCCGCATCCGGCGCTTTCTGCAGTTGCAGGATGACGAGGCTTTGGCGTTCGTTGCCGAACCCAAGATCGACGGTCTGTCGGCCTCGCTGCGTTACGAGAACGGTCGGCTCGTACAGGCGGCGACGCGCGGCGACGGGACGGTGGGCGAAAATATCACCGCGAATGCGCGCACCATTCAGGATGTGCCGCAGACATTGCGCGCGCCCTATCCCGACCTTCTTGAAATTCGCGGCGAGATATATCTGAATCGCGAGGATTTCATCGCGCTCAACACTCGGCGCGAGGCGGAGGGCGAACCTCTGTTCGCCAATCCGCGCAATGCGGCGGCGGGCAGCGTGCGGCAGCTCGATCCTTCGATCACGGCGAGCCGCCCGCTGCGGTTCTTCGGTTACGCGTTGGGGCAGATCGGAACGAATAAACTGGGTTCGCAAAACGACATCCGCGACCACATCAAACGCTGGGGATTCGCGTTGAACGAGCCGTCGCGGCTGTGCCGGGGCGTGCCGGAGCTGTTGGCCTATTACCGCGAAATGGCGGCAAGCCGTTACGCTTTGCCGTTCGACATCGACGGCGTGGTTTACAAGATTAACCGGCTCGATTGGCAGGAGCGGCTCGGATTCATCAGCCGCGCGCCGCGCTGGGCGATTGCGCATAAATTTCCGCCGGAGCAAGCGGAAACGCGCCTGAACAAAATTGTTATTCAGGTTGGACGGACGGGGGCGTTGACTCCAGTCGCCGAGCTGGAACCCGTGACGGTCGGCGGCGTTGTCGTCAGCCGCGCCACGCTGCACAACGAAGACGAAATCGCGCGTAAGGATATTCGCGAGGGCGACATTGTGCGGCTGCAACGCGCGGGCGATGTCATTCCGCAAATTACGAGCGTCGATGTGTCGCGCCGCCCAACCGGTTCGAAAGCCTTTGTGTTTCCGGATCATTGTCCCGAATGCGGCTCGCGTGCCGAGCGTGAAGAAGGCATGGCGGTGCGGCGCTGCGAGGGTGGATTGATCTGTCCGTCCCAAGCGATCGAAAGGCTGCGGCATTTCACCAGTCGTCTGGCGTTCAACATCGAAGGGCTGGGCGATCAACGCATCCGCGAGCTATGGGAAGAAAAACTGATCCAGTCTCCAGCCGATATTTTCCGGTTGCAACGGCATCGCGCGATGCTGGAACAACGCGAAGGGTGGGGCGAGAAATCGGTCGCGAAGCTGATGCAGGCGATCGAAGCGCGGCGTACGATTGCGCTGGATAAATTTATCTACGCGCTCGGCATTCGTCAGGTCGGCGAGGCGACGGCGAAGCTTTTGGCGCGGCATTATAAGAGTTTCGCGAACTGGCGCGCATGCATGATGAACGCGCGCGAAGAAGGCTCGGCGGCGTGGAACGATTTAATCGCGATAGAGCAAATCGGGACGTTGGTCGCTCGCGATATCGCGCGTTTCTTTGAGGAGCCGCATAATACGAAAGCGCTGGATGATCTCGCGCAAGAACTGACGATCGCCGATTACGAAACGCCTGCCGCCGATCAGGAATCGCCTTTGTTCGGTAAGACGATTGTCTTTACCGGCACGATGGAAAAGATGGGACGCGCGGAAGCCAAGGCGAAAGCCGAGGCGCTCGGCGCGCATGTCAGCGGCTCGGTTTCCGCCAAAACGAATTACGTCGTCGTCGGTGCCGACGCGGGTAGCAAAGCCACAAAAGCCAAGGAGTTAGGGGTAACAGTTCTTAGCGAAGATGAATGGCTCGCGCTGGCGGAAACCGGCAGGAACATGCAAAAAACCCCCAATAATCGTTGATTTTTCGATGTGCGCGCGTTGTTTTTCTCTTGCCAACCCTGATTATTCGCGGCAATTTTGATTCACCAATCCACTTTAAGTTCACTCCACTAACTAGGGACACATCACATGGCTACCGCAACTCAACCGACAGTCACTCTGAAAAATATTGCTGCCGATCTGGCTGAAAAGCATGAAATGCCGAAGAAGCAGATGAACGAGATTTTGGATGATTTGGTGACGCACCTCTCCAAGAATCTGAAGAAGGGCAACCGCGTTCGCATTGCCGGCTTCGGTATTCTGCAGGTTCGTAAGCGCGCCGCGCGCGTCGGTCGTAACCCGAAGACCGGAGAATCGATGCAGATTCCGGCGAAGAAGAAGATCGCTTTCCGCGCCGCGAAGGAACTCAAGGAAACCGTCGGCAAGTAATTCGCCGACTGCAAGACGTGAAGAGGGCGGTCGTGAAATGGCCGCCCTTTTTTGTGCCGCCTTTCAAAAATGAAACAAAATTTCAGTATGGGGATTGTAATCGGGGGAGCTTTATTGAGGGGCGGTGAATTCCAAGTTTTCAGGATCGTTTGGTCTGTGAGGATGTCATCGTCGGTTCCTGTTATGTTATAACATCTTCTTCGCATGGTTCCGCTAAGGGGGTAAACAAAAACGGGGGCTAGTGGAATGAGTCGTCTAAACGATGGGAATTAAATTTGGGGGCTGGAATCCCCCTCCCGTTTACGGGAGGGGTTAGGGGCGGGCCCAAAATGTTGAGGCGTTTTCTATCCTCATCCGCCCTCACCCGCCCTCTCCCGCAAGCGGGAGAGGAGCTCCTCCGCTCTTGCTTCAACGTTAATTCTCTAAAATTAAGCTGACACAGTCCACTAGCCTTCTATAAAGACTGGATACGTGCGACGAAGGCGTTGACTTCTTTTTTTAGAAGTTCGGCCTGCCTCGACAGTTCCGACGACGCCGTCAACGTATCGTGCGCCATACGTCCGGTTTCGGCTGAAACCTGCGTAATGTGATGCGTGCTTTGCGACACACTCTCCGTACCTTTGGCGGCCTCGATAACGCTACGAGAGATTTCCGCAGTCGCCCCGCGTTGCTGTTCGGCTGCCGAGGCGATGTCGCGCATCAACGTGTTGATTTCCGCAATCGTTTCCGCAATCGCGTCAATCGCGCTCTTGGCGTCGTTGGTCGCGGTCTGGACGCTGGCGATCTGCGTGGAGATTTCTTCGGTCGCCTTGGCGGTCTGGTTAGCAAGGCTTTTGACTTCCGACGCCACGACGGCAAAACCTTTCCCCGCTTCTCCGGCGCGCGCGGCTTCGATGGTCGCGTTGAGCGCCAGCAGATTGGTCTGCCCTGCGATTTGCTGCACCAATTCGACGATTGATCCGATTTTTTCAACGTTGTTCGTCAGAGTCTGCATTGTTTCATGCGTTTTCTGGGATTGCGAGGCCGCGTTGCCGGCGTGCTGCGAGACGTTCGAAACCCGCTTGCTGATTTCCGTGACGGAAGCGGTCAGCTCCTCGGCGGAAGATGCAACGGTTTGCACATTGACGCTGGCTTCTTCCGCACCCGCCGCAACGGACGTCGCCTGCGCGCTGGTTTCGGTCGCGGCACCCGACAGGGTCTCCGACGTGGCCTGCATTTCGGTCGCCGCCGAGGCGACGGTATTGACCACGGCTTCGATCGTCGCTTCGAATTGCCTGACCTCGGCCTCAACCCGTCTGCCGCGCTCAAGTTGCTTTTCCCTTGCTTCCTCCTGCTGTTTGGCGAGAGTGTCGGCCTTGATCATGTTTTCCTTGAACACAAGAACGGCCTTGGCCATGCTGCCGATCTCATCCCGACGTTCCGTGTCGGGAACCGGAGTGGTCTTGTCGCCATCAGCGAGCCGCAACATAACATCCGTCATGCGCCGCACAGGCTTTGAAATACCGCGCATCAGCCAGAGTCCCATGCCGATCGAAATCGCAATGCCGATGATTGACAAAGTGATGCTGATGCTCTTGGCGGTATGGTCTGCGTCGTCGAATCCCCGGTCGGCGTCGGCGACCTGACCGGTTTGTATTTTCCGGAATTGCGCGGCAGCGTCGGTCATGTCTTCATTGATTTTTTCGACTTGTGCGCCGGTTGCGACAAAGATTGCCGCCGTGTCCTTCCCGCTTTTTAGATCGGGCAGAACCTGCTGCTCCCAGATGCTTTCATAGGTGTGGAAATCGTCCTTCAGTCTTTGCAGCGCGGCTTTTTCATCCGTTCTGTCCGTGTCTTTCTCAAGGTCGGAAAGCATATCGGCAACTTTTTTTGCCTCCTCGTCCCAGTCTTTCTGGTTTTTGTCGAAATCGCGCGACAAGATGGCGGCGTATATGATATGCGCCATGACATCCGTCTGCCCGTCGATATCCACGGATTGCTGCGCCGTCTTGCAGCTGTCGACGACGACGTTCTGCAAATCGCCGAGTTTCGTCAAACTGAACAGCAGCGCCATGAACAAAGCCGCGATAACGGCGAAATTCAGTGCGGATCCGAGGATGAGTTTGCGCGAGACGGTCAGATTCATGGGGGGATTCCCTAGTTTAAGGTTAAAACCAGCATGATGCATTCGTAGGCCAGAAGACGAGGCATGATGATTACCCAGACGGCTTAGAATGGTTCTAGATATCATTGGAATAATTAATGAATGGTTACCTGCGCGTTAGCGATCATGCCTGAGGCGCGACAGGGCTTACGGTTGTTCTTTCGCCACCCTTTCGCTAAACAGACAGAATGAATGACAAACCATCTCAACGTACCGAAGCGCAACGCTATGTGGCAATGAACCGCAAGGCGCGGTTCGACTACTTCATCACCGATACGGTGGAGGCTGGAATTATGCTGACCGGAACCGAGGTCAAATCCCTGCGTTCGGGGCAAGCCAGCATTCAGGAAGCCTTCGCCGGACCCAAGGACGGCGCGCTCTATCTGCTCAACGCTTATGTGCCGGAGTACAAGCTGGCGGGAGAACATCTCCAGCACGAAACCCGCCGCCCTCGCAAACTGCTGTTGCACAAGCGCGAGATGAACAAGCTGATGGGCGTCGTCAACCGCGAGGGCATGACGATCGTGCCGCTCGGCATCTATTTCAACAAGCGCGGCATGGCCAAGGTCGAGCTTGGCCTCGCCAAAGGCAAGCACAAGGCCGACAAGCGCGACACGATCAAGAAACGCGACTGGGAGCGCGACAAGGCGCGAATCATGCGCGAACGGGGGTGATGTGAGTTCGCCTGAAGCAAGCGCTCGTCAAATGAGCCCAAAAGCAATCAACAGCGCATCGGGTCGAAAGGATGTGCGGCTCGGGGAGCAGGGTTGACAGCGGGAGCAGATGCTGCGCTATGAACGGCATCTCCGATAGCAGTAAGAACGTTTGCTCCCACTCCAAATGCCCCGTCTGGAGATTCAGACGCATGCAGGGGCGTCTCCCTCAAAGGAGGCTGCATGGAGGCCATGCATCTTGGGGGCACGCCGACTCCAGCCTTGCAGCTAGTTGGCGGTAAAGGCGTGCCTGCTGCTGGATTAGTAAGTGCCGCATAACGATCTGGAATGGACATCATAAACTCCGCAGCACATCTGTCAATTTTACATTGTTTCGACAACAAAACATTAATTTTATTAAATATCCGCCCCAAATAATTTGCAACGCATTGGAGTAGAACAACAATTTATCTTTTTTCAATCAAAATTGTCAACCCCATGATGCCGGCACCGAAGATGGCTGAAGCCGGTATCGTCACTATCCACGCCCAGACGATGCGTCCCGCCAGCCCCCAGCGCACGAGCCGCACGCTGCGCGCCGCGCCGACGCCGACGACGGCTCCTGTGGTCACATGCGTCGTCGAAACCGGCAAACTGAGAAACGTTGCGAGCAGGATGGACATCGCCGCCGCAGCCTCGGCGCTGAACCCCCCTGCGGGTTTAAGACGCGTCAGGTCGCGCCCCAAGGTGCGGACAATCCGCCAGCCCCCCGCCAGCGTGCCTAGCCCCATCGTCGCGTAGGACAGGATAAGAACCCATGTCGGAATCGTGAAATGTTCGAAATATCCGGCGGCAACCAAAGCTCCGGCGATGATGCCCGCCGTTTTCTGCGCGTCGTTGCTGCCATGCATGAGGCTGAGGAACGCCGACGACGCCAGTTGCAACCGCCCGAACAGTTTCTCGGCTTTCTTTTTGGCGAGCTTTCGTTGCGCGAAAAGCGCCAGCTTCATCAGGCCGTGCGCGAGGATCAGCCCAAGGACCGGCGCGATCACGATGAACAGCAGCGTTTTCGTCCATCCCGCCGCGAGGATCGAATCGCTCGCTGCGGCGATCCCATGACGAACAGCGCCATTCAGCATCGCCGATCCAGCATAGCCTCCGATCAGCGCATGGGACGAACTGGTCGGAATCCGGAACCACCATGTAATTAATCCCCAGCCGATAGCTCCCAGCAATCCGGCGAGGATGACGGTCGGCGTCACGGCATCGAGAGCGATCAAGCCGCTGCCGACCGTCTTGGCAACGCCGGTGCCGAACAGGAACAAGGCGAGAAAATTAAAACTCGCCGCCCATAGAACCGCTTGGCGCGGCGTCAGAACCCGCGTCGCAATGATCGTCGCGATGGAATTGGCGGCATCGTGAAACCCGTTCACGAAATCGAATCCCAAGGCGGCAATGACAACGAGGACGGTCAGGAGAAAAGGATCGGTCATGAACCAAGCGAGGTGGGGTGTATAAGCACCGCATCGTTACCCCGAATGACCGCCCAACGAAAGATAAGTTTACGAAGAACGTTTAAACTTCTTGACTTTTCATGCGCATCAAATGTAAATGATAATCATTATCAGCTAAATGTTTGGGGGATTCGCGATGAGACAATTGTTGGCCACAATCATAATGACCGGTCTGGCGGGATCGGCCTATGCCGATGAGGTTCCCGTCATTCATCTTATTCTCAAAGATCACGTCTTTTCGCCACAGGAACTGACTGTTCCCGCCGGGCAGAAGATCAAGCTGCTTGTGAAAAACGAGAATGCGACAGCTTCGGAGTTTGAAAGCTATGAACTGAACCGCGAGAAAGTCGTTCCCGCGAACAGCGAGATAACGGTCTTTCTCGATCCGCTCGATCCCGGAACCTATCCCTTCTTCGACGATTTCAACCGCGACACGACCAAGGGAAGAATTGTCGTGAAATAGTGGGTTAGGGGCGGCCAACATGTTGAGACATATCCCAACCTCACCCGCCCTCACCCAACATCT
>CAIQVS010000146.1 GCA_903875345.1 uncultured Pseudomonadota bacterium | reverse complement strand
TGGCTGGATCAGGGTTTCCCCCATTGTCCAATATTCCCCACTGCTGCCTCCCGTAGGAGTCTGGGCCGTGTCTCAGTCCCAGTGAGGCTGATCATCCTCTCAGACCAGCTATGGATCGTAGCCTTGGTGAGCCATTACCTCACCAACTAGCTAATCCAACGCGGGCCCATCTTTCGGCGATAAATCTTTTCCCCTGAGGGATTATCCGGTATTAGCACCAGTTTCCCGATGTTATTCCGAACCAAAAGGTAGGTTCCCACGCGTTACTCTCCCGTGCGCCGCTCTCCTTGCGGAGCGCTCGACTTGCATGTGTTAGGCCTGCCGCCAGCGTTCGTTCTGAGCCATGATCAAACTCTCAAGTTTGAATTGTTTAATTACGAGAAACACCTCTTGCGAAATGCGTCTCGAAACTACTTGGTATTGTGTACGCAATACCTATATTCGAGGGTTCTTCATACTCAACGTATTAACCTATATGACACCTTACGAATATCATATAGGCCGAACTTGTCGACTCTAGGATGCGTAACAACAAACCGAAACCTTTTTTTAACCGTTTCCGGTTAAAGAAGGATTGTGATATCACCAGCCAGAGATTCTGTGTTCGAAAACACAAAACTCCCACCGCGGATCGCCGTCTGCGCATCCCTTCTCTCAATTTTTACAATGTCCAAGAACGAAAGGGCGTTAACCCTTCGCTAACCAAACAAAAAACGACAAACCGGACATCCATGACTTAGACAAAGCCAAGTCTGGCTTCCAATTATGTCGCTACAGTGAATAAGATAGCTCCCGACAACCATGTGATTGCCGATGGACACAACCTATCGATTCTCCCCCCCCCTTGTCCAGAGGTATTTTCATTTTCTTGTAGATTTTTTTTGGAGCAGGGCAGGGGCGTTTCAGACAGCCGTAAATTCTGAACTTTTTTAACAGTTTTTGATTATAATGCGAGTGAGTCTTGTGATTTTTAGGCGTGGACTTGTATGCGCAAATCCTTATCTAGCACAGCCTTGATCGTATTCGGCGTATCCTTTTTTTGGATATTCTGTGCGCCGACCAATGGCAACGCAACAACCTGCACTGCGGGCAGTATATCATTGTGTAGCGATGGCTGCATGGCTCAGAATGTGCCTGCGGATACAGATGGAATTACGTGCCTGACAACCGCTACGACTGGATCGCCGTCTATGTGCCTTGCGTGCGTTCCAAACCCATCTTATACGGGCGCTCCTTATACGGTCACTACGTCTCCCGGTTCGGGGTGTAGTTCTGGCAACATGCTTGAGTATATGTCCTTGGCCGCAGTGGCGGTTTCCAGTTGTGCGACGACGCCAACATGCGCCTTGCCATCGGAATACTCATATGATTCAGCGACTGTCTCGTGTGCTCCAATTTATGGGGCGATAGTAACAGATTCTCCGCCAACACCGAATTGTCTTGCGTGCGTGCCTATACCATCCGTTGCTATTCGGCCAGATACGAGTACAGCTGCGGCAGCTGCAGCAGCTGTTGCCGCTAACACTTGTCCGGCTGGTCAAATGTTTCAAAATGTTCCCGTCGTGACAGGCGTCACTTCATGTATTACGACGCCAACTACCGGTTCTTCACCCACATGTCTTTCTTGCGTGTCTATTCCGTCCGTCGCCATTCCGCCCGATACGAGCGCAAGCACCCCGTCCATGCTAACCCAATCGCAAGCTCAATCTGCTGCGGCCAGTACATACGACGCATCATCCTATGTCGAGCAAACGTCAGGAAGCACAACGACTTGCGTTGTTGGAAATCTTTATACAAACGCATGTTCATGCCCTACGGGTACAACCGCGACCGCTGGAACGCCGGTAACTATTTCAGCCACAATATCGCAAACCACGACGAATTGTTCGTCGAGTTTACCCACCAAATCTTCTACACCCCCGAACTCTGTGGCACCGTGCAGCTCTGGTTCCATATTTGAAAATGTTCCCGCCGGGGCAGGGTACACTTGTTCATCGACGCCAACCTGCGGTCCTAAGGCATTGGGGTATGTGTATAGTTCTTCGAGCGCTTCCTGTGTTCCGGGTGCCGGTACCATAGTTGATCCTAATGATACCCCGCCAATCCCAATGTGCCTTGCTTGTGTGCCGGCCTCGGCGCTCTACGTGAACGGAACTGTAACGTACGGTACGCCCGTTCCTCCCGCTTCTGCCCCGACACCGCCCACCGGAATCAGTGGAGCAGCGGCAACCGCATCAGTCTATCCCACAAGCAACCAACTCCAAACAGATCCATACCCCGCTAGAACTTTGCCTGGGGCTTATCCGCCGACGTCATATGTGACCCAAACATGTACCGCGAACACAGGGCATGAATCCATTTGCAGCCAAGCAAGGTACAAGAGCCAAACACTCACTCAAAATCTGCTTACATATGAAAATTCTTGTCCAGCGGGAACAGTGCAAACTCTAGCCTCGTCCACAACAAACCCGATAACTACATGCGCGAGCTACTCCGGGAGAGGAACGTCAAGGAGGTGCGGTTCATGGAATACCATTGGGTATGACACCATAGACACCTATAACTGTTCGGCATCGGTTGTTGATTCATCCGTGCAGTACGTTTTACAGACTATAACTTCCTATGCGATTACGACCTCAACAGGGGCGTGCGCCGCTAACGGCGCGAATGCGATTACAGGGAACTGCACGTGTCCTGCAGGAACAATTCCGACCAACGGCACATCTACGGTTGCGGGGCAAACCGTTATCAACTGTCCCCAAACGCCTCAGTCTTCCTACACTATAGAAACATCGACTGCCGCTTGCATTGCGCCAAACATTTCAACGCAAACTTGTTCTTGTCCGGCTGGGAAGACGGCAACGAGCAGCGGTACAACGATGGTAGCCGGGCAAACGGTCTACAACTGCATGTAGGCTTTGTAGGCTGCGCGAAATTTTAACTTTTAGTTGCCAAGGTTGCGCAAGCGGACATGCTTTTTTGGTTAGGCGTTAAGGAGCAAGTTGAATGCTTTCCGTGGCACGTACTGTGCCCTGACGTGATGGGGTGTGATATATTCGATTAGAGGGCTTGGTTCTCTGTTCGAGATGGAACAGCTTTGTTTTATGGACATTGCACCTGTCGATAGCCGCATAAGATATATTATGTTAAATTTGTTGGGCGGATTTTATGGCGCGGATTTGACGCAACTAACACCCGAAATATCCAGCAACTGGTATGTCGGTGAATTACCCCCCGATCCAAGGCATTCAACAGAAAAAGCATCGGGATTGTATGGAGGCGGCATTTTTAGATTCAAAACCGTACCTATCGGATTGCGATCCTTGATAGTAATGAGCGTATCGCATACTTGAAGTTCCGCCATCGGGCATGGGAACGCGTTGCATGATACGCTTGAGTCATCGGCTATTTGATAGCTGGTTTTATCTTGGGCATCTTCGACGCATTGGACAGAAAAACTGGGATGGTTGGATGAATCGGCCAGCATATCCGTCGGAACCGCGACCTCCTCAGTTGCGCCGACGGAAACGCCTCCGGCCACATTAATTGCGTGTTGGCAAATCGTGACCGTATCGTTCTGACACGTCTGAAGAATGCAGGATGGTTGATCGACCATCAAAGCTGCGGTCGATGTTGCTGTTATGGGATAATTGTTAGCAACACAATGCGCCCAGAAATGTTGGTGCACGAAAGGCGAAGGCAGAACAAGTTCAACGGATGTGCCCGCCGCCGTTCCCGGCACGACGATATTATGCCCACAGGCTGTTACTGTGCTTGTTGGACAAATTGGCCACCAAGCCGTGTTGTTTGGCGCAGCGACCGGCTGCTGCTGTTGAGCCGATGTAATGGCAATTTGCTGATTTTTGGATGTATCCGCCATGCTTTGACAAGGAAGCGCAGCAGCTATCACCGCAAGCGAATAAAGAAATACGAGAGTTTGTTTCATGGCAGCGACGATGTCCCTTTTCAGACAGTTTTACGGAATCTGATTGCGCAAATCCTTAATGACGCTCAGCGGCACGCCAAGGCGTTTGATTTCGATGATGTCTTTTCCCGGTCGCATATTCTGGCACATCCAGCGCGTGGTCGAGAGAAAGAACTCGGCAGGTTCGTTGGCGACGACGGGCGCGTAATCCGGCGGCAGGTAGAGCATCGCCGAATCCCAAGGTCCGCAAATGGCGATGCGGTAAATTTTCCCCGGCGGAACACCTCCCTCCTTGGCCACATAGGCTTGGAGTGTTTCGGCGGCTTCTTTGAACGACGAGCCCCAATAATCCATCTCGTAGCGGCCATAGGCTCCCTGAACGCCGTGAGCAAATCGGTTGGCGTAGATATATTCATAAGGATGCAGCCGCTGCATGATAAAAATCTGCGCGCCAGCGTATAGAATAAGGATGACCGCCAGCAAAGCCGATACTGTTCGGCGGTTGTGGATAACAATAAAGATTTCTCGTAACGTCAGGGCGGCAATAATGCAGGCTAGCGGTACGGCGAAAAGAAAATGCCGCACGGCATCATACAAGGCCGGATGCCGTAACATGGCGTAAAGAATAGGGAAAAGCATCATCAAGAGCATGACCGCGATGGTTTGCCGTCGCTCCGACGCGAAATTCCGGACGAAGAACGGCAGCGCAAACGGTGTCAGCGCCAGCAGCGCCAACAGCATTTCCGGCAGTTGAACGCCGAAATAGAGCGGCACGTAGAACCACGGCAACTGCGTCGAGCGATAAATCGTTCCATCAAATAAAACTTCAACATCTTGTGGAAAGTTGCTGAATTCGCTTAAGGCTCGCAAAGGATTATGGATCGGATCCTGCTGCGCCCAAGGCCAGCAGACCAGCATGACGGCGCAGGACAGGACAAGCACAGGCAAAACGATATAGATCAATCGCCGCATCGATACGCGGAAAGTCTCGCCAAGCCCGACGAGATTTCTTTTCTTCCACACAATGCAACAAGCGTCCCATCCCCACGGCACCAGCCAGAATGCGAACAGCATGACTCCGCCGACGCGAATGCCGAGCGTCAACCCATAGATGATGCCGAGCTTGATGATAGATGACCGCCTCGGCGACGCGCCTTGGGCGAAAACTCGCGCCATATAATAAATCGACCAGATAATCCCGGCGGCGAACGGAATGTCTTTCGGGTTATTGAACATATGTCCGTAATACATCGGCGTCAGCGTCAGCAGCAGCAAGGCGACAAGACCGACAACGCTTCCGCCCATGAATTTCGCCAGTCGCCACGTTCCCCACAAACCGAGCAATCCAAACAGCGCGTTGATAAGATGCCGTGTTTCATAGACGCTGAAAGGCGTCAGACTATCGACCACGGACGCGAGCCCATCGAACATCCCGCCATAGAGGTAGAGGTTAAAAATCTGCGCGAAGCGGTGATCCTGAAAGAAAGACTGGTAATAATCGACAACCGCCTGCCCATACTGGCTTTGCAGTTCTTCGTCCCACGTCACGCCGTAATCGCGGAATGTCAGGACGATCAATACAGCGACAACAAAAAAGACTGCGTAAGCAATCCGGTCGTAGGTCTTGTCGCTCCATGAAATTAACATGTGATCACCTGCCCATCGTAAGCAGGCCAGACTCCCGGCGGGCATTTTGCCGCAATTTTCGCGTAGTCCATCGTGTGATTGAGGTGAGTCAGATAAGCCTGCTCCGGCTTGACGCGGTCAATCCACGCAAGAGTCTGTTCGAAATGCGCATGGGTCGGATGCGGCGCTTCGCGGGCGCAATCGACGATCCAAACCTTGACGCCCTTCAAAACATTGAAGGCGTTTTCATCGAGGTTTTTGGCATCGGTCGAGTAGGCGAAATCACCGAAACGGAATCCCAGCGTCGTGCCGTAGCCGTGATCCTGCTCAAACGGCTCGACCTTGACGCCATCGACAACGAAAGTTCCGTCGATGATGTGTGGCGTAATCGCCGGTTTGTAATAATTATTCGATGCCGGACGTCCGTGGAAGATGTAAGGAAAGCGAATTTCTAGTTCATCCATCGTCTGTGCGTTGGCGTAAACGTCGATCGATTTTTTCATCAGCCAGTTAAGGCTGCGTAGCTCGTCGATGCCGTGACAATGATCGGCGTGGGCGTGAGTATAAAGCACGGCGGTGACGCGCTGGATATTGCAAGTGATAAATTGCTGATGCATGTCTGGAGGCGTGTCGACCAGAATGGCGGCATCATCCTGCTCGACCATAATGGAAACGCGCGTGCGGCGGTTGCGAGGATTGGCCGGATCGCAATTTCCCCACTGATTTCCAATCAACGGAACGCCGCCGGAAGACCCGCAACCGAGGATAGTGATTTTCATGTTGTCCGATCAACTTTCGTAAACAACCGGAAAAAATTGTCGGTTGTCTGGCGGGCGATTTCGTCAGTGCTGACGCCTTTGATTTCGGCCAGAACTTTGGCGGTGTTCGCGACATGCGCAGGTTCGCAGATTTTGCCGCGAAATGGTTCCGGAGCCAAAAACGGAGCGTCGGTTTCAACCAGCAAGCGATCCATCGGCACATTGCGAGCAATGTCGCGCAACTCCTGCGATTTCTTGAACGTCAGAATGCCGGACAATGAAATATAAAATCCAAGCGCGACGGCCTCCTCCGCCAGTTCACGGCGCGACGTGAAGCAGTGCAAGACGCCAGTCAGCTTCCCCCCCTGCCCTGTGGCCCCCTCCTCTCTTAATATTTTGATAGTATCTTCCTCGGCTTGACGCGTATGGATGATGACGGGAACCTTGGCGGCGACAGCCGCGCGCAGATGCTTGCGGAAACTTTCCTGCTGCGCGTCGCGGGGCGCGTGGTCGTAGAAATAATCCAAACCCGTCTCGCCTATGCCGACAACTTTTGGGTGCGCGGCGTGGTCGATCAGTTCCTGCAGCGTGAAATCCTCACCATCCTCGGCGACATGATGCGGGTGAGCGCCGACGCTGCAAAAGACATCGTCATAGCCCTCCGCCGTCGTCAGCACCGCCGGAAAATCGGTTTTGGTGGTCGAGATATTGATCATCCGTTCAACGCCCGCCTGCCGCGCGCGCGCCAAAACGCCCTCGCGGTCTTTGGCAAGCGCGGGATAATCGAGATGGCAGTGACTATCAACCAGCATGTTCCGCTTCCATATAACGCGGAAAGATACCCTCCGGCGCAGGTAGCGCCGCGCCCGACCTCAGGGCAAACGTATCATCGTCGATATGCGCGAAATCGCGCTCGCCCGCCGGAACCGCAAGTTGATCGAGCAGCTTGCTCATTGAGTCCGGCATGAAAGGTTGCAGGACGATCGCGACATGCCGCAGCACTTCGGCCAGCACATACAACACCGTCTCCATCCGCGCCGGATCGGTTTTCTTCAGACCCCACGGCGCTTGCTCATCGACATAGCGGTTGGCGTCGCCGATAACCAGCCAGACATGGTCGAGTGCCTTGTGGAACGCTTGCACATCCAGTTCCTGCCGCAACTGCCCCAGCAACGCCCGCGCCTTGCCTAGCAGAATGTTATCCGCATCTTTGAACGCGCCGCGCGTCGGAACGCATCCGCCGCAATTCTTGTTGATCATCGACAGCGAGCGTTGCGCCAGATTGCCGAGATCGTTCGCCAGCTCGCTGTTGATGCGGCGGATCATCGCGCTGCGCGAAAAATCGCCGTCGTTGCCGAACGGAACCTCGCGCATCAGGAAATAGCGCGTTTGATCGAGGCCGTAGGTCTTGATGAGTTCATACGGATCGATGACGTTGCCGAGGGATTTGGAAATCTTCTGCCCCTCGTTCGTCCACCAGCCGTGCGCGAAGACGCGCCTCGGCGGCTCCAGTCCGGCGGCCATCAGGAACGCAGGCCAATAGACGGCATGAAAACGCAGAATATCCTTGCCGACCATATGCACATCGGCAGGCCACAGGCGCTTATAAGAAGACGAATTTGTGTCGGGATACCCGACCCCGGTGATATAATTCGTCAAAGCGTCAAGCCAGACATACATCACATGCGCGGGCTCGTTTGGCACCGGCACGCCCCAGTTCATCGCCGTGCGCGACACCGACAAATCGCGCATGCCGGATTTGACGAAACTCACGACTTCGTTGCGGCGCGACGGCGGCAAAATAAAATCCGGATGCTCGTCATAGAATTTCAGCAGTCGATCGCCCCACGCCGACAGCTTGAAGAAATAGCTCGGCTCCTCGACCCATTCGCACTCCGCGCCCGACGGAGCGATTTTCTTACCGCTCGGCGTTGTGGTCAATTCGTCTTCGCCGTAATAGGCTTCGTCGCGCACGGCGTACCATCCGTCATATTTGCCGAGATAAATCTCGCCGCGTTTCAGCAATTCGTTCCACAATGCCTGACAGGATTTTTTATGACGCTCCTCGGTCGTACGGATGAAATCGTCGTTGGTCAAATTCATCGTCTTCATCAGATCGCGGAAATTCTGCGAAACCTTGTCGGTGAAGGCTTGCGGCTCTATGCCCGCTGCGGCAGCCGATTTGGCGACTTTCTGCCCGTGTTCGTCCGTGCCGGTCAGGAACATGACCTCGTACCCATCCAGCCGCTTAAACCGCGCCAGCACGTCGCTGGCCAGCGACGTATAGGCGTGGCCGATATGCGGCACGTCATTGACGTAATAGATCGGCGTTGTGATGTAGTAACGGGGCGTGGACATGTTGCGATGACTTTCCGGTTGAGCCAGTTATCATCGTTCCAGATAAATCCACCCTCAACGTCATTCCGGAAAAATCGTATTTTTGCTTTTGCAAAAATGCGATTTTATCCGGAATCCAGTTTCTCTATCGGAGAGAGCGTACTTGCGTAATTGCAAACTGGATTCCGGATTAATTTTCTTTCGTCGGTCGTCGCTTCGCTCTGACACGACGAAGAGAAAATCGTCCGGAATGACGTTGATCATAAATTCAAGCCGAAACGATGCCTGTTCTTATCCTAATTCATCGCATTCCGAATGTCACTTACCGCGTTAATAAAGGCCAGTTTCCTGTCCAGATTGGCGTGGTCGGCAGAGGCAAAAGTAGCGCGGATTTTGTCCAGAAGTTGCAATCTGTTGCCAAAGGATGGAGGTTTTGTCGCATTTTGCGCGTCGCTCAGAATTTCTTCGTGCAGATGATTCATCAGAAGCGTCGTTATGACATCGAACTTTTCGGCATCGGCCTTGCGACCTATCTGGTCGGCCAGCGTATGCAAACGGGCAATATCGAGTTTTGGCATTTCCCGAAGCAAGGCGATCATCCCTTCGTACAACGGCAGGGTTTCCGTGCCGATAATTTTCAATGCGAAGCCGATACTGCCGCCGGAAAGTTTGACTAATTGCGCCAACTCGTCTTCGCTCAAATTCGGAGCGGATTGAGCGAGGATCGTTTTCATATGCGCTTCGTCCAGCGGCGCGAGCTGCAGCAAGCGACTGCGCGAACGAATGGTCGGCAGCAAGGCTCCGGGCGTCGTCGCCGTCATCAGAATGAGCGCCCGCGTCGGCGGTTCCTCCAGAATTTTCAGGATCGCGTTCTGACCGTTGCGGTTCAGCGTGTGCGCCTCGTCGAGAATCACGATACGCCAACCGCCATGTGCCGAGGTTCGGCGTAAAAACGCGGCGACTTTCAGCGCGTCCTCGACGATGATGACGTTGCGCAGTTCCCCGGTCTTGTCGTCCACGGTGCGGCGGATCACCAGCATATCCGGATGCGCTTCGGCCATGACCAGCTTGGTGATGCGATGCTGAAGATCAATCCGTCCCAGAGGATTTTGTCCGCTCGACAAAACGTGGTTGGCGATGTGATACGCGAGCGTCGCCTTGCCGATGCCCTCGGCTCCGGCGATCAGCCACGCATGATGCATCCGTCCCGAAGCGAACGCCTCGGTCACTTGCCGCATGGCTTCGCCGTGGCCGATAAGGTGAGGATTCAGGACGGGAGCGAGATCGGTCATTGGAGGCTCAAGTCTTCAGCCGAAAAAGCTTTCCGACGATCGCTTGAACATCCCCCGCGACATGATCCGCATCGTTACGCGCATCGACGATTTTAATGCGACGGGGGTATTTTTTTGCCAAAGCCCGATAGGTTTTTCGCAAGGCGCGGTGAAATTTGGCTTCTTTAAGATCATAGCGATCTTGCCAGCCGCCGCGCGCGCGTACGCGCTCCATGCTGATGTCCTCAGGCGTATCGAGCAGAAGCGTCAAATCCGGCGCGAATTTTCCGGCGGTCATCCGATACAGCTCCTCAATCGGTCCGGCCTTCGCCTGATAGGCGCGGGTCGAATCCATAAAACGGTCGCAGACGACCCATGTGCCGCGCTCAAGCGCTGGCCATATAACTTTGGTCAAATGCTCGCGGCGGGCGGCGAAGATCAGGAAAAGCTCGGCGAGTTTATCCCAGCATCCCTCGTCCTGCGACAGCCATAATTTTCGGATGGCCTCTGCCGTTTCGGTACCGCCGACTTCGCGGGTGAGGACGGTCTTAATCCCCTGCCCTTTCAGATATGCCGCAAGTTTTTTCGCTTGCGTGGATTTGCCCGCGCCCTCGCCGCCTTCCAGCGTGATGAATTTACCGCGAGCCATCAGGCATCCTTGTGGAGAAGCAATTTCAGCTTAGCGGTCATCCGCGCAAAGAATCCGACCCGCGCCACATTCTCGGCGGCGATCAGCGGAATTTCCTCCGGCGTCATGCCGGGAGCCGACAGCGTCAGTTTCCCAAGCTCTTGCCCTTTGGTTATCGGCGCCTGAATGGGCTGAACGAAAGAAACCTCGGCCTTCAATCCGTCGCGGACGCTGCGCGGCAGGGTCAGAACCACGTCCCGCGTCAGAAGCAATCTTACGTTCGGTTTTTGCCCCAGCCATACCTTCGCTTGGGCAAGATTTTCGCCTGCCTTGGCGACGGGATAAAGTCCGTATTCGCGATAACCCCAGTCGAGCATTTTGGCGGATTCGTCGGCGCGCGCCTGCATATCCTCCATGCCGTTCAGCACCAACACCAAGCGCCGCCCGTCGCGCAGCGCCGAGGCGGTCAGGCCATAGCCGCCGGTATCCGTGTGACCGGTTTTCAATCCGTCAACATTCATATTGCGATAGAGAAGCGGATTTCGATTGCCCTGCGAAATGTTGTTATAGGTGAATTGCTGCTCCGAAAAATAATGATAATTCTCGGGAAAATCATGCAGCAACGCCATCGCCAGAGTCGCCAGATCGCGCGCCGTCGAATAATGTTGCGGATCGGGCAGGCCGGTCGCGTTGACGAAATGGCTGTTCTTCATGCCGAGTTGTTGCGCTTTCGCGTTCATCATCTCGGCGAAATTTTCCTCGGAACCGCCCAAGGCTTCGGCCAAAACAACGGCGGCGTCGTTGCCGGATTGAATGACGACGCCACGAATGAGATCCTCGACGCGCGCGCGTTGGCCGACGTTCAGGAACATGCGCGAGCCTTCTTGCTTCCATGCGTGTTCGCTGGTCGGGAACGTGTCGTCGAGTTTCAGTTTGCCGTCGCGGAGCGCTTCGAAAACCAGATAGATCGTCAGCATCTTGCTCATTGACGAAGTTGGCATTTGCGTGTCGGCGTCCTTGGTAAAAAGAACGGTGTTGGTGTTGGCGTCGAGCAGGAACGCTTGCTTCGCCGCAGTCTCAACAGGCGCAACGGTTTGCGCGTGGCAAAAAGTTGGAAATAGAATGATTGCAAAAAGGACTAAGAGGCTTCTCTTCATAGTTAACCCTCAATCAACAATGGTTCTTGCATTCGCCGCGCCCGCCTGTCGTACTTTGGCGAGCAGCGCGTCGGCTTGAGTCACATCCGCAATCGGCCCCACGCGCACACGATGAAATTTGATGCCGTTGATGACGATATCCGAAACGCTGGCCGGTCCCAATCGGGACAAGGTTTGCTGCAACTTTGTGGCATTATCAAGGACGGTAAAGGAGCCCGCCTGAACGTAGAGTTTGTTGGCGCCCGTCACTGGAACCATAACGACTTCCTGCGCCGGTTTTGTCTGCAGAAGTTGCTGATGGACTTCCGGAGTCGTGTGTACCGGCTCAAGCTGTTTTGTCTCCACGGCGGCCAAGGCCGCAGGCTGCGGCGGGCTGGCCTCTTGGTTTTGCTGGGTTGCCGCCGCAGCAACCAGGGCGGGTTGCGATCCATAATGGCGCATCGCGTCGGCAATCGCCTTGCTTTCGTCGGCGAGAACCTGAACGCGGACTTTCGCCGTCCCTTGCTGTTCAAAACCAAGCAGCTGCGCCGCGCGTTGCGAAACGTCGATGATCCGCGCGCCGGAAAACGGCCCGCGATCATTGATGCGCACGACGATCGACCGTCCGTTGTCGAGATTGGTGATCCGCGCCAAGGTTGGCAGCGGCAGAGTCTTATGCGCCGCCGTCAATTCGTTCTTGTTGAAGATTTCGCCGTTCGCCGTCGTGCCGTCATGAAAGGCGTCGCCGTACCACGACGCGATCCCGGTCTCGTCATAGCTGTAATCCTCGCTGGGCGTGTAGACATGGCCGTCGATCACATAGGGCTGACCGACTTTGTAATAGCCCTGCCCCGATTTGCCACCGGTCGATGTGGATTGCGATGCGCACGCGGCGAGCGATAGTGCGCCCGCCAAAAAAAGGATGTTATTGAGAAAAAGCTTGCTACCCTTCAAACTTTGGAAAGAATTGTCATTCCGGAAAGAGCGCTTTTTTGCTTTTGCAAAAATGCGATTTTGTCCGGAATCCGATTTTCTGTTTTTGCCGAAAAGAACAAATCGAATTCCGCACAAATTTTCTTTTGTCGGCTTGGCTGCCGAAAAGAAAATTTTGCGGAATGACGCCGCTCTTAAATTTTGAAGAGTGGTAAGAAGAAGCGGCAATCTCATCGCAACTGGTCCGCCAACAAGCCCACGGTGAGTCCAAAATAGGTCGAACGATTCCAGCGCATCAAGGCACGGAAATTGTCATAGACGATAAAGCTTCGCCCATCCGCGCCGTCCGGCTGAATCAGCGAGGCTTGCAAAGCCTTCGCGGGCAAAGGGTCGCCGTCCAGATTCCGAACGCCGAGATCGCTCCATTCCTGAAGCGATCGGGATTGGGAAAGGCCGATATTCCGCGCATCGACCGGTTGCGTCAGTTCGACTTCGCGTCCCCATGTCAGGTCGCGGTTCCACCCCTCGGCGGCAAGGTAATTGGCGATCGAAGCCAGAACATCGGGCGTCGTTCCCCAGATGTCGCGCCGTCCGTGGTGCGCGTAATCGACGGCGTAGCCGAGATAGGTCGAAGGCATGAACTGGCACTGTCCCATTGCTCCTGCCCACGAACCGCGCAGGGCTGTAGCCGGAATATGTTCCTGATCAAGAATACGCAAGGCGTTGAACAATTCGTTGCGGAAAAATTCGGCGCGACGCCCCTCGTAGGCGAGCGTCACCAGCGAATCTACGATCTGGTATTTACCGCTGTTGCGCCCGAAATGGCTTTCGATGCCCCACAGGGCGACAATGATCTGCGGCGCGACACCGTACGTCTCGGAGATGGCATCGAGCAAATCTTCATGTGCGTCCATCATGGCGCGGCCTTCGCGAACCATTTCCGGCGTGACGATCTGCTCGGCATAGCTTGCGAAACTCACCGTGCCTTCCGGTTGCTTCTGGTCGAGCGCGACGACGCGATCGTCGAGAAAAGCCGAATCCAACGCGGCGTGGGTCGTTTCGGGTGAAATCCCCTGCGCAATCGCTTCCTGCTCAAGATTTTGCAGCCAGACGCCGAAGGTGTTGCCGTTAATCGGTAAAGCCAGAGCCGATGTCGCGCCGCCGAACAGGCAGAGCGCACCGCAAAGGATGAGCGTGAGATTTATTTTGACCATGGCGAATCAGTATAGCCCAACAACCAGTAGGCTACGAGGCCATAGTATTCATGCAAGGCATAGGTCATTTGCGCCAGATGCTGAACCACATCGAACTCAAGCCGCGACGAAAACGCCCCCGTCGTCGCGAATCCGACCGGAGCCGGATAAACCGTAAATCCGGCCTTGCGGAAACAGCCCACGGATCGCGGCATATGAAAGGCCGAAGTGACCAGAACCCAATTCTGCTGAGGCTCTGGATGGACGATTTCCGCCGTCAACGTCGCGTTCTCATGCGTGTTGCGGGAGTGATCCTCGAAGATCATCCGGTCGACGGGAACGCCAAGGCTTTGCAAGGCGGCTTTTGCGACTTCGGAATCATTCATTCTGGAATTGGGCACAAGTCGTCCCGTGCCGCCCGTGAAAATCAGCTTGGCTTGGGGATATGTCCGCGCCAGCGCCGCGAATTCTATGTAGCGGCGCGCCGAATCGGTTTCGACGGGAATATCACGTGCTTCGGTAATACGCGCGTTTTCATCGCCACCCAGCAAAATAATGCCGTCCACATGCTGTGGCATGACGGGCGGAAATTTGTTTTCGAGCGGCAACAGCATCCATTCGCCGACCGGAAAAACGCCGATCAGGAAAAGCAAAAAGGCTGCTCCGAAACACAACCTTCTACCGTGGATGCGCCACCTTTCACGCGACGACATGCTGAGAAACCCGCCGACCAGCATCAGCAACACAAACAGATTGCCCGGCGAGCAGAAAATCCACATCACTTTGGAAGCGACGAAGCTCATTCCATCATGCCGATGGCCGACATATAAAGTTCCAGCAATTCGTCCTGCTCGCGGCGTTTTTCGACCTCGATTTTGCGCAAGCGCACGATTTGGCGGATGATCTTGACCTCGAAGCCCGTGCCTTTGGCTTCGGCATAGACCTCCTTCAGGTCTTCGGAGACAGCCGCCTTATCCTCTTCCAGCTTCTCGATCCTTTCGATAAAGGATTTGAGGCGTGAGGATGAAATTCCGCTGGAGGCATCGGGCATGGGCAACTCTCTGGATATGGTGGATATGATTAAGGCGCGTTTCTAGATCAGCTATCCGCCTGAATCCAGACAAAATTTCTGTTAACAAATCCGTAATGATGGTAGCCTAGAATCAACTTTTTATTAATGGGTGGATTATGCCTCACGTTATTCGCGATGCTAATGGCAAGATCATACGCAGCAGTGTTCGGTCGCTGGTGGGAGCAGAGTTATTGCCGCACAACCACCCGGAAGTGATCGAATTTCTGGCGACGCATGGACAAGACCCTAAGAAAGTCGAGGAAGCTCTCAACGATCTTCGCCGCACCGACAACGAAATGGCGCGCGCGATCGAAGACGTGATTATGGTTCTGTTCAAGAAAAACGTGCTGAAAATGTCCGACCTGCCCAAAGCGGTTCAGGAGCGCATGGCGCTTCGCGTCAAACTTCGCATGACGATCGAAGACGTGTACGAACAGGCTTCAAATAAGCAATCTTAGTGGCCTGATACAATCAAAACTAAGAGAGTAAGGCTGAGGCTAGAGCGGTCTGCCCCTCTCCCGTTTACGGGAGAGGTTGGGTGAGGGCCGGTGAGGTCAGGATTTGCCTCAACATCTTAGCCCGCCCCTAACCCCTCCCGTAAACGGGAGGGGGATTCCACTGTTCTTTTCCTCACCCCTGTATCCATAACTCACCCAACTTAACCCCCTAATGCTTCCGTTATATGGTTGGCAATTGTCCGATAAATCTTTGCCTCGGCGCTATCCGGTTGCGCGTGCGTGATCGGCTCGCCGTTATCCGCCGTCTCGCGGATCGCGATTTTCAACGGAATTTCTCCAAGGAACGGCAAGCCAAGTTTTTCGGCCTCCGCCCGCGCGCCGCCGTGACTGAAAATATCGCTGCGTTCGCCGCAATGCGGGCAGAGGAAATAGCTCATATTTTCGATCAGGCCAAGAACCGGAACCTCGACGCGCCGGAACATATTCAACCCTTTGCGCGCGTCGATCAGCGCGAGGTCTTGCGGCGTCGAGACGATCACCGCGCCGGACAGTTCGACCGACTGCGCCATCGTCAGTTGCGCGTCGCCGGTGCCGGGCGGCAGATCGACGATCAGAATATCGCGCTCCTCCCACGCCACGTCGCGGAACAGTTGCGTGATCGCGCTATGCACCATTGGGCCGCGCCAGATCATGGGGGCATCCTCGGCGATCAGAAATCCCATCGACATCAGGGCGAGTCCGTAACGCTCCATGGGGATCAGTTTCTTGTCGTCGCGCGTCTGCGGCTTGCCGTGAAGGTTGAACAGGCGCGGCACCGAGGGGCCGTAAATATCGGCGTCCAGCAAGCCGGTTTTCAGCCCGCTTTGCGCAAAGGCCACCGCAAGATTCGCTGCGGTCGTCGATTTCCCGACCCCGCCCTTGCCCGATGCGATAGCGACGATATGCTTGACGCCCGGCAGAGCGATCTTCGTGTGCGTTTTGCCTGCCGGTTGCATCTGTGGCGCTTGCTTATGCGCCGTCAACACGACCGCAACCGAGGCCACGCCCAGTAATTTCAGGATAGTTTGCTCGGCAGCCTTGCGCAGAGGCTCCATCGCCTCGGCCTCTGCCGGATCGACCGCAAGCGCAAGATCAATATGCGCCCCGCCGCCCGTCTCGCGCAGCGATAGACCGGCGATCCTGTCGCCTGCGACAATGTCCCGCTCTGTCCCCTGAAGTTTTATCGACCGGAGCGTTTCGCGGATTGTTTCTGCGGATATTTCTTTCATTAATCGACCAAACATTGACTTTCTGCGTTCTGGCATCATAGTGCGTGACTGCAATGCTTCTACCTTACTCCCTCCGCGAGCGTCACGTCCATGTCATGGAACAACAATAACGGTCCTTGGGGACCCTCCGGCAACAAATCGGGCAACACCAACCCGTGGACAAAGAAAAGTTCCCCCGGCGACAATAAACCGTCCGGCATTCCGCCGTCCGGAACTCCGCCTGATTTTGACAAGTTCTTCAATGACCTTGCCGCTGCCTTTCGCCGCTGGAAGTCCCAAATCGGCGGTCCGTTGCAAATGGCGGCGCTGGCCGTCGTGGCCTTATGCGTTCTGTGGCTGTTGAGCGGATTCTATCAGGTTAACGCCAATCAGTCGGGCGTCGTCATGCGCTTCGGCGCGTTTGAGCGCACCGCGTTGCCCGGTCTTCACTATCATGCCCCCTACCCTATCGAGGACGTGTTGCTGCCCAACGTGACCTCGCAGAACGAGATCGAGATCGGTTTCCGCAGTGACGACCGCAGCGACAGCGGCGCGCGCACCGTGCCCGAAGAAAGCATGATGCTGACGCAGGACGAGAATATCATCAACGTGCAATTCACGGTGTTCTGGCGCGTTGGCGATATTCAGAAATTCCTGTTCGAAATCCGCGATCCGGAAATGACGATCAAAATGGCTGCCGAGAGCATCATGCGCGAAGTGATCGGCCAGAACAAATTGCAATATGAGCTGACGGACGGACGCGGCCAGATTGCTGGCGAAGCCCGCGACCGATTGCAGAAGCTGATGGATAACTACAACGCCGGAGTCATCATCAGCCAGATCAATTTGCAAACTGTTGCCGTTCCCGATGACGTCAAGGCCGCGTTTCAGGATGTCGTCAACGCGCGTCTGGATCAGGAGCGGTTCCAGAACGAAGCCGAAGCGCATGCCAACAAGGTCATTCCCGAAGCCAAGGGCGAGGCCTCCAAAATCACGCAGCAATCGATGGCCTATCGTGACCAGAAAATCGCGATTGCGAAAGGCGACGCCGACCGTTTCAAGGAAGTGCTTGCGGCATACGATGAATCGCGCGACGTGACGGCCAAGAGGCTTTATCTGGAGGCGATGGAGTCCATTTTGAGTAATGCGCATAAAGTCATATTGGATAAATCGGTTGGATCGGGCGCGGTTCCGTACCTGCCCTTGCAGGATGCTTTGCGCGCCAAGCCCGCCGCTAATGACGGAGCAAGCCGATGAATATGCGCCATATCGTTCCGATCGGATTAGGGCTTTTGTTGTTGAGCTTGCTTAACAGTTCGTGGTTTCTCGTCCTGCAAACCGAGCAGGCGATCGTCTTTCAGTTCCGCGACGTCGTTCGCGTGATCGACCAGCCCGGACTGCATTTCAAGATTCCGTTTATTCAGGATGTCGAGACTTTTGAAAAGCGGGTGTTGGCCGTCGATGCTCCCAGCGAAGAAATCATGATGGAGGAGCAAAAGCCTCTGGAGGTCGATGCCTTCGCTCGCTATCACATCACCGATCCGGTTCTGTTCTATAAGCGCTTGCGCAATGAAGACATCGCCAACAGCAGGCTTGGCAGCATCCTGAACGCATCGTTGCGCAGCGTCTTCGGCACGATCAAAATGGCCGATGTGTTGTCCGCGAAACGCGACGATGTGATGATCGAAATCCGCGACGAGGTCAACGCTCAGGTCAAGGATTTGGGCATCGAGGTGGTGGATGTTCGAATCAAGCGCACCGACCTGCCGCAGAAGACCAGCGCCGCCGTCTTCGCGCGTATGAGTTCGCAACGCGCGCAGGAAGCGGCGCAAATCCGCGCCACGGGGCAGCAGGAAGCCGTGCAGATCACGGCGGATGCCGACCGGCAAGCGACGATCATTCTGGCCGAGGCGCAGGGCGGAGCCGAGAAACTCAAAGGCGAAGGCGACCGCAAGGCGCTTGAGATTATGGCTGACGCTACCAGCAAAGACCCGCAATTCTTTGCTTTTTGGCGATCCCTGTTGGCGTACCGCGAGGCGTTTAAGCCCGACAACACCACTTATGTTCTTTCTCCGGACAGCGAATTCTTTCGCTATTTCAACGCGCCGCCAAGCGGCGGGAAATAGAATACAGAGACATGGTCAAACTTAACCTCGGGTGCGGGCAGAACAAGCAGGAAGGCTATGTGAACGTCGATAAATACGATTCCTTTGCGCCGGACGTCGTGTGGGATCTGGAGACTTTTCCGTGGCCGTTCGAAAGCAATTCGGTTGATGAAATCGTTATGCGGCATATGCTGGAGCATATGGGCGCGCAGGTGGAAACGTTTCTATCGATCATGAAGGAACTGTACCGGATCAGCGCTCCGGGCGCCAAGATCATCGTTGACGTTCCGCACCCTCGCAGCGATGGGTTTACTGGCGATCCCACGCATGTGCGCGCCATTAACCCGTCGATTCTGTCCCTGTTCTCGAAGAAAAAGAACCGCGAATGGAAGCAGCTCGGCTGGCCGAATACGCCTTTGGCGACCTATATCGACGTGGATTTCGACATCACGGACGTGAACTATAAATTGATGCCGCATTGGGGCAAGAAAATGCAGGATGGCTTGATCACCCGTGCCGATTTGGATTTTGCCGTGAATTCCTATTTCAACGTCGTCGATGAAATCACAATCACGATGACGGTGTGCAAGTAAAATCGTTGTTCAGGCGAAGTGGAAATTGTTCGCCGTCAGGCTTGTTTTGTTCACGTTTTGCAGTGTGATTGAATCATGGCTGTCGATCGTGATCACGGTGTTCGCCCCGACCTGACTTGCGTGGCTCATCGCTGCGGCGAAGTTCGCAAACAGCGATGTGTTAAACTGCAGCACATCTTTATTGGTGTGGAAATTCGTCACGGTGTCCTTGCCCGTGACGTTGTATGCAAAATCGAACGTATCTCTGCCGGAGCCGCCGACAAGCGTCACGCCAGCTGTGGTCAGCACGCATAACATGTCTGTGCCGCTTCCCGCCGTCAATGTGCTGGCGACGCTTGATTCATCGTAGAGGTAGTTGATCGAGTCATTGTTGCCCGTACCCTGCGACGCATTGTTGATGATTGTTAGGGAATCGACGTTCGTTGGAAGAGTGTAATTGCATAAGGCGAGGATGGAGCTGAAGTTGTTGTTCGCAAGTTGGGTAACTTTGTCGACGGTGTTGTAGACGACAAAGCCGTTGTTGCTGCCCGTGCCGACCAAGAGGCTGGCGACGCCCGTCTGACCGTAAAGCGTCTGGGTACCGACGGCGACTTCGATCAAATTCGATGAGGCCGCTCCTACGTTTCCGGCCATATCCGTCGCCGTGGCCGTAAAATTGTGAACGGCGGTGCCAAGCTTGGCTGTTACGAACGTCCACGCGCCGTTGCTGTTCACCGTCGTCGTTCCGAGCTTCGTCGTGCCATCATACACCGTCAAGGTGCTGCCAGCCTCCGCCGTGCCTGTGAGAGTCGCGATGGCGTTTGTCGTGGCGGTCGCGTTCGTGATGACGGGCGCATTCGGCTTGATGCCGTCGATTTGCAGTCCGGTGAAGGTCGTGACCGCTCCCGTCAGCGTGGCCGCGTTTCCGACGGCGTCTTTGACTGTTGCGCCATTCGCCAAATTCATCGCCGCGACGGCAAGCGCGGATGTGCTCTGACCGCTCAGAACCGTATACGAGAAACTCAGCGTGTTCGTGCCCGATCCTCCGGCGTAGGTTGCAACGCCACCGTCGTTCAGAGTCAAAGTCGGAGCGCCTGTGACGACGACGGCTCCTGTCATCGTCAGGGTGATCGTGACGACCTTGGCAAATCCGACATCGCCCTTGCCGTTGGTAATCCCTGCTCCCGACGCTGAAACCGCTGAAACCTTTGGCGGCGTGTAGGAAATGGTTTGGTTGAACGTGTTCGAGACGGCGCTGAGGTTGCCCGCCGCGTCCGCCGCTCTCGCCGTAAAGGCGTTCAGGCCATTTGCCAGATTTCCAGTCGTGTAAGACCACGCGCCGCTGCTGTTTGCGGTCGTCGCTCCCAGCTTCGTCGCGCCGTCATATACGGTTACCGTATCGTTCGCCGCCGCTTTGCCGGTGAGGGTCACGACGTTGGCATTGACCGTATCGCCGGAGATCGTCGGCGCGGGAGGCGTGTAGTTGATCGTCTGGTTGAACACGGTTGAGGCGGCGCTGATGTTTCCGACCGCATCCGTCACTTTTGCCGTAAAGGCGTTGACGCCGTTCGCCAAGACTCCGGTCGTGTATGTCCACGCGCCACTGCTGTTTGAGGTCGTCGTTCCCAATTTCGTCGCGCCGTCATACACGGTTACCGTATCGTTCGCCGCCGCCTTGCCTGTGAGGGTCACGACATTGGCGTTGACGGCGTCGCCGGAGATCGTCGGTGCGGCCAAGATGTAGTTGATGGTCTGATTGAAGGCGGTCGAGGCAGCGCTGACATTTCCGGCCTGATCCGTCGCCGTCGCCGTGAACGTGTTCACGCCGTTCGCCAACGCGCCTGTCTTGAATGTCCACGCGCCGCTGCTGTTTGAGGTCGTCGTTCCCAATACAGTCGAACCGTCACGGACGGTCACGATACTGTTTGCCTCCGCCGTGCCGTTGAGAGTTACAACGTTGCAAAGGATAGCGCCGCTGGCGATGACAGGTGCGCCGGGAGCCAGCGTATCAATCTGCGGTCCGGACTGCATAAGTCCGGTCAAAGACAGATTGGCCGTCAGGCCTCCCGCAGTCTGGATCGTGGCGCCGCTGGGCAGATTAATGGCTGTTATCGTCAGCGCCGACGTGTTCTGTCCGGCAAGGACCGTATAGCTGAACGTCAGGCTGTTGGTTCCAGAGCCGCTTGCAAATGTTGCCACGCCGCCGTCGTTTAACGTCAGTGTCGGTGCGCCTGTGACATTCACGGCTGAACTCAGGGTCAGCGTGAGCGTCACGGTTTTTCCAGCGTTTAAATCGGCGCTTGCTGCTGTTTCGCTTATAGCCGTTACGGTAGGAGCCACGGTGGGAGAGCTGCCGGTGGCTATGCCGATGTAGGCCTGATCTTTATACAAATCCGCCATGCTGGCTTCGAACGTGGTGTCCCAGTATTGCCCGGCCATCGTTCCCCATGGATTGCGGATAACGAAATTTCCTGTTTTGCTGTCATATCCGATCACGGAATAGGCATGGGAAGACTCGAATGTCAGTTTGCCGCTCGAGTCGAACATCTGCGCGAAAGAGCCAAGCCAGATTTCATTGTTCTGGCTTAAGGCGGCTACCATGTTCTGCTTCAGTGTATTTTGGGCGCTAACGCTGCTCGTCACGTTGTAATAATTCATGGGTTTATTGGTAAGTTCCGTAATTGGATCGCCCCATCCCCCGGCGATTGCAGCATAAGAATTTCCTGCTGGGCGTGGCAGCACGCCGGAAGCGTTCAATTCCGCATACGCCTTTTCCACCAGATCCGCCCAAAGATTGGCCGTCGTCTGGTTAAAGAGCATATTGTTTGTGTAAACGATGCCGCTGCTTTCCGGCAGCGCGCTGTTGACGGTAACCCAATCGGCAGCTCCGTTGATATAGAAGCGAACGCCATAAACCCCGTTGCCGTCCGACTGAATCATAGAGGCAATCGTCGAAGGTTCCAAAGCGGCGACTTCCGCCAGCGAAGCCAGAAAGTAGCAATCGCCCAAATATCCCTGATTGATGTCATTCATCGAAGGCGCACCGCTGGAGCCGTACAGAGGCGTGGTGCAGGTCACATAATGCGGATTTGCTATATAACTAGGTTGCGAGCCTATGGCCGGCATGTCCGTGCCGAGAAACCATTTGCCGATGAGTTCGCTTAATTGCGTCGCCGTTGTGCCTGCCGCAACATTCCCCAAAGCGACAGCCGTATTCGATCCTCCATTCCAATAAGCGTTGGCGGGATCGCCGCCAATGAGCTTATTGGTTATGTTGGTGACATAGGACGATGTCGTGATGCCGTCGTTCAGATTGGCCGCGATTAATTTCAGGTCGTTGAACTCGCTCGCCGTCACGGTTCCGTTGGCTACGACGACGTTGAGAAGGGTCAGCATCTCCGTGTACGTGATCGTGCCGCCTGCGACGTCGGCGGTCACGTCGGCACGCAAGGTGGAATTCGCCAGCGACAAATACCAGTTTGCATTCGTTCCCACCGATGCGTTCATTGTCATAGCGCTCGACGTGGTCAAAGAGGGAGAACCCGAACCGGTCGAGGAGCTTCCTACGGTCGCGTCCATAGCCGTGAACGCTGCGCTATGCGCGGCGCTTGTCGGACTATGAGGCAGAGTGGTTTCTTCGACGAAGAAATGATTGTTACCGAATGGCAATCCGGAATTCGTGCCGCCGTTGGATGATGTGTCCGCAACGGCTGTTGTCGCGTCGTCTTTGTTAGAGAGGAGATTGTGCGTCGGAGTAATCGCCTGAAGCCTTGTTTCCCGGATCGACATATTCGCCCCCGAAAAATAAAGAAAACGGAAAAACTTACCGGCGCATTTACCGAGTGTTAAAAGATTACAGCCAAAACATTAAATAAGCGTTATATTTCAACAACATATCAAATTTTGAACTAAGATAGAACCAGTTTCGAATTATACTCTTCGCACCTGAAGAGTTGGGGTCGTGAGAGATTTCCCTCCCCCTCGCGGGGAGGGTTTTAGGGAGGGGGGAGAACGACTGGGAAATCTGATTCTAATTTTGAAACAGCGCTCTAAACCTCACTCCCCCACCCCTGACCCAATCCCTACGGGCATCGAATGCCTTCGCATTCGGTCCCGCGAGGGGAGGGGAAAGCTTTCTCATCCTGCCAACTTTTCAAGTGCAAGGGGTATAATTTAAAAAAGTACGATTTAACCGCGTCTAGCCGCTTACTTTCCACAGAAACCTTGGCTTTGGCGTTAGAACTTAATCTTGCCCTGCAGACCATATTCGATAGTCTGGTTGTGGGGTTCGCTGCCGCATTCGGCATTGTTACACTGCAGATCAGACTGGTTAATGTTCCAGTAATAGAAGAACGGACCGAACGCGATAATTTTTGTCTCGAACATCAGGCTGCTGCGGAAGCCATAGCCCGTGGTCTGATTGTTGGTAAGATCGGTTTCTCCCGGATGTTCATCCCCCAACGCGCTGACCTGCCAGCCGTAGAGAAGATAGTCATACTCCATGTTGAGACTTAAGCGGGTCGTGTCGGTTACGCGGAATCGCGGCGTGATCCCGATCGGCACATACAGATAGTGGCTGTATCTTTCATAGCCGGGAACGCCGTTGGTATCATTGCCCTGCCCGTTGTTGTACAGATAACGGAATCCAAGCCCGGCATAGGGCGACAGGCCAAAATTGGCGTAGCCCCAGAAAGCATTGTTAAAGATAAAATCTTTTCCTGCCACGGCGCGCGCCTCGAACAGCCAGTCGCTTTCGCCGCTATGCGTGGAAGGAAACACTTGTCCGGTATAAATATTCTCGTCGCCGCCGACATAATCATGCGAGCCATAGACGGCGCGAATATCGCCACCGAAGAAAAAGCCGCTTTGGTAGGATTTGTTGCCTGACAGCGTCGCGCCGTAATTAGCGCCGGACAAATGCATGAATTCCTGATTGGCAACGACATGTTCCTGATAGCGATAATGCGAAACCTGAAGGCCGAATTCGCCGCCCGTCTCCGTGCCGAGGCTGATCGCGCCAAATTTCGGATCTTGCGCTTTGGGCGTGTGATAGGCGTTGCGATCCATATCCAGCGACGGGTCATAAGGGAATTTCTGCAGTTGATCAAACTGCGTCGTCCCGCTTGGCGGTTGTTGGGGCTGGATCGGTTGTGCCTGCGGTTGCTGCTGAACGGCTTGAGATATGACGACCGGTTGCTGCCTTTGTGGCAGCGTTTGAGCCATCGGCTGAGGTTGAACCTGATAAGCGGTGACGGGCGCCGAGGGCTGTTTCTGGTATCCCTGCGGCAAGGTCAGATAATGTCCTTGTGATGCCGCGTAAGGATCAACCTGTTGCGCGTACTGCGCGAATGCGCTCGGCGTCAGGCAAAGCAAAACGGCTGGAATACAGGCCAAGCGAACGATAGTTTTCATGATGGAATCCAATGCGATAAAACCGAGGTCAACGCGAAAAATCTTGCTTTTGTATAGCGGATTAGCCCCGTTTCAGCAACGCATTTTAAGTTTGCCTCTTATCGACCGGCTCAATGCAAAGCTTGGCTAAACGTCAAATAGTCCATTGCCCGCGACTTCTAACATTTAAACTTCAACGAGGTCTTTACCCAAAACCTTTTTGCAACAGAATTTGCGCAACCTTATTCGCTCCCTTACTTGAGGGCGTTGCATCAATACCTACCCAGAATACCTGTTCATTTTTCCCGGGTCTGGATGCGACCATCACTCCACCAACCGAGGGAGCATCATTTTCCGGCAATCGGCGGACAACGACATCGCGGGGCGATCTTCCATGCGCTATTCCGCGTGCGCGCCCAACAATCGTACCGCTTGTGGCGCAGCGAAGGGCATCTTCCGGGGGTATCTGCATGTCCCGCAACTGCCTTTGCGCGGCTTCGGAAAAACGAGCGGAGATTTGAAGAGCTACCTGC
>CAIQVS010000145.1 GCA_903875345.1 uncultured Pseudomonadota bacterium | reverse complement strand
GCAGGTGGGGGCGTCTGATAGATTATGAAACCTAAAACGCAGGAAACAACGTTAATGAAACAACGGTATGCCTCCCCCTTCCGGAATCGGAAGGGGGAACTCTTCGGCTCTTTTCTTCACTTCCTGTTCTGCATGTTAATCACCAAAGGTAATTACGCGATCTTGCGCTGGCCTTGATTCGACGACTCCATGGCTTCTTCGAGATTCCGCGCGAGCGTCGCAAGAAACTCCTTGGTGTTGAGCCATTTCTGGTTCGGTCCAATGAGAGTAGCCAAATCCTTCGTCATCAACCCGCTTTCGACGGTGTCAATACAGACGCGTTCCAGCGTTTCGGCAAAGCGCACAACCTCCGGCGTCTCGTCGAAACGGCCCCGATAGATCAGGCCGCGCGTCCACGCGAAGATCGATGCGATTGGGTTGGTCGATGTTTCCTTGCCCTTCTGGTGTTCGCGGTAATGGCGCGTAACGGTGCCATGCGCTGCCTCGGCTTCAATGGTCTTGCCGTCGGGGCTCATCAACACCGAAGTCATCAGGCCAAGCGAACCGAAACCCTGCGCAACGGTATCCGATTGTACGTCGCCGTCGTAGTTCTTGCACGCCCATAGGAAATTACCGCTCCACTTCAGTGCGGCGGCAACCATGTCGTCAATCAGGCGATGCTCATAGGTCAAGCCCTTCGAGTCGAACTGCGACTTGAATTCCTCATCGAACACAGCTTGGAAGACATCCTTAAAGCGTCCGTCATAGGCTTTCAGAATCGTGTTCTTGGTCGAGAGATAAACCGGATAATCACGCATCAGCCCGTAATTAAAACAGGCGCGGGCGAAGCCACGGATCGACTCGTCAAGATTATACATGCCGAGCGCAACACCAGCCGACGGAAAATCGAAAACGTCATAATTGACAGGCGCTCCGCCGTCCTTCGGCGTGAAGGTCATCGTCAGCTTGCCGGGACCCGGAACGCGGAAATCGGTCGCGCGATATTGGTCGCCGAAAGCATGACGGCCAATGACGATCGGATTTGTCCAGCCGGGAACGAGGCGCGGCACATTTTTGCAGATGACAGGTTCACGAAACACCGTGCCGTCAAGAATATTGCGGATCGTTCCGTTCGGCGATTTCCACATTTTCTTCAGGTTAAATTCCTTCACCCGAGCTTCGTCGGGCGTGATCGTGGCGCACTTAACGCCGACGCCATACTTCTTGATCGCTTCGGCGCTTTCGACCGTGACCTTGTCCTCGGTCTTATCGCGATTTTCTATTCCGAGATCGTAGTATTTCAGATCAATGTTGAGATAGGGCAAAATCAACTGGTCCTTAATGTTCTGCCAGATGATGCGCGTCATTTCGTCGCCATCGATTTCAACAACAGGATTTTTGACGGTGATTTTCTTCATGGTCGTTTCCCTTCCCTGAGCAAGATATTACGATATATAGCTGCACTTGGACGCGGGCGTGCGCGTATCCATATTGCGTCCACGATTGATGTGATCGTCGATCTCGCCTGCGCAACCCGCCATGCGCCCAAAGAGAAAAGCGGTGAACGCCGCTTCACGCAAAGTGCCTTCCGGCAGAGTCCCCTGACGATAACGCGGCCACAACAATTTCAGCAACAACGCGGCGATCACGGCATCGATGTTGACGCAGAAGACATTCTTAGTCGTGCCTGTGTCGAAAAGAACTTGCACCAGCGTACGATAAAATTCGTGGAACACGTTGTACTCGCCGCGCTTCTTGAACAGTCCGGCCAGATAAACCTCACGCGGATCGTGATTGACGGGCTGTCCTTTGAAGATGGGGTGATTGACGCCCGGAATGTTGGTCGCCTCCTCGCCCACAGCCTTGCGCGCAGCCTTCTCGGCCTTAAAGCTCTTGGCGTAATCGGCAGCAATCGCCTTCAAATCGAGGCCATGCTGCGCGTTTCCGGCGTCCTTGAGATTCGTATCCTTGAAACGCTCGATCAGGAACTCAATACCCTCGAACCCATTGCCGCCGTGCGCAAAGCCGGTGTTGACCAGAAACGCGGCCATCGCCTTGTTGATCTGAACGCGTTCCGGCGTTTCGGGGCCATCGGCGGAAACGCCCGACTTCGCGCCTTGCGCTGAAATCGTGCCCGGTCCGTTCGAAATAATAAGCCCAAGCAACGCCTGAAACGGAAAAAGCTGCTCCGCCGTTGGCCTCTCGCCGAAGAGCGCGAGGAAAGCCATCTCCGTCGCCGACCATGAATTCATGATCTCATCGAGCGCGACGCCGCAGAAACTATTACTTTGATGCTGATTACCCGATGCCGATGCGCCGATGATGGTCGAGAAAAGACGTGCATACCAAGGCAAGTTGCGTACAGTTCCCCGCGCAATGCGCTTGCTCATCAGGGCATCCCACGCAATCGTCGTCATGATTGCCGCCTGCACGGCATCGGCTTTCGGGTAGCCGAGCGAAGCGACGTAATCGACCATGACCGACTTTGCCCCGCGCGCTTTCAGCGCTTTTAGCATCAAAGCCGCTTTCGCGTCCGGTTGATCCGCGACGAGCGACGAGCGTTGCTCTGCCGAAGGCTTGATCGTGGCGAAATCGACAACCTTACCTTTGGCCAAAGATGTCGGAGCGAATAGATCGATCAACGTATCGACGGCAGCACAGGCAGCTTCAACGCAGGCCGGACCCACGACGCAGCTGACGGCGGCCAGAACCGTATTCGGCGTATTACCACCCTTGCGCGCCGCATCAGCGACAATGGCGGCGGCATCACCATGAAGACCAAGCGCGGACGCAATCACAACGTCAAACAGCGCGTTGTCGTTGGCGTCGTTGATGTCGCGAATCAACGGCAGGCAAAGATTGGCTCCCAGCGGCAATCCGGCGGCATCCAAAACGGAAACGCCGCTGACGCGCGTCACTTGCGTCTCCGGATCCATGATAGAACTGCTTGAACAATCCTTCATATTTTGGCGCGGGAAAATGGCGCCGACATGGCTCGTGAGTTCGGTGATTTGGGTATCATACGGCGCTATCGCCTTGACGATCTTGATATCCAATTCCGGCGGCAAGGATAGCCCTGCGTTATTGCCAAACCATGGTTTGAGTTCGAGATCACCTTCCGGAGGAAAATCAGCCTCAATCTTGTTGAGCTTCATTACCGCTGTCAGCGCCAACGGAATATGGGCGATGTCGGTTACGACCGCACCCTTTTTGGACACAACAGGATTTTCAGGTGTGAACACGGAATCGACGCCAAAGTTCTTCATAAACCATTTTTCTTTGGATTCCGCATCGTCGCCACCCTGCGACAAGGCTCCGGCATGGCCGACAGCACGCGTCAGCTTCGCTTTCCAGCGTCCGACCACGCAGGCGACAACCGGTTTGTTGAAGCTCAGCTTCTCTTCGTAGTAACCACCCGGCTCGATATAAAGAACGGCGGCCTTGCTGCGGTCGTCATTACTGAGGGCATGAGCGAACTCGACAGGCGAAAAGAAGATGTAAAGGTCTTTACCGCTGGAGACGCATGTGGTCGTGCCCCACCCTGCCGTTTTCAGATAGCTGGCGATCGTTGTGGTGAAGTTTCCGGAATTAGAATAGATGGCGATCGAACCCTTGCGCAAGGTTTCTTCCGGCGTGTCGCCGCCGAGCGCTCCACCGAGGCGCACATGATTCCATGAGTCGGCAACGCCGAGGCTGTTGGCACCAAAAACCTGCACGCCGCGCGCCAGCGCGAAGGCGCGGATTTCACGCGCGTCATGCACCGACACTTTTTCCGTAAGAATGATGACTTTCTCAAGAGCATCGTTGACGCGGATAAATTCGAACACACCGTCACGGACGGCTGACGGAGGCAAATACACAACACCGACGTTGAATTTATGACCGTCCGCCAATCCCTCGCGGACATTGTTATAAACAGGAATGCCACCGATGGTCGTGGCGAGGCTGTCGCCGCGCTTGCCGGGCGACGTTCCGAAAACGACGTTGCCGCCGGAATAGGCGTGGCTGGTCGGTATAACGCCGCGCGATTCCTTACCGAGAATATTGAGAACGCATACCCGATCCTTGGGCGTCGCAATCTGTGCCAAAGATTCGATGGCAAAAACATTTTCAAAAGCCGGTTTGGCGGCAGAAGCTTGTTTGGGCATGGAGTTCCCTTTTATCGCAAGTTTATTCGGCAGCGGCATCGAAAGCAGACGATGCGTTCTTACCGGTTGGCAATCCAAGACTGGCGGCGATCGCTTCGCGTCCACCCGCCTTCATCCAGCGGTTGACGCTGCGCACATAATCGACAACGCCACTCATGGCCGAGTCGTGGGCAAAGATGCGGTAAGGAACACGCAACGCTTCCAACACATCCTTGAACGCGACCAAACCGCGCACGAGATTCGGTCCGCCACGTCCAATCACGATGTAAATGGGCTGAGGGCCGTGAACGCTGACATAATCGCGCAGAGCATCCGCCATCGCCCGAAAGGTTGTAAAAATATCGGTGTTATTGGCCTTGCCGCCGATGATGAACAGCACGTTGGTTTGCGCCAACCAGTACTTGAACGAAATCCGCGCCACGTCGCGCATTTTCTCATAGGGCGGATTGCCGCCGAAATCAGAGGAGATGATCCCGTCGTCACCAAGCGCCTCGGTCACCAGCGAATTGGCGCCGCCGCCGAAAGTCATTGCAAGAACTGTGCCCTTGGGATTGGTGACGTAAACGTCGCTTTGCCCCTGATAGGTGCGCAGCTGGTTGATTTCCTGCTCAAACTCGGAAACGTCCTCGGTAAAAAGACTTGCCGGCAGGTTAAGGCGCGAGGAGCGCGGATCGTCGCGGTCGAACGAGCATTTGAAATCGCATGCGACCGGCGTCAAAACGCCCGGCTTCGCCTTGCTCATGCGGATCGGATTTAGCTCCAACACCGTCATGCCATAATGATGGTACAAATCCCACAATTTCGGCAGGTTCTGCACCAGCGGCGAGATAATTTCCTTCGGCGCTCCGAGATCGGACAATGCGTGCGCGACAACGAAAGATTTCAGACCTGTAAGCGGGTCGAAGGGAACTTCCACGATCTTGTCACGGGAAAGCTCTTCGATGTCCACGCCGCCACAATGGGAAATGGTCATGGTCGGCGCACGGTAACGCGTCGAATCCGTAATCGAGAAATAGACTTCGTGTTGCGCCGGAACCGCGCCTTCGAACGTCACGCCGTTCGACTTGACGGTGTGCCCGTCAAAGGTATGAGTAGCGAAATACAAACGCTCTTTCTCACGCAACGCCGTTTTCACGTCCTTGGCGCGCCCGATCAGCCCTGATTTGCCTTTTTTGCCGACGCCGCCCTTGAAGATCGGCTTGATAAAAACTTCGCCGTGGCGCGCGATCAAATCTTTGATCTCGGCCTCGCTCGCTTCCGGCCCCAGAACCTCGGACGCGGGAAACCCCGCCAATCTCAGCAGCTTTGCGCCGTGAGTCATGCCTGTCAGTTGCATTTCGCCCCTTTCTTCACCTCCCGGCGTTTTATGCGCCGGGTTCAGGTGAACCGAATCCATTAAGTTGATTACTATTAAGACTCGGAACGGTGCCTAGATGCACCAACTTGTTCCTGTTTTGCAACCCCTTTGTCGTGCGATGCAGCATTTTTTTGGGGTAGCACTTTGCTGCCATGCTCCTTGGGAATATCACCACCGAACCAATACGCAAATGCGTGACACGATGGTGCTTAAAAAAACGCGTTAACCATGCGCTATATAGCCAAAAGGTACGCAGCGACGTGGTCGTCGCTCGGTCACAAAACAGCGTCCAAATTCCGATTACCGTTCCCGCAGCGCCTGTTGCCTGTGGCGGAGTATGGGGGAGAGAAGATAGTCGATGACGCGGCGCTTGCCGGTCTTGATCTCGACGGTTACCGCCATGCCGGGTTCCAGATTCACCAGCCGGTCGTCGATTTGCATTTGCGTCTGATCGAACAGCACGCGGGACGAGTAGACCAGCTCCTGCCCCGCCGGTTCGCTGCTGTCGCTTTCGTCACCTGTATGGCGCTTGGCGTCCGCTTTATCGACCGGCTTTTCGCGCAGGATGGAATCCCCCGACACGGATTCCACACGGCCTTTAATCAGGCCATATTTGGTGAAATTGAACGTATCGACCTTGATCTCGGCCTCCTGCCCCGCATGGACGAAACCGATGTCGCGATTGGAAACCATCGCCTCGATTTCGAGAGGACTGCCCTCCGGCACGATCGACAAAAGAATCTGGGCGGGGGTGACAACTCCGCCCTCGGTATGCACCGCCAGTTGCTGAACCGTTCCGTCCACCGGCGCGGTCAACGTTTGAAGGCGGTATTTCTGCGCCGCCTGCACCAGTTGTTCGTTCAAGCTTGTCCGCTTTTGCTCGACTTCGTCCAGATCTTTGAGATTAGAGCGTTTGTATTCGTCCTCGGCCTGTTGCCTTTGATCACGATAGGAACCGACCGCACCCTCCGCTTCGGCAAGGCGACCTTTCTGGACTTCCAACTCCTGCTGATGCTCGACCAGATCCTGCTGCACCGTCAGGTAATCGAGTTTCGATCCGTAACCTTCGTTCGCCAAAGTGCTGCGCGCATCGGCGCGCTTCTGCAGATAGGGAATGCTTTGCTCCAACTTGGAGATCGTCGCTTTGATCGCCGCCCGGTTTCCCTCGTTCTGCGCGATTTGATGTTCGAGACCTTTTAGCTTGGAACGGATTTCATCGACCTGATTGGACAACAGGGATTTCTGAAAAGCGATTTGCGCGTCCATCGCGCCATCGGGAGGCGCGAATTTGGTAAGCGGATCGCCGTCCAGATCAACCGCCGCTTTAAGCCGCGCGGCATCCAGAGCCGCTTGCATATATTCGTTCTTGAGCCGGTCGCGCTCCGCCGCGCTGATCGTCGTATCGATCTCAATCAAGACGTCGCCCGCTTTGACATGCTGTCCATCCTGCACATGAATGGCGCGTACGACGCCGCTATCCATCGGTTGAATGACTTTGGTGCGCGCGGTCGGAATAATTTTTCCCGACGCCGTGGCGATGATATCGACCGAACCGAGGCTTGCCCATAAAACCGTCGTCGCAAGAAACAGAATGATGACACTCGCGATCATGCGGCTGGCCGGATGCGGTGGCGTCTCGACGATTTCCAGAGCGGCGGGCAGGAATTCGGATTCGCTCGTCGAGCCAGAAACAAAATCGGAAAAAACCGAATGTTTTGACGCGTTCGATTTTTTTGGCTCAGGCCTCATTCGCGCCTCCCTGAATCCGCCACAACGAAGCGTAGCGCCCGTCGGTCCTAATCAGCTCATCATGGGTTCCATCTTCAATCAGCCGCCCTCTCTCCATAGTAATAATACGATGACAATGTCGTACCGCCGAAAGCCGATGCGCTACGATCAGAACCGTGCGTCCCTGCACGATCTGGCGCATGTTGTTCTGGATGATCTGCTCGCTTTCGTAATCAAGCGAGCTTGTCGCCTCATCGAAAATCAGAATGCGCGGATTGCTCACCAGCGCCCGCGCGATGGCTATGCGCTGACGCTGGCCGCCGGAAAAATTGACGCCACGCTCATCGACGTGCGAATCGTAACCGTCCGGCAATTCCAGTATGAAATCATGTGCTCCCGCGAGCTTCGCCGCCGCGATAACCCGCTCGATTGGCATGCCGGGATTTGCGAGCGCGATGTTGTCCCGGATCGAGCGGTTGAACAGCACGTTTTCCTGAAGCACGACTCCGATCTGACGCCGAAGCCACGACACGTCAATCATCGCCAAATCGACACCGTCAACCAGCACGCGCCCATCTTCAGGCACATACAAACGTTGCACCAGCTTTGCGAAAGTCGATTTACCGGACCCCGATGGTCCGACGATGCCAACGACCTGCCCCGCTGGAATATTGATGTCGATGTCGTGCAGAATCTCCGGTCCGTCGGCCTTGTAACGAAAACCAACATGCTCGAAATGAATGCTGCCTTTGACATCAGGGAGCGCCGTGCGTCCCGGCGTGAACAGGGGTTCAGGATGCGCGTTAAGAATATCGCCCAAGCGGTCGATGGAAATCTTAGTTTGATGGAATTCCTGCCAGACCTGCGCCAGACGCAAAACAGGCTGCGCGACTCGTGCCGCCAGCATGTTGAATGCAACCAGCTCGCCAATCGACAATTCATTGTCGATGACCGCCTGCGCTCCGAAATACAAAACGACAGCCGTGACCAACTTGCTGATGAGCTGCACGCCCTGCGACGCCCAGTTGCCGAGATTCGAGACGCGAAAACCGGCGCGGACATATTCAGCCAGTTGCTCCTCCCAGCGACGCTGCATTTGCGGTTCGACGGCGAGCGCCTTGAGCGTTTCGATGCCGGTGACAGTCTCGACGAGAAAAGACTGGTTCTCCGCGCCGCGATTGAATTTCTCATCGAGCCGCGCACGAAAGACCGGCGTCGCCAACGCGGAAATCAGGATATAGAACGGGAAAGACGCCAGCACGATCCCCGTCAGCATCAACGAGTAGACCGCCATAACGCCCAGAAACACAAAGGTAAAAAACAGGTCGATGACGAGAGTCAGCGCCGAACTGGTCAGAAAATTGCGGATATTCTCAAGCTCGCGTACCCGCGCCACGCTGTCGCCCGCGCGACGCGCCTCGAAATAGGCGATCGGCAAGGCGACCAGATGCCGGAAAAGCCGCGATCCAAGCTCGACATCGATGCGGTTCGTGGTGTGCGAGAATACATAGGTGCGGAGCGCCGTCAGCAGGCTTTCAAAAAGAGAAACGGCGATCAGCCCAATCATCAGAACGTTCAGAGTTGTCATGCCGCGATGCACGAGAACCTTGTCGATGACGACCTGAAAGAACAGCGGCGAGACGAGAGCAAAAATCTGCAGGAAAAACGAAGCGATCAACACCTCGACCAACAGGCGGCGGTATTTGTGCATGGCTTGCAAAAACCACGTCACGTCGAAACGCCGCGCCAAATCGCCGAGCCCTGCCCGACGCGTCAGCAACAGCAACCGCCCATTCCATATGGTTTCAAATTCCTCACGTGAAATGATCTTGGGTCGCCCTTTGCCAAGATCATGGATCAGGGCTTTGTCCTCGGTCGTCTTGCCGAGAATCAGAAACGTTCCATCGTTTAATTCTGCAATGGCAGGCAGCGGCGTGCGGGCAAGGCGGTTCCAGTCGCTTTTTACGGCGCGGGCTTTGAGTTTAAGATCTTTCGCGCAGCGCAACATCTCGGTCATGCCCATGCGGTCGCCGTAGCGATGCGCGAGCTGCTTGGCATCGACGGCCATTTCGAGATATTGCAGGATGAGAACAAATACGGCCAAGCCGGTATCGAGAGGCTGCGGCGATACGTTTTCGGGCGAAGACATTTCCATGGTCATGGCGTCGGGATTGGCGTTTGTTTTAAAGGAGCTACGTCATAATTTGCATCGTCCTTGCTGAATCCTCCCCACTGTCCGCGCACATCATTGTAGTGGCGTTGCGGGTCATAGTGTTCGACCGAGAGATCGAGATTCTCAACGGTCAGCGTGCCGATCGCCGCTCGAATCTGAAGTACCGCGAGGTCCCGGTCATGCTGCGATTTCATCCGGTCGATTTTAGCATCGAGCAATTCCTGTTCCGCGTTCAGCACATCGAGCGTTGTGCGCGTACCGACCTTGGCCTCTTCCTTCACGCCTTGAAGCGCAAGCGATGCGGCCTCGATCTCCTTGTCGTCGGCGGCAATCGCCGCTTGCGAAATTTCCAGTGCTTGCCACGCGTTGCTGGCGTTTTCATGCGCTTTCTTTCGCGCCTGTTCGAGTTCCATGCTCCGCTGTGAAACGGTTTCTTCCGCTTCGCGCGTACGGGAATAATCGGTTCCGGCGTGATAAATAGGGATCGTAAGTTGCAACATAATCTGTGAGGAATCCTCACGTCCGGGGACCGAGCTGCTCTGACCCCAGTTGCGCCCACTGTTACCGACCAAATTAAGCTCCGGCAGCAAAGCCCCCTTGTTAAGCTCGACACGGGCATTGGCCTCATCAATTGAATAGGCCGCCGAGACGACACCCGGATTTTTCGATTCTGCGAGATGGAGAACATTGTCGAGGTTTTGACCTTGATCGGCAGCGATATTCGGCGCAAGCAACTGCTCCGGATCATGACCAACCAGCCGCGCAAAAGTGGCACGGCTTTTCTCCAAGGAGTTTTCATCCTGCATCCGCGAAACCTGCGCGCGCACCAACCGTGATTCAGCCTGATGCGTGTCGGTCTGCGTCAATTCGCCGACTTTGAATCGTTCCTGTGTTTCCCGAAGCTTCCCTTCCAAAACTTTCTCGTTCTCCCTTGCTGCGTCCAATACAGCCTCGTCGCGCAGTATGTCGAGAAATGCCGTCGCCGTGTCCAGAAACACCTGCTGTTCAATATCGCTAAGCTTGGCACGCGCGGATTCGATTTGACGTTCGGACGCTTCCGTTTCAGCTTGCGTACGAAACCCTCGAAAAATCGGCTGCGTGATCTGCACGCCGAAGCCGCGAGTCGTGTCGGCGAAATCCGCCGTGCCGTATTGCTGCTGCGCCGGTATGGTTTGATAGGTCTTGCCGAGGTTGGAGGTCACATCGACGCTCGGACGCCAATGGCTGAGCGCCTGCGACACATGTTCGTCGAGCGAACGCAATTCGGCGCGCGCCGCCAAGAGGGACGGATTGCTTTGATAGACCTGCGCCCACGCCTGTTCCAACGTCTCCGTTTCGGCCTGTGCCGAAGCGGAGTGAACAAAACAAAGCATAGCGAAGGAAACGAAGAGAAAGCGCGACCGCATACCGACTCCGGACAAACCCGTCCACACGGTAGGCAGACACCCGCCGCCCGCAGAAATGGGTAAAGGGGAGCTTATTTTTTTTGTATTAATAAATAATAACCATTTGAGGCTGATTCCTGAGGCTGATTCCGCGCCATCGCCCTCAGGCGAAGAGGAATCCACCCGGCTCAGATTTTGTTTTGGTTTTGTGGAGAGATGGTTGTAAGGGAAAAATTCGGATGCGACCGAAGGGCATCAAGAAGAAGTCGCGTCAGGCTGACTTGTCGCCCCCGGCGACGGCGCCGATACGGTGGCAAGCAGGGACTGTATTTGCTTTAGTCGAGACCGCAAAGAATGGAGCCTGAGTTCATTTCTCGATCGGCGATCACTTGGGGCACGAACCCTTGGGCGACTAGTCTGCTGCTGCCCCGCGCGCCGCATACGATCTTTTGGTCTTTCATTTTCTATTTGAGCAATTTTAGCTTGCAAAGCAGATTCTTCCGCCCTCAGGCAAATATAACGTTGCGCGTTACGCATATCTTGTTTGGCACGATCACAATCATCATCAAACACCTCTTCCTCGACAAGGACAGCCCCCAAAATATCGGAGCCTGATGAAGGTTGGAATTCGGAACTCAGAGGAAGCGTATATCTTGGCATGCGTGAAAACTACCACATTTTATCGAAAGTAAAAAATTGAATTTTCATCACGATACATGCAAGAATTGTGCCAGCCGGTGATTCTGGCAACCAATTGTTAACTTTTCCAACGTAAAGTTCCCCCATGAGCTTGTCCCAACGCCTCGACCTCAGACAGTCGCAAACGCTTGTAATGACGCCACAATTACAACAGGCGATCAAGCTTTTGCAAATGTCGAATCAGGAATTAACCGACTTCGTCAGCACCGAGATCGAACTTAATCCTCTCCTCGAACAGGATGATGATCGTCCGGACGAAGTTGATAAAAGGGATATTTTTGCCGGTTCAGCTGGTCCCGGCACAGAAAATCTTACCTCTTCGACACCAGAGACCGAACCCTCGCCGCTTTCCGGCGGGGAAATCGAAATCGCAGAAGCTCCGATTGAGGACACATGGATTCATGACGGCATGGGCGGCGACGAAGCCTTTAGCCCTTCACATCACCCTACGCAGGGCGACGATGAATTCTCAGCCGCGCAGAACGTCGCCGAAAAGCCAAGCCTGCGCGAGCACATCATGGAGCAAATCCATGTCGATATGGCCAACCCAACCGACCGGATAATCGCCGTGTCGTTGATCGAACTGCTCGACGATGCCGGTTATTTACCCGCTGAGCTTGATCTTGTGCGCACGCAGTTAGGCGCCGCACCGGAACATTTTGAACATGTCGTCCGGCAGATGCAGAATTTCGATCCTCCCGGCATCTTTGCCCGTTCACTTCAGGAATGCCTGACGCTGCAACTACGCGATAAAAACCACCTCGACCCGGCGATGGAAACCCTGCTCGGCAATCTCGACCTGATCGCCCGACGCGAACACAAAACGTTGATGAAGCTTTGCGGAGTCGATGCCGAGGATTTGGCCGATATGATCGCGGAGATCCGCCAGCTCGATCCCAAGCCTGCTCAGGCCTTTACGGCCGATGTCGCACCGCCCATCGTACCGGATGTCATGCTGAAGCCCCTGCCGGGCGGAGGCTGGCATGTAGAGCTTAACACGGACACACTCCCCCGCGTTCTCGCCAACAATCGCTATTACGCGCAAGTGCAGGCATCGGCACACAAGAAAACCGACCGTGATTATCTTAGCGAACGTTGGCAGCATGCGAATTGGCTAGTTAAAGCCATCCAGCAGCGGGCAACGACGATCCTCAAGGTTGCGACCGAGATCGTCAGGCAACAGGATGTGTTTTTTGTTCACGGGGTTCAGCATTTGAAGCCCCTAATCCTGCGCGACATTGCCGCCGCCGTAGAAATGCATGAATCGACCGTCAGCCGCGTCACGCAAAACAAATTTATCGCCACACCGCGCGGTATATTTGAACTCAAATATTTCTTTACCACCGCGCTGAACCGAGCTGACGGCGAAGCGACTGTTTCGTCGGAATCCGTGCGGGATCGCATTCGTCACCTGATCGAAGAGGAGCAGACTTCGAAAATCCTGTCCGACGACGATCTTGCCGAAGCACTCAGCAAGGAAGGCATCGATATTGCCCGCCGCACGGTCGCCAAGTACCGAGAAGCAATGAAAATCCCCTCCTCGGCCCAGCGCCGCAGAGACAAACGGGTGATTTAGACAACACATTGAAATGTTATGGTCTTTTTGTCTCCTTCCAGCGCACGAATAAAATTATCTTCCTTGCTATAATTATCTACGCTAGGCTAAAAGGACGTAAGCAATCCGTCTCTCATCGAACTTGGAGATAGGTTTCGGACGCGGTTGAGCCGCTTGGCTCTGCATGGCGTCCTCGGTTGTTACGCAACCGAACAAGACAGACACAACAAGATCAACATGGGTATCTCATGCAACTTTCCATTAAAGGCAAGCAAATCGACGTTGGCGATGCTTTACGCAGCCACGTTGAATCGCAGCTCAAAGACATCGTCGGCAAGTATTTCAGCGGTTCGACAGATGCCACAGTGACCTTCTCGCGCGATGCCCATTTATTCCGCGCCGACATTACCGTCCACGCCGGACGGGGCATTGTGTTGCAATCCAACGCAACCGCCAGCGAACCCTACCCTGCCTTTGACGCAGCAGCCGCGCGCATCGCCAAACGTCTGCGCCGCTACAAAACCAAGATCGTCGATCATCATCACGAAACCGTCCGCCACGAGGATTCCCAAGTCGCTCAGGCGTTCATTCTTCATGGTATCGAGCCAGAGCATGAAGAAGAAGCCAACGACAATCCCGTTGTCGTCGCCGAAATGACGACGCCGATTGACCTTTTGACCGTCAGCGAGGCTGTGATGCGGATGGATCTCGGCGACATGCCGGCGCTCATGTTCCGCAATCGCGCGCATGGCGGATTGAATATGATCTACCGCCGTCAGGACGGGCATATCGGCTGGGTCGATCCCGCCGACGCTTCGCTCGCGGCAAAAACCAAAGCCAAAGCCTGAACGTCAGGACCAGCCATGACAGCGAGGAGAATCGTCATGCGTGATTTGTTATCGCGCCAATCCGTCCTCGTCGGTCTGGACGCCACGACTAAAAAAGACGTGTTGCAGGCCATGTCCGAACAGGCCTCAAAAATCAGCGGCAGAGACGCGCATGCGATTTTTGACACTCTGTGGGAACGTGAAAAGCTAGGCACGACGGGAGTCGGCCAAGGTATAGCAATCCCGCATGGCCGGGTTGAAAAACTCGATAAGGTTTACGGCTTATTTGCCCGACTGTCCCAACCTGTAACTTTCGAAGCCATCGACGATAAGCCGGTGGATCTTGTGTTTCTGTTGTTGGCTCCAGAATCGGCAGGCGCCGATCATTTGCACGCACTTGCAACAGTCTCACGCATTTTGCGCAATCCCATCCTTTGTGAACAGCTTCGACGCGCCAAGGACGAGTCCGCCATCTATCAGCTCCTTACCGAAGCTGAAGCTATTGAAGCGGCGTAGTTATTGCCGAACAATTTCGCATACCGCATTTATTAATCTTTCCAAGTCCTCCTGATCGATGTTCAGCGCCGGGGTCAAATAGATATGGTCGCCCCAGCTACGCACCCAGACGCCCTGCTCAATAAACTCAGCGCGTAATTTACGGTGATCAAGCTTTCCGTTTATCTGCACAACGCCAATAGCTCCCTTGGAGCGGACATCGAGAACATCTCCCTGAGAACGACAGGACGCGAGTCCTTCGCGTAAAATATTTTCCATACGTTGCGCTTGCTCAAGGCGCGGCTCGCTTTCGAACACATCCAGCGATGCGTTCGCTGCCGCGCACGCCAGTGGATTCGCCATATAAGTCGGGCCATGCATAAGCGCTTTTTTAGGATCATCAGACCAGAAGGCATCAAAGACATGTTGACGGGCAACGACGGCAGCCAGTGTAACCGTACAGGCCGACAATGCCTTACCGAGGCACATGATATCCGGCACAACCCCGGCTTGATCGCAGGCAAACATAGAGCCTGTGCGACCAAAACCGGTAAAAATCTCGTCGGCAATCAGCAGCACCTTATGCTTCGCGCATAAGTCCGCTACGCGGCGCAGAGCGACCACATGATGAAACTTCATGCCCCCGACACCCTGAACCAAAGGCTCGATGACAACAGCGGCAATGCCCCCCTGCTCACGATAAAGAATATCGGTGAATTTTGCCGTGCTTTTATCATCAACAGGTAAATCAGCGATAATCTGTCGGGGCATATAGTCGCCGAACCGCTCATACATCTCAAGCTCAGGATCGCACAGCGACATGCATCCCATTGTGTCGCCGTGATAGCCGTTCCGAAAGCTGATAAATTTGAGGCGCTTCTCTTCGCCTTGATTCAGCCAATACTGAACCGCCATTTTCATCGCCGCTTCAATAGCCACCGAACCAGAATCCACGAACAGGACATGATTCAAATCGCCGGGCGTGACCGCCGCCAAACGCTTGGCCAGTCGCAAGGCCGGTTCATGATTAATCCCCCCGAACATGACATGCGGCATCCGGTCGAGCTGCTCCCGCATCGCAGCCAGAATATGCGGATGGTTATAGCCGTGACAGGCCGTCCACCACGACGACACACCGTCGATCAATTCGCGTCCGTCAGCCAAGCGAATACGGCTGCCCTCTGTCGCCACCGCCAACAAAGGCTCCGCCGCCATTTTCATCTGCGTGTAGGGCAGCCATATATTCTCGCCACCGAGGGAACGCCAAGTCTCCGTCATGTTCAATCACGCTTTTTTTTGTTAGGAAGACCTTATGAAACAAAGATTTTTTATAACCGCAACCGGCACTGATATCGGCAAAAGCTTTATCACCGCAGCCTTGGCGCGGCAAGCGAAGGCGCTGGGACGCAGCGTCATGGCCTATAAACCTATCCTCAGCGGTTTTGATCCGTCGCATCCTGAAACCAGCGACACAGCCTTCCTGCTACGTAGTCTCGACCTGCCCCTGACGGCGGAAAACATTAAACGCGTCTCCCCCTGGCGCTTCAAAGCCCCGCTCGCGCCGTCAATGGCCGTGCGCATGGAAGGGCGGAAAATCGATTTTGACGCCTTGCTTCAACATGGACATACCGTTTTGTCAGGTCATGAGGATACCATTCTGATCGAAGGAGTCGGCGGCGTCATGGTTCCGCTTAATAATGATCATACAGTTCTGGATTGGATGGCGCTGCTCAACGCGCCGGTGATTTTGGTCACGGGGAGTTATCTCGGCGCGCTCAGTCATACCCTGACCGCCCTTGTTGCGCTGCGGCAAAAAAATGTACGCGTTCACGGCATCGTCGTAAACGAATCGGAAAACCCAACCGTGTCTCTACCGGATTCGGTCGATGAGCTTGCTCATTGGACTGATTTCCCAATCTATGCGGTAAAGCGACACCAGAACAGCGATTGGAATTCTTCTGAAGAAGTAAAAACTCTGTTAATGCGGTCGGATTAAAATGACAGAATCACGAGAAATTAAAGCTTGCCATTTTTTTTCTGTCGGCTATTGGTTAATCTCCTTTCTATAACTGTATCAAGGATACAACATGCGTCGTATTGTTTGGGTCGCTGCCGCGATCACCCTGATCTTGTGCAATGCCGCCAAAGCCCAAACCATCGATCCGCCAATCAATCAGCCAGATCTCGTCTCATTCGGGCTCGGATATAATGACTTTGATAAAAGCGAACACCACAAACGTGCTGCAGACATAAGGTTTGAATACGAATGGGGACTGTCTTTGCTGCCCCTTATCGACTCCTCTCTAAAATCATGGGACTCTGACGTCCAGTTTCATCCTTTTCTTGGTACTGAAACCACAACCCGTGCCGCGCAGTATGGATTGGGCGGGTTCGACATGGATTGGTATCTGTCGAAGCATTATGTTTTCACATGGAGCGAAGGTGCAGGTTTTTATTATCGCGGGAACGCAGCGCGCATGGGATCGTTCTTCCAGTTCCGCTCTCAGGCGGAGTTTGGCTACCGGTTCGACAACGATGTGCGCATAACGGGTGAATTCAGCCACATTTCCGATGCCAAAATCACCTGCATCAACCCCGGAGCAGAAATCCTTGGAATTTATCTCCGAGTTCCAACAGATATGATTTTTGGGAAGTAGGGCTCTCCGCTTTATCAATAAAAAAAGCCGCTCCAGAATTTTTCCGGAGCGGCTTTTTGTTTTAGAATGCTTCGTAAATCAGCTTGCCATCTTCGCGACTTCGGCGGCGAAATCGTCCTGCTGCTTTTCAATGCCTTCACCAAGCTGGAAGCGGGCGAAAGCCGTCAGCTTGACCGGAGCGCCTAACGACTTGGACGCGTTCTCGATCACTTGCGCGATGCGGTTTTCACCGTCGACGACATAGAGCTGTTCCATCAGGACGGCTTCTTCATAGTATTTTTTAATGCGTCCCTCGACCATCTTGGCGATGATCGCTTCGGGCTTGCCGCTGGCCTTGGCCTGTTCGGTAAAGATATCGCGCTCGCGTTGCAAGGCCTTGGCGTCAACGTCGGCGATAGTTAGAAATTCAGGACGCGCGGCGGCGACATGCATCGCGAGTTGCTTGCCGAGTTCCTGCAGCTTCGCGGCATCCGCAGAAGACTCCAACGCGACCAGCACCCCGATTTTGCCAAGATTTGGCGCAAGCGCGTTGTGAATGTATCGAGCAACGATGCCCTGCCCTACGTTCAAGACCGCGACACGTCGGATCGTCATGTTTTCGCCGATGGTGGCGACAAGCTCGGTCAAAGCATCCTGAACCGTGCCTTTACCGTCGAACGGAGCCGCCTTCAACGCTTCGACATCCGCGCCGGATTGCAGCGCGATTGCCCCCGTTTTCAGCACGAACGCCTGAAAGCTTTCGTTGCGAGCCACAAAGTCGGTTTCAGCGTTAACCTCGACCATCGCCGCCTTGCTTCCGGAGGACGCGACCGTCACCAGACCTTCCGCCGCAACGCGACCGGCTTTCTTCGCCGCCGCCGACAGGCCTTTCTTGCGCAACCAGTCCACGGCGGCTTCCATATCGCCATTGGCCTCGGTCAACGCCTTCTTGCAGTCCATCATGCCCGCGCCGGTCTTGTCGCGGAGGTCCTTGACCAAAGTCGCTGTAATCTCAGCCATATCGATCTCCTATGATCCAAAAGTTGCGCGTTAGGCGCTCGCCGCCGCTTTCACTTCGTTCGCGGGAGCTGATTCCTGAACGGCAGGCTCGGCGGCTTCGCCGATGTCCTTGCCGCTGGCGACCATCTCGGCCTGAATACCGTCAAGAACCGACTGGCAAACAAGCTCGCAGTACAACTCGATAGCGCGCGAGGCGTCATCGTTGCCCGGAACCGGAAAAGTAATGTGGGTCGGATCGGAATTGCTATCGACGATCGCCACGACCGGAATGCCGAGCTTGGTCGCTTCCTCGATCGCGATCTTTTCCTTGATCGTGTCGATAATAAAAATGACATCCGGCAGACCGCCCATATCCTTGATGCCACCGAGCGCGCGTTCCAGTTTGTCGCGATCGCGGCTGAGGGTCAGGGCTTCTTTCTTGGTCAGCTTGACGGAAGAAGAGTCCAGTTTCTCGGTCAATTCGCGCAAGCGCTTGATCGACTGGGAAATGGTTTTCCAGTTGGTCAGCATTCCGCCGAGCCAACGATGATTGACATAGTATTGACCGCAACGCTTGGCGGCGTCGGCGATCTTGTCCTGCGCCTGACGCTTGGTGCCTACGAACAGGACACGACCGCTTCCGGCGGCGACGTCACGGATGGTTTGCAGCCCACGCTGCATCAACGGAACCGTCTGTTCGAGATCAATGATGTGCACATTGTTGCGCACGCCGAACAGATAGGACTGCATCTTGGGATTCCAACGGCGGGTGTTGTGGCCGAAATGCGCTCCAGCCTCAAACAGTTGCCGCATGCTTACGACAGGCATCGTCATGGTCTTAAAACCTTTCTCCGGTTGATCCACCGCGCGTCATAGAGTTGCTCCATATTACAAAGCAACACCGGATGGAATCTGACGGGATTGACCGCCAGCGCCAGACGCACGTGAGTTTTATCGTTACGCCAAGGGAACCACTCCCAAGACACGCACCTTGTAAGCTAACCGGCACACAGAAGCAAGAATGTTTGTAAATTACTGGCTACGTCAAAATATTACCTATATATTTCAAATGGATGCATTGATACATCAACATCGTCTCGACAAACTTATTGACCTACTTCAACTGTCCGACTACATTGCCCTCGATTTTTCCGGCTATGGAAAGCTACTTGATGTCGATGTGTTGTTGACCTGACAAATTTGGCGCGCCCGTTCAAGGCTGCGCGCCCTCTTAGCCCATTCAACACATCCGCCCCCCTTTACCATTGGGGAAAGACAATCGAGAGACAAAAACATGGTTTCAAAAGCTTCCACTGTCAGGCCGTCCATTTCAAAAGCTTCCACTGTCAGGCCGTCCATTTCAAAAAATTCTGCGCTTGGCCTAATCGGCAACACGCCGATCCTGCGTGTGCGCAACATCGACACGGGTCCTTGCGAACTTTACATCAAGCTGGAAAGTCAAAATCCTGGCGGATCGATCAAAGATCGTATCGCTCTGGCGATGATCGAAACCGCCGAGCGCGAAGGCAAACTGAAACCGGGAGGAACGCTGATCGAGGCGACCGCCGGAAATACCGGCCTTGCCTTGGCGTTGGTGGCAGCGCTGAGGGGATACAAGATCATTCTGGTCATTCCCGACAAAATGAGTCAGGAAAAAATTTATCATATCAGGGCGCTTGGCGCACAGGTCGTCATAACCCGTTCGGATGTCGAGAAAGGACATCCGGACTATTATCAGGACAAAGCCGAACGCATCGCTGGCGAAACATCGGGGAGTTTCTACGTCAACCAATTCGCCAATCCGGCCAATCCAGCGGCGCACGAAAAATTCACGGCTCCAGAAATCTGGGAGCAGATGGAGCATCGCATTGATGCAGTCGTATGTGGCGCAGGCACAGGCGGAACGTTGACCGGCCTTGGACGTTTTTTTAAGAGCGTTTCGCCAGAAACGGAGATGGTATTGGCGGACCCCAAAGGCTCCATTCTCGCTCCCTATGTGCAGCACGGTACAATGATCAAGCCCGGCAGTTGGCTGGTCGAAGGCATCGGAGAAGATTTTATTCCTCCAAATTGTGATCTGTCCTTGGTGCGCCACGCCTATACAATTCCCGATGAGGAAAGCATCGGAACGGCGAAAGAAATCCTGCTGAAAGAAGGCATTCTTTGCGGCTCCTCGTCCGGCACCTTAATCGCTGCCGCTTTGCATTATTGCCGCGAGCAAATGGCGCCGAAGCGCGTCGTGACCTTCGCCTGCGACAGCGGAAACAAATACTTGTCGAAGATGTATAATCCGCATTGGTGTAACGACAACGGTCTCACCGACCGCGAGGAAATGCACGATCTGCGGGATCTGATCGCGCGTCCGTTCCTGCAGGGCAACGTTCTCTCAGTATCCCCCAAAGACACGCTTCATCAGGTTTACGCCTTGATGAAAAACAACGATATCTCGCAAGTCCCCGTGATGGATGATAGCAAGATCATAGGCTTGATTGACGAAACGCAGCTCTTGCTTTCGGTGCTCGGCAATCCGAAAGGTTTTACGATCTGTGTCGGCGCAATCATGCAGGACACGCCGCCGGTGATTGAGGTCACTCAACCGATGACCGACCTCCTCCCGCTGTTCGAACGATGTCACGCCGTCTGCGTCATGGATCAAGGGCAGTTTCTGGGCATGATCACCCCGATCGATTTTCTTAATTATTTGCGCCAACGTACAGGACAAACATGACCGACTCATCACGCAAGAACGACTTCATCAGAGGATTTGACACTAAGGCCATTCACGCCGGACAGCACGTTGACCCGACGACGGGCGCTGTCATCACGCCAATCTATGCAACATCCACGTACGCGCAAGAATC
>CAIQVS010000144.1 GCA_903875345.1 uncultured Pseudomonadota bacterium | reverse complement strand
GGAGCCCCTCTCCCGCTTGCGAGAGAGGTTGGGTGAGGGCGGGTGAGGATCGAACAGGCCTCAACATTTTGGTCCCGCCCCTAACCCCTCCCGTAAACGGGAGGGGGGATTCCACCGCCCTCATGTCAAATTGAATTCCCATCATTTAAGATGACGCAATCCACTAGGATTGTTGGGTGCTGCGTACCGACGGCAAGGCGGATGAATTGTCATGCTTCAGCATAAAATCCCGCACGACGGGCAGAACGAATTCACGCCATTTACGGCCATTGAAAATACCATAATGACCGACGCCAATCTGCAAATGGGCTTGTTTCATGTCGTCCGACAGGTTGCGACAAAGATCAAGCGCCGGACGCGTCTGGCCGGGCGCGGAAATGTCGTCGAGTTCGCCCTCAACGGTCAACAGCGCGGTTTTCCGAATTGCCTCCGGTTTCACTGCCTGTCCCCGCCACGTGAACGTGCCGCGCGCCAGATCGTGGTTTTTGAAAACACGCTCGACGGTTTGCAGATAAAATTCGGCGGGGATGTCCATGACGGAAAGATACTCGTCATAAAAACGGCGATGCGCGGCGGCGGATTCCTCGTCGCCTTTAACCAGATTGCGGAACAAATTCATGTGTTCGCCGACATGGCGCTCGACATTCATCGACACGAAGCCCTGCAGCTGAAGAAATCCCGGATAAACCAGCCGGTACGCGCCGGGATAATAAAACGGCAGCATATGAATGACCGTGTTACGAAACCATTCGAGCGAGCGCCGCTCCGCCAGCTCGGTCACGGTGGTCTTGGCGACGCGCGTGTCGATCGGGCCGCCCATCAGGATCATCGAAAGCGGCTGCGCCGGATCGTCCATCTCGGCCAACAGCGACACGGCGCAGAGGACAGACGGCGCGGGCTGGCAGACGGCGAACACATGCGTGTTCCTTCCCAGAAAACGCATGAAATCGATCAGATAGCCGATGGAATCTTCGAGATCGAACTTTCCCTGCGATAGAGGCACCAACTTGGCATCGATCCAGTCGGTGATATAGACGTCATGGTCGGGCAGCATGGCCTCGACGGTTCCGCGCAACAACGTCGCATGATGCCCCGACATAGGAGCCACAAGCAACACGCGCGGGTTATTGTGTTCGCCTTCACGCTTGAAATGCAGAAGATTACAGAAGGGTTTTTTGAGGACGATTTCTTCCACGACCCGCACGCTCTCGCCCATGATGCGGGTGGAAGTAAGGTTGAAAGAAGGTTTGCCGAAACGACGGGTTGAGCGTTCAAACAACTCGGCGCCAGCGGCCACGGAGCGCCCGAAATGCGTATGGGAAGCCGGAAAAAACGGGTTTCGAAGGGTAGCGTGCGTCGCCTCTGCTGCAAGCCGAAGCGGGCTGAGGGCGGCATGATGCCAATCACGGAAATGGTATAAAAGCATAAACTGCCCGCCCCCTCTCTGCGCCGTTGTTATCTCTCAGCCATCCGTGTCTTGTTGAGAAAAGATGCGCTAGAGAATTGCGCGGCGCGCTTCAACGCTTACGCCCATATCGTAAACGCAAAGGCGTAAATGAAGCTTTAATCGGGATTAAGCTCCTGTTTCGCTTGGCCGTTCCCGCCGCGCACAAACATATACCAGAAGGTAACAAACCACAACCATCCGTCCTTGGGACGTTCGGCTTCGGGGTTAAACAACTGGGGTTGGAATTGTTTTTCTTCGGTCGAAGGAGCGGCGTTTTTCAATTGCCTGTTCTTGCGGTTCCGCTTGTGCGCGGCTTCGATGCGGTCAATCCGATTGAGAATTCGCACTTCCTCAACGCGCGCTTCGTCGACTTCCTGCATCATGGCGATGAATTTACGAAATTTCGCCGGCTTCATGGCAGCAAGAGCGCCACCGGCAAGCAAGCCCCTCATCCTGAAAAAGAGCTTTGCCGTCCGATCCCTCTGGCCGTCAAGAAGGGCGGCCAGCCAAGACAAGCGCGGCGATTCTTTTAGCAGGGTATTATCTCTCATGACATCAATCTATCCGGGCAGGGTAAAGCGCGGGTTAATAAACGGCCAAAAATTCGGCGATATCAAAAGAACTTGTGCCGTCTGATAAAAGGCCGATGATGTATTTTTCCCTTGACTCGCGCGGAGACATGGGATATATCACACTCCGTCTCTCACGAGACGTTTGGACGAAGGCCGATCCCGCCAAGCTGCAGATTACGGGGACAGATCGGCCAGCGTTCAGACCGGCAGGCTTGCCGCCGGGTTTTATCCCACAAGGATGGAACTAGGGGGCGCGCGCCCCCTTTTAACGGCTTGAACTACGAGGTGCAGATGCAGACCAAGACAACGTAAGACGCAGGCAGGAAAGACCGGAGAAACAAAGGATCAGCAGGCGTTGCGCTAGGGCTGTTTGCCGGAACGCCGCGTCGCTTCCAAAAGGCTTGACGCTTATGGCGCATGAACGGATTATGTCCATCGCGGTTCAAGAGTTGCGATGTCTTTCTACGCAAGAAATTCTCTCCCGGCTTCGTTCCTTGCTCCTAGGCGAAAATCATGAGTTCTTTTCAAATTATCGCCCTGCTACTTACCCTCGCGGCAATGGGGGCTTACATCAATCGGCGCCTTCTGAAATTGCCAGCCACCATTGGCATGATGGTGTTCGCCTTGCTTCTTTCCGTGCTGGCCATCGGACTGAATCGCTTTGGTCTCATTAACTTACATCCGGCGAGCGTTTTTGTCGGGCAAATCGATTTTTCCAATCTTTTGTTGCATGGCTTGTTGTCCTTCCTGCTCTTCGCGGGCGCGCTGCATATCAATCTGGCCGACTTGAAAAAGCATCAAGGCATTATCGCCCTGCTCGCAACTGCCGGGGTTGTGATCGCCGCCTTCGTTACGGCGATCATTGTGTGGCAAGTTTCAGATTGGTTGGGAACGCCGCTGTCTTTTCTGAACGCCTTGTTGTTCGGCGCGTTGATCGCACCCACCGATCCGGTTGCCGTTCTCGGCATTCTGCAAGAAACCAACATGTCAAAAAACCTGCGCATCAAGATCGGCTGTGAAAGCCTTTTGAATGATGGCGTCGGCGTCGTGATTTTTCTTCTGGTTCTCGGCATGGCGCAGAATCCGAACCAGTCCGTTAATCCACTTGATATTCTTCAGTTGCTGGCATGGCGCGGACTGGGCAGCATAGCCCTCGGGTTCACGCTGGGCTGGATAGCCTTTAAACTGCTTGACGGAATAGACGACTATAAGACCGAGGTTTTGCTGACGTTGGCGCTGGTCGCGGGCGGTTTTTGTCTTGCCGAGACTATGGACGTTTCCGCTCCGATCACGATGGTCATAGCGGGACTCGTCATCGGCAATCACGGCGAAGTTTTCGGCCACCCCCACAAGGCGCGCAAGCATGTCGACCTGTTTTGGGAATTGCTCGACGACATTCTGAACATGGTGCTTTTCGCTCTCATGGGATTGCAAATCGTCGTGATACCGTTCACCTCGCTTTATCTGGTAATGGGACTGATGGCGATTCTCGCGATGCTGGTCGGGCGTTTTGTCAGCGTTGCCGTGCCCGTTTCGTTGATGCGGCTTCGCTATCGCTTTGAACATGGGACAATAGCTCTTTTATTTTGGGGAGGGTTGCGCGGCGGCATGGCCATTGCTCTCGCCCTGTCCCTGCCGCCAAGTCCCGTCAAAGATTTGATTCTTGGCATGACGTATATCACGGTCGTGTTTTCCGTCCTGTTTCAGGGCACGACTTTCAGGCCTATAGCCAACCTGATCTTAAAAAAATAAGGGACTTGCCAGCGGGGAAAAACGGGGCATAATTCGGGCATGAGATTGTCATGTCTCAAAGCTTCAAAAGGGGCGTCATTCCGCAAATTTTATCTTCGGCGGCGAAGCCGACGAAAGAAAATTTGTGCGGAATCCGATTTTCTGTTGAGCCGCAAAAAACAACAAATCGGATTCCGGACAAAATCGCATTTTTGCTGAAGCAAAAAAGCGATTTTTCCGGAATGACACGCCTCTTTAAAATTTGAAGGGGAACAAGGAACATGAATAAATTATTGTCGTACGTTCTTGCGCCGCCGCGCGCCGCGCTGATCCTGCTCGCTGTTTCCCTCGGCGCGCTGGCGTTTGCCCTTGTCATGCAATTTGGCTTTGGTTTTCAGCCCTGCATTCTCTGCTTGGCACAACGCGTGCCTTTCGTGGTCGCCGCCGTGCTGGCATTGATCGCAGCCTTGTGGAAGCCGTATGGCCGGAACACGCGCGTTCTTTTGGGCTTGATCGCGCTGGCGTTCTTCCTCAATGCGGGATTAGCGTTTTTCCACTCCGGCGTCGAGCGGCATTGGTGGACGGGAACGGAAGGGTGTACGATACGACCGTTGCATGCGACAACCCCGGAAAGTTTGAGAGAAGAGCTTCTGGGTATGACCGTCGCACATTGCGACGAAATCAGCTGGTCGCTCTTCGGCTTGTCGATGGCCAATTATAATGTGCCGTTTTGCCTTGGTCTGGGCGTGTTCGCGGCGTTTGCGGCCTTATCCGGCGGCGTCCGCAAGAACAAGTGACGGATTTACCAGCTACCAAGATAGATGGACAAACTCTGGCAGTTTGACCTCGATCTCTTGAAAAACAAAATAACGCGCGTCGACCGGTAATGCGGCAAGAACATCGCCTAAGCGCGTATCCATTGTGACATTGACGCGATAATAATTTGAAAAATAATCCATGATGCCCGCACGCTCAAAGCTATTTGAGAATGAATCCCCATACCAAACGACGGGCGGCAAAAGATCGTCTTGCGTTGTCGTTCCACGCGTCCCATAGGCAAAGGGAGGCTGCAACCTGACGAGCTGTCCGATTTGAGGCGACAGGGCGGGATCGACAAAAAAGCCGATTTCCGACAGCGGCGTAAACAGAGGCAGCTCCCGCGCCTGCCCGCCTGAGAATTTTTGTTCGAAAACCGTTGTCGGGTAATGCCAGAAAGGAACGGGACGATGCTCAAGCGCCGCTATGGCGTCAACGGTCGCGCGCGCGACTTCGGCAGCGGCGGGATCGTTCCAGTGAAAGTCGGTTTTGTGAAAAATTTGCCGCGTGGACTTCAAAGACATGAGAATATCGGTGGTGTCGATATAGGTTATGCCGGACAAGGCGCGCAGCCGGACGCGGAAATCATCGAAGCGCTGATGAGCGCTGTGTCCTTGCAGGAAGGGTGGCAAATATTCAGGGTAGAATTTGTCCTTCAGTTGATTGGTGATAATGACCAAGCGAATGTTTCGTTCAGCCAAATAATCGCGCAGACGGGCAAAATTGGCGACGCACGTGTCAAGCTCGGCATCGGTCATGGCTTCTTCGGCGGGTTTTTGGTTGTCGATGACGGTATGGTAAAAAAGCCAGCCATCGCGGCCAATATAAAGCCGATCGGACACCCCAAAAATCGAATAATCGATCTGAGTTTTTAAGGTAATCAGAAAATCGCGAAAGCCATAATGATCGTCAAACCATTTACGGGCTTGGTTGATAAAGACGGCGGGCGCGAGGGCTTGATCCAACTCCGGCGGCGCTTCTCTTCGCCGATTTTCAGAGATGGTCGGCAAGGGGAAAACGTCACAGCAAAGCTGAAAGACTGGCAATATCAACAACAATCCCAGCATAATCAGAAAAGCGATTTTGATCCGGCGGTCAAGCGATCTTGTCACGGCATCACCTTCAAAACCGGAAATAGATGAAGGGGTTGAATCCGTTGACGGACATCAAGGTTGCTCCCAGCAGAAACACGGACAGAGCCGTCACGGAAACTGCCGGAATAAAGAAACTCTTTTGACGAAAGGCCGAACAGCGTTCAAAGGGAAACAAGGCAAAGAAGATTGCCGCGAGCATATATACAATTTTATCGGGCGGAAGCGCCCGGTTTAGAAGCGGCGGATAGAGAGCATCGCTTTGCCACCGGAACAAGGCTTCGAGAGTGCCGATGGCATCGGATACGCTTGCCGCGCGAAACAGCATCCACCCGAACATCACGACCAGAAGCGTATAAATCCATCCGACAATCACCGGGGCTTTGAAGGCGAAAAACTGTGAGCCCATACGTTCCAGCATCAACAACCCTCCGTGCCATAAGCCCCATAGGATGAACGTGTAAGCCGCCCCGTGCCACAAACCGCAGAGCAGAAAGACGATCAGCAGGTTCAGATAGGTGCGGCTGGCGCTTCCGCGATTGCCGCCGAGCGGAATGTAAACATAATCACGGAACCAGCGCGACAAGGTCATGTGCCAACGCCGCCAAAACTCCGTGACGCTACGCGAACGGTAAGGCTGATTGAAATTTTCAGGATAGGTAAACCCCAAGATTTGCCCGATGCCGATGGCCATATCGGAATAGCCCGAAAAATCAAAATAGATTTGCAACGTGTAGGCGATCATGCCGATCCATGCTGGAGCCCATGTCAAGGCTTCATGGGGCGTGTGAAAAACCGTATCGGCGACTTTGCCCATCGTATCGGCAAAAATAACTTTCTTGCCGAAGCCAAAACAAAAGCGGACAGCCCCGGCGAAAATCTCATCCAGAGGGTATGTACGCTTGGCAATTTGCGCCTTGATTTCGTCATAGCGCACAATCGGCCCCGCAATCAGCTGCGGAAAACAGGCGTGATACATCCCAAAGTCGATCAGGTTGGGAACGGCCTGAAAGCGTCTTGTGGCCACATCGGCAAGATAGGACAGCGCCTGAAACGTGAAAAATGATATGCCAATCGGCAGAGCGGGATGCGGCACAGGCAAGGCGAATTTCCCGCCAAGAGGTTCTAGGATTTGGTCAAGTGCCGCGATAAAAAAGGCGGCGTATTTGTAATAAAGAAGTGGGATCAGATTGAGGATGATACCCGTTATGAGCCAAATGTTTCTGGCTTTATCCTGCGACTTTTCGAGCTGTCGGGCGATCAGGAAATTGACGACGACCGAAAACAGAAGAACGAGCGTCAGCTCGCCCGATGTGGTGAAATAAAAAAACAGGCTGGAGGCAAATAAAACGCTGTTCCTGAATTTCTCGGCAGCGAGAAAATACAGGATTAGAAACAGCGGCAAAAACGCGAACAGGAATTCAGGCGACGTGAAGAGCATGCGGTTCTTTCAGGACAAGAAGCGCGATGATTGAACTGCGATAGGTATATTCGCTCCAGCCTATCGGCGCAAATCCTTCTGAATCTGCAGCGGCGCTTGGCCACCATTGAGTCGGGCGCGATAGATTTGCAGGTTTTCGATCACCCGCTGGACATAATTGCGGGTTTCGACGACCGGAATGGATTCGATCCAATCGACGGGATCGACATCGGCGCGGCGTGGATCGCCGATCTGCGCCATCCATTCGCGCACGCGCGTTGGTCCGGCGTTATATCCGGCAATGGCAAGAATGTAAGAGCCGTCAAATCCATCGATTTGATCTTGAATAAAACGCGCGCCGAGCTTCAGGTTGTAATCAGGATTGCCGAGCATTTGCGGCTTAAAACGCACGCCCAATTTCCGCGCGACGCCTTTGGCCGTCGCGGGCATCAGCTGCATCAATCCCCGCGCTCCCACCGCGCTTTCAGCTTCGGGATTAAACATGCTTTCTTGCCGGATCAGGGCGTGAGTCAAGGCCGATTCGGGCGGCTGGGGCATGCGCTGATCAAGCAAGGGATAACCGCCTGCCGCGATCAACATATTTTTCTGATTGGCGGTTTTGGCTGTTTCGATGGCGAGATCGGGACGATCGATCCTGTAGGCAAGTTCCGTCAGCAAAGCAAAATCGACACGTTGCGTCGCGGCTTCCATAGCCGCGTGGAAGAACGAACGGGCGCGGTCTTTTTCATTGTACTGGCTGAGACGTTCCGTGGCGCGAACAAGTTCGCGGTCGTAAAATTGAGCCCTTAATTGTGCTGGAATCGCGGGTTCGGGAGTGGCGCGCGCCACGGGATTGGCGCTGATACGCGCCGCAGCGAGCTGGCCGTAATACGTCATGTTAAATACGGCGGCGTCGGAATAATACTGTGCCGCCAAATCGCGGTTTTCCTCCGCCTCTGCCGCCCGTCCCATCCAGTAATCGCCGCGCGCGCGTGACACCGGCGTTGAAGACGCATCCAGAATCTTCTGAAAATGCTCCGTCGCCCTTTCGGGATCGTTCAGGAAACGCAGAGCGATCCAGCCCGCCAGAAATTCAGCCTGAACCAAAGGCTTGGGCTCCGTTTGGCCATGATGGATGGCGAGATCGTAGGCCAGATTATAGTTATGATTTTGCATGACGCGGTGGATCATGATCTGCCGCTCATTCCACCATTCCTCAGGATGGACAAGATTGGCGGGAGGATGGCGAAGAATGTCGATAGCCTCATCATCGAGATCGTTCTTGCGCCGCCAGTGCAGACGTTCGAACAACAATCCGGGATCGTTTTCCCATGCCCTTGGCACCGCGCTCAACAAGGCCTCCGCCTTGCTGTTTTGTTCGGCGAGAGCAAGCCGGGCAGCGGCGACGGCTTTCATGCCGCCGTCGGCGTAGGGATAGAGTTCCCGCGCGTGAATCCCGTCATGCCTCCACAGCAGACGATCCAATCGCGCCCAGACGGCATCACGATCAAGCCAAACCGAGAAACGAGCATAAAATGCCGTCAGTTCCTCCGACGTAAAATCGCCCTTGATCCAACGCTCATGCACCTGAGATTCTGCATCCTGCGAGTTCCCTGTGGCATTCAGCGCGTCAACGTAGCGGTAAAATCCGACCAACGACACGGGGGGATGAACCTTGAACCATTCGATAATTTGCTGAGGCGTGGCGCTGGCGGGCAGCTTCTGCTCGGCGATAGCGAGGATTCCTTTGAGATTAGGCCAATCCGGTTCCTGATCGACAAACCGCGCCATTTCGTTGAAACTGATCGTGTTTCCGGGTTGCGCCATAGAGGCGCCGAGTAGAATTTTATTGAGAATCTCGTCATGGCCGCGCTCGGCAAAAAGCACAGCCTGTTCCGGATGTCCGGCATCCAACAAAGCGAGGGCGCGACGATAGTTTTGCGTTTCGATCGTGGCGGCTTGGGCAGGCAATGCAGCGAGAGCGAACGACAGGGCGAGGAAAAGCGAAGACAGACGTTTCATAGGCAGCGGCTTAACACATCCCGCGCGCCGCGTCATCCGTTCCGACGCGGCGGCCCTGAGCGCCTCCCCTTCGCCGAAGGCTCGTGGATTGCGTCGTCTTAAATGATGGGAATTCAATTTGACATGAGGGCGGTGGAATCCCCCTCCCGCTTTCGGGAGGGGTTAGGGG
>CAIQVS010000143.1 GCA_903875345.1 uncultured Pseudomonadota bacterium | reverse complement strand
GCACACCATTTTTCATTCGGTGACAAAGCACCAAAGTTGCGGTCGATGACATTGGCGGCAACGGGCAGATTATGTTTGCTGTCGGTTGTTGTCACGCGCACACGGCGTTTGGTAATAGCGCATAAGTCATTGAGCCGCATGAGTTTTGCAACACGACGACGGCTGACACGATGCCCTTCGCTGCGCAACATGGCGCAAACACGAGGGCTGCCATAGCGTTTGTGACTGTCCCAGTGAATGCGCCGTATGTCTTGCAGAAGATTCTGATTGGCAACAGTACGGTGGCTCGGCGGTCGCTTGCGCCACGCATAAAAACCGCTGGTCGATACGCCCAGCACGTGACACTGCACCTTTATTGGCCAAACATCGCAATGTCGTTGGATCCAAGCAAAAGTCATCGTGGTGTCTCCGTGATGATGCCCAGCGTTTTTTTTAGAATCTCCTGCTCCATCTTGAGCCGCGCATTTTCTTTGCGTAGACGGGCAATCTCGGCAGCAGCCTGCGGTCCCGCGTCAGAAAACGCCCCCGTCGCTTGTGTATTGGGGCACCGCTCCGGGGGCGTTTTCTGCCCCATCACACGTTTCCATTTGGCAAGCAATTGCGGGTTTACCCCCAACTGCTGCCCCACCTCGTTGCTTTTTCGCCCGCTTGCCTCCCACAGCTTTACCGCTTCGGCTTTAAATTCAGGCGTATAGTGACGTTTTGTATTCTTCATTCTGGACACTCCTGGATGCCTTGCATCCTACTCGGTTGTGTCCACTAAATCGAGGCAAGGTCACGCGACAGACGACACGCAGGGACGACAGCAACGAGACGATATCGCTATCCTTGGCGTACTCTTCGAAAAGGACAGCGACATAGTCGTCGATCTCCTCAGGATGATTGCGGATATAGCCTTCTTCGACGTTGCTAAGATTTCTGAATTTTCTCATGATCCAAATACTCCGCGTCAGGCGGCGGCCACACGGATTTCGCCGCGTCCTGTGCTGCCCTTGCTGCGTTTTCTGGGCTTGCGGATAATGATCTCGACATCGCGATCCAGGGCGGTTAGGAAATTCATCAGCCGTTCGACCGAAAATCCTTCCAGCTTGTAGTTCGCAAGAGCCGAGATTTTGGGCTGGTTGATTTCAAGCAAATTTGCCGCCTGCGTCTGCGTCAGCTTGCGCGCGGTGATGGTGTCGTTGATCGCCAAAGCGAGCTTTAGCTTGGCTTGACGTTCTGTAGCGTCGGGCAATCCGATATCAGCGAAAACATTCGTGCTGCCGTGAATGATCTTTTCCATCATACCCTCCCGCGTTTGCCGTAACGGCTTTCGTAATCCACCTGCGCCGCTTTCAGCCTCTGATGGATCAGTTCAATATCGGGCTGAGCCGTCTTGATGCCGTGCGGCGATTTCTTCTGGAAGGCATGAAGCACGTAGACAATATCGGCGAACCGAACCGTGTAGACGGCCCGATACGCGTTGCCCTGGAAGCCTTCAACAATCTCAAACACGCCTGAGCCTTCGCCTTTCCACGGCTTGGCCGCAGGATGCTTGCCGCCGAACTGGGCAAGACCGAGGGCGTTCCCCATGTCTTTTTGCACCGCATCGGGAAAGTCCATATAATCTTTCTTGGACGACCCCACCCAGGCCAGAGGTTTTTCCCCGTACTGAGGCAACCGCGCCATTCCTTCACTCCCTGTAATATCCCAGAAATGGGATAATATGTCAAGATTATTCGCAGCCCACTGCAATCAAACAGTATTTTGCACGATTCGCGCACCGGAAGCCAGACGGGGAAATGCTACGAGGCGATGATACGGGGAAATGATTGATGGGTGAGTATGAGAGCACCTTGGGAGCAAACTATGTGAGCAAAGCGAAAAGACTTGACAACAACCATCAAAAATCGTCAAAGAAGCGCGTGGTTTAGGCGTTTTACCCCGGCAATGCGGCTCTTTGCCAAGGTCGGGGTCGCGAGTTCGATCCTCGTCGCCCGCTCCAAATATTTCAAAGGGTTAGCGCCCATTTTGGGGGACCCAGTTCGCGAACATGGGTGCAAGTATGTGTGCAAACGGTTCAAATAGCGCGAAAATGCCGATGGTTGTTGAAGATTTTCGCTTCTGAAAACATGGGAAAACCCTCCGGACTGGCTATAGGCCCCCTCTCGCTGCGGCTCAACCTTGCGTGTGGCGCAGTCAATGAATCCCGATTGAGGTCGGGGTCGTGATCATCTCAGACGAGCGACAACCCCCTGTCGCTTTGCCCAGCACGTCGACCGCGCCGCGCAAGTAGTCCGGACGGAAGTGCGCATAAAGCTCGGTGGTTTTCTGCACGGAGTGTCCGAGCACCTTGGCAATCAAAAACAGATCAATCCCCGCCAGCGCCATGAGCGTTCCCGCCGTGTGGCGCAGCGTGTGTGGCGTGACGCCCTTGATCCCTGCGCGGCGACATGCCTGCGAAAAGCCTGTTTTGATGCCGACCACGGGCGCGTTGCGATAGGCCACGACATGACCACAGGGGGCGACCGGTGCACCAGTCTTTTCCGCCCGTTCTTTCGCATCTTTTTCCTGCCGCTTTTTGGCGTCGACAAGGACGCCGAAAAGCACATCGTTCATCGGAACGATCGCGCGGCGTTTGTTGGTTTGCGCGCGGCCTTCCGGATTCAGGTAGACGATCCTGTTCGCAAAATCCACCTGCTCCCACTTCATGTCGAGCAACGCGCCTTTGCGCGCGCCGGTGTTGATCGCCAGCGTTACGAACAATCGAACATGGGCCTCGACGCAGCCCTCGAGCAGTCTTTGGATTTCGTCCTGCTCGAGGTAGCGGGTCTTTGACGGGCTTGTTGGCGGCATGATGATCTTCGGCGCAGTCGTCAAACGGCCATTGGCCACGGCGTGGTTGAGCGCCGCCGAAAGCACGACCAGTTCGCGCCGGATTGTTCCTGCGGTTACGCCGCGTGGATCTTCGGCATAAGCGCCGCCGTTTTTGCAGCGGATATATTTCGGCTTGCGCTTGCGCTCGGTCTCGTAACGCTTCAGTACCTGCGGCGTGATGCTGCCCACCACCGTTTTCGGCCCGAAGAAATCGATCAGTCGATTGACGGCGCGGCCCGCAAACTCCCCGCTGGCGAGTTCAGGCCCGCGTTCTTCAAGATACCACCGCAAGGCCGTAGCTATGGGATAACGATCCGGCGTTTCGATCGGACCCAAGACGCTGGTGCGCGACTTTTCGATTATGAACTGGCCGAGCGCCTTTTCAGCCTCGCTGCGATCATCCGTGCCGCTGCTGCGTCGACGATGCCGTCGGGAGGCCGCATCGTACCAATAGATGTACCAAATGCTCTGGTTTGGTTCTTTTCCGAGCCAAGGCGTTTTTGATGCTCTCGGCATGGGTTCAACGCTCTCCTTAAATAATCTTCGACGTCCTCAATACGGAAGCGTAGTTGGCTTCCAATTTTGACGAAGGCAAGTTGTCTTTTGTTGCGCAAGCGGATGACGGCGCGCGGCTCGATCTGCAGTTTCGCGGCCACCTGATCGACGGTAAGAACGAGAGGATCATCGCTGGCCATTCAGCCTCGCGACCAGATCGTGCGCCACCAGCGCGCCTTCTGGCGCAGCGCGCGCGACAGGTTGCGGAAGATGCGCCCGAACACGCTCATGCCCGTTTTGTCCTCTGGAGATTTTCCGACGGATGCGGCGCGCGCATGGCCAGGGCGACAAAGGTGTCGAGAAGTTCGCCGTGGCCGACGGCGATGGCCTTGTCGTAGGCCTCGACGGCGAGTTCGGCGACCTTCAGCGCCTCCTCGTCGCGGCCCTGGCGCACAAGATCAAACGTCTCACGCACGCAGCGATGCGCCATGTCGAGATGAAGCTGGAAAACGGCAGAAGTCATTTATGCGCTCCCTGGATTACCGGGCGAAACCTTGCCGCCCGTCCCCAAGAAACTATCCAAATAGTCTATTTCTGTCAATGATTGGATATGCTATCCTTTAAGGATACTAGACTGCCCCGCGCTTCCGCCGGGGTTTTTCCGCGACGGCGAGGCCTTCTCCATCGTCGTCCTCCTTGAGCGCAGGCAGCATCGTCCACATCGTCTCGAAGGATTGCCGCAGGCTGTCGGCCAGCATCGCCGAACGTACGAGCAGGATCCGCTCCGGCCCGACCATCTGCGCGACGTTGGCGCCGTAGACGGCCTGCAGCGCTAGCGGCGCGTGGCTGGCCGGAACGCTGCGGAACAGCGGGGCGGGAGCGTTGTCGTTGTGGCAGATGGCGCGATGCGCAATGCCGGATTTGCCAAGTTCCTCGCAGAAAGGCGCGAGTTCCGGCGAGGATAGGCATGGTTCCCCGCACAAAAACAGAACTTCCGGCGTCTTGCGTCCGCGCAGGCATTCGTTGATGTCCTCGAACATCCGCGCGATGGCGTCTTTACCTTCAAGGGAAAGATAATCGCCCTCCCGCAACGCAACACCGCGCGTGCCGATGAACTCGATCCATTGTCCCAGAAAGGCGATAAGCGCGTTTTCGGTTTTTTGCTGCAGATTGGCGGTAGCGCCCAGTTCGAACTGGCGAATGGAGGTAACGGCAACTTTAGCGGCCCTCGCCAGTTTGTCCTGCGGCATGTTCAGAAGAGCGCGCGCGGCGCGAAGCTGGTTTGCGGTGAGTGCCATTGCATGCCTGATGTATCGTTAATACTTGAACTGTGTCTTCGTAATCCTAAATGTCAAGTTTTTTATTGATTTTCGCGGAAAATTAAGGCATTCTGCACGTCAAAGTTGCTGTTTTCGGGTAGCTGGCCATTGATCGAAAGCCCATTTTTATGAGTGATTTCAAAACAATGGTTCCGGTTATCTTCGAGGAGGTCGCGGATGAGCAAGACCTCTATGCGCCGAGATGTCCTCAAGCCGTCATCGCCTGTAGCGCGCAACCGATCGATCACATCCAGCGCATGATTCTCGAAGGCATGATCATCCGCCAGACCGAGCGCTTCGGCCATTCCGCCGAGCGTCTGCGCACGGCGCTCGAATGCCATTTCGGAATCGCAGAGATGAAAAAGCTTCCCTGCTATCTGTTCGACGAGGCGCTGACCTATCTCGACGGCATTCCCGGAGTGAACTGATCAATGCGCGACGACCGTCAGCATGTCGTCGACTTTTTCGTGGATTTGCGTGGTTTTCTTGCCTCCGGCGCTCTGGCGGCAGCGGGCGTAGGTGGTGACGATCACTTTGGTCAGGATATGCGGATCGACGTTGCGTCCGGCGCAACGTCCCAGCGCGTAAGCGACGATCTCTTCCAGCAGACCGGCATCCATGCCGGTGTCCGATGGGGAAGTCTCGGCGGCAATGGTAACGCCCTCGGCGATCAATTCAGGCACGGAGACCTTGTAAAGCTCGGCCAGTTTCTCCAGCCATTTGAGGCTGACGTTGCGGGTGCCCTTTTCGAAACGCTGGATCGTCATGGGGGTGACCTCGAAGGCTTCGGCCACTTGCTTCAGCGTCAGTCCCGCATTCTTGCGTATGTCTCTCAATCTGTTCATGCCCCATTTTATATCCGAAAAGGATATACTTGCGCAAGTCATATCTAAAATTCTCTCTTTAAGGATATTTTTAGACTTGTGCAAAATATCCTAATAGTCTATTTGTCGGCTTATGCAGCTGGCCGACTACCTCAAACAGAAGAACCTCACCTACGCCGCCTTTGCGTATTTGCTTGGCATGACCAGCACGGCGGCGGCCATGAATGTCTGCCGCTACGTCAAGGGAACGCGCAAACCGCGCCCAGCCGTCGCAGCCAAAATCGTCGCCGTCACCAAAGGGCGCGTAACGCTGAACGACCTCTATAACGTGGGAGGTCAGTCATGACGCTTTTCGTCGGCATCGATCCCGGCCTGTCCGGCGCGATCGCGTTCCGCCGCAGCGACGACGAGATGGACGTGTTGCCGCTGCCGGTGCTGACCATCACAAAAGCCAAAGGTATCCGCCGCGTTCTCGATCTGACGGCGCTCGCCAACATCCTCGACGACAAAACCAAAAGCGCCACCGGCGCTCGCGTCTTCATCGAACATGTTTCCGCCATGCCGAAACAAGGCGTCGCCAGCATGTTCGCCTTCGGCGAAACCTATGGCGCGATCAAGGGCATCGTCGCCGCGCATTTTCTTCCCATGACGCTCATCACGCCTGTGATGTGGAAAGCGAAGCTCAAGGTTTCCAAAAACAAGGACGACGCGCGCTATCGCGCCAGCCAGCTGATGCCGCGTTTCGCGCATCTGTGGTCGCGCCGCAGCGAGGACGGCTTGGCCGAAGCCGCGATGATCGCCTTTTACGGACAACATCACGGAGACGCCGCATGAACATCGCCAATCTTCATCTCGGCGCCGTGGACGATCTCGACATCGCCGCGCTCGCCGCGTTGCCGCCCGCCGATCTCGCGCGGCTGCTTGATCTGCTCGAGGCAAGCGCCGACGCGCTTAAGGCGCGCAAGGACAAACT